>DGEB01000060.1:0-1246 GCA_002385735.1 Peptococcaceae bacterium UBA3937
AGATGTGTATAAGAGACAGGACGACTGCTTAATCGGCTTACGTTGGGATAAATCACTATTGATATTTGCTCCTATCTTTATTCTTTATTTATTACTTCCAATTCTTTCAGCTTTCTTAAGCTCAAGCCTGGAGGCGATCTTTTTCCGTAAGGTAATTCTGCAGGACTTCCCTGTCAGAAAGGGCACGGGGGTAAATACGGATGCGGGCAAGCTCTCCCTTGAAAAAGAGTTGGTTGATATCATAATATACTCCGATTTTTAGATCATGTGGACTATTGTATAACTGCCCTTCTGCCGCTACTGTGCTAACCAGATGACCGTTTTTGTAAAACCTGATATTCGTGCCATCGAAGGTGGCCGTAATATGTTGCCAGTCACCTGTAACAAGACCCATACCCGTTGAACTACGCATCGCTCTGCTGCTGGGGGTTGGATTAATGCGAAATTCCAGCTCTGTTCCATTAGTCCAAAGCTCATAACCCCGCCAACTGGTTCCATAATCTTTGCAAATAATACTATGCTTGTCGGTCAAATTATCCGGCTTAATCCATGCCTCAAAAGTTATTTGCTCGGTTATTTCCAGACTTGGTGAATTGGCGATCAGCGCATAGCTGTTCACCCCGTCAAATTCCAATGCTTTTCCCGTCCAGCCATCGCCTGCGTTATGACGGGTAGCCCGAACCCCACAACTACAGAATTCCATGCAAACGGTTGCGTAATTCATCCTCCGTGAAATGTTCAATCTCGATTATTTTATAATGACTGGTTTGGCCACTGACAATTTTAACCTGTTGACGAGGTACTTTCAAAAAGCCACTTAGAAAACGCACACACGCTTCATTGGCCTCACCATCGACGGGAGGAGCCGTAAGCTTTATTTTTAAAGCATCCCCCTGCAAACCAACGATTTCGTTTTTACTCGACCGTGGTTGAACTTTAATTCTAAATTGTAATCCCGTGGTCGTCTTCTTCAAGATCCATTCTGACATCCTTGGAAAACCCCATTTTTTCACCGGATTTCACTACAATTGCTTCTTGCTCATCTCTCCTTGGCTTGTGCTCTTTTTTGGCAAAGATTTTTTTCTTGCCTGCCTCTTCCTCCCCGGCTTTTCTGCCGAGTTTTTTAATCAAACCAAGTCTTTTTTCACTGATCAATCCTTTTTTCCCTTTGTTCTTTTTTTCTACCACATCATCATCTTCATTTACCGTGACTTCTTCTAGTTCCTCTACCTCTTCTAATTCTCCT
>DGEB01000060.1:1433-16283 GCA_002385735.1 Peptococcaceae bacterium UBA3937
TCGAATACCGCTCCTGCCGCTTCTTCCTCCGGATCAGCTTGTAACACATTCTGGATCTTCTTTTCGATGTTCTCTTCTTCGGAATCATAGCTGTCCAGCAACTCGATCTGCGCCAACAAGAGAGTTCTAATCCTGATAATTAGTTGTTGTTCCAACCCGCGCAGTCTCTCCACTTTCTTGACACTATTGATAATCTCCTCTTCCGCTTTCTTGATGATTTGTTCGGCCTTTTTCCTGGCTTCCCAAATATGCAACTCGGCCTCTTTTTGCGCATTTTGTTTTACTTCTTCGGAGATTTTCTGGGCTAAAACCAAAGTATTCTGCATCGCTTTTTCGATCTCTTTATATTTACTGATGTTATCTTCCTGCTTCTGCATTTTATCTTTGAGGTCCAGGTTTTCTTTGTACAATATTTCAAAGTCTCTTATTACTTCATCTAAAAATTCATCAACTTCGTCGATGCTGTATCCACGCACACCCTTTTTGAACTCTTTATTATGTATATCCAACGGTGTTAACATTCGCGTAAACCTCCTTTGATTTTTTTGGAGAACTGTTTCGGAGACCATTTCCTGCTTAGATGGCTATCACTGCAATTCGCCGGCTCTTTTCGTTGCCGCCAAAACCGTTTCCATAATCGTGCCCCTTGCCCCGCTCTTTTCCATTTGCAAAAGACCATAAATGGTGGTCCCGGCCGGTGACGAAACCTGATCTTTTAATTGCGCCGGATGCATCTCGGTTTCTTCCAGTAAAATAACCGTCCCGGCAACGGTGTCCAGCGCCAACTTTGTGGCCACATCCCGCGGCAGCCCAGCCGCCACTCCGCCGTCCGCCAAGGCCTCAATAATCAAAGCGACAAAAGCGGGCCCGCTGCCGCTTAAACCGGTAACGGCATTCATCAGCTTCTCGGGGAGGACCATGGTGCGCCCCATTGCGGCAAACAGCCCTTTCGCGAATTCAATATCTTTTTCCTCCGCATATTTGCCCACAGCAATCACAATGGACCCTGCACCAACCTGGGCGGGGGTATTGGGCATGACACGCAACACCCTCGTTCCACCCGGAAAAAGCTGTTCCAGTTTTTGCGTGGTTACCCCCGCTAAGACTGAAATTAACAATTTTTTGGCCACATGAAAATACTCGGCGCAACGCTCCACAACCTCATCCAGATTTTGTGGTTTAACTGCTAAAACCAGCGTATCACATTTTTTTGCCACATCTTCATTGCTTAAAGTAGTTTGCACACCATATGTATCACGTAAATATTCTAACCTTTCTTCTTTATGGTCACATACCAAAAGACTATTTTCCTCTTCCCCCATCGCTAAATATGACCGCACGACCATTTCACCGATGACGCCAGCCCCAATTATGCCAATTAAGCTCAATACAAGCTCCTCCTTCCCTCCGAGCTTTTCGAGATCGCATTAATCCAAGCAAATACTTCCTTCGGTTGACTTTCACTGTTCAATTCGCCGGAAACAGCCACGTTGCTTGGCGCGGCGATAATAATTCCTGCTCCCGCCTTCTGCAAACATCCATCCAGAGCGTAAGCCGTCCCACCCACAAAATCGATGATTCTACGGGCGGTCGTTTTGTCAATGTTTTCCAGATTAATCAGGATAATTTTCTTGCTCTTCAGGTGATCGGCAATTTGCTGGCAGTCATCAAAAGTATGCGGTTCGAGCAAAATCACCTTGTTTTGCTCTTTGCTGGAGGAAATGGAGACGAGCTGCGCTCTTGAGCGCTGTCTCGGATTCCATTCCGAAGCCAAATTTTCAACCGACTCGCTCTCCCCTATGAAATCATCTTCCCGCGCTTCACCAAATCCCATGACATCAAGAAACTTGTCCATAACTCTCATAAAAAGCTACCTCCTTAATAATTTCTTCGTCCAAAAATACCACTGCCTATCCGAACCAAAGTTGCCCCTTCTTCCACGGCAACCTGAAAGTCGTGGCTCATCCCCATCGAAAGCTCACGCATTTCCACCGTAGGTAAATTCATCCGCTCAATCGTCTGCGCAAGCATTCTCAACTCTCGGAAAACCGGTCGCGCTTCTTCCGGATTTTCAACCAAAGGAGCAATGGTCATTAATCCTTTTATCTTTATTCCAGATAATTTGCTAATTTCCTCTATTTGTTCGATTAATTTCTCCGCTTCAAAACCATGTTTGGTTGTTTCCCTGGCAATATTCACCTGTAAAAGCACATCGACCAACAAAGCTCTCTTTTGGGCCTGCTTGTTGATTTCTTCGGCCAGGGCCTGGGAATCCACCGAATGAATCAAAGCTGTTTTGCCAATCAGGTTTTTTACCTTATTCCGTTGCAAGGTGCCGATGAAATGCCATTCAATTTCCGGGGGAAGCAGGTCGATTTTGGCATTCAACTCCTGCACCCGGTTTTCACCGAAAAAACGTTGCCCCGCCCGATACGCAGCCTCGATCTCGGCCCCCGAAAAGTTTTTGGAAACCGCAATCAGTTTTATGGTGTCCGTATCCCGGCCCGACTTGACACAAGCCTGGCGAATCGCTTCCTTAATTCCAGCCAGATTTTCGGCAATATTTTGAACAACCATTCTTACGAAAACACCCTCTTTTGCATATTGATCTTTAATTAGTTTTGATTAATTATTCATCCGCCATACCCACTGTCCGTCCTGCACCTTTTCCGGGTTGGCGATGAGCCAATCCCCCTCCTCCAAACCGGAAACAACCACCTTTTCATCAAACTGAGCAATCCGCTCCACCTCTTTCCAACGAGCCCGGCCTTTTTGGAAAACATAGACTCCATATTGATTATCTTTATAGAGCAGCACTTTTTCCGGAAGCACAATCCCTTTATAGCTGCTGACCAGTAGTTCTCCCGTTACTTGACGGTTTTTTTCCCCCACAAAATCATCGATAACCTTGATCAACACCCGGTAAGTTCCTGCTTCGCGTACGATATCTACAACCGTGCCCTTGTAAAGTTTTTCTTTGTTCTTATCCAAACGAACGGAAACAGTAGCCTCTTTTTTCACTTTTTCCGGATAGGCTCCGGTCCCCATTAAATAGAAATAACAGGGCGACAAATTATCCACAATCTTGAAAAGGCTTTGCCCGGCTTCGATATTGATGGTCCCATTATCCTCGTTAACTTTATCGTTATTAGTCTGACTTTTTAGGGTCTGAGAATAGGCCGTCAGAGCCTGCAGGTCTATTTTGCTTAAATCGAGCTGTGTCCACATCTCGGGAGCGCAAATCTGCTCGAGCCCATCGGTGCAATAGGAAAGAACCCCGGCGCTGGGAGCTTTGATCGGGACGGAAGACTTTTTTTCCAGGCTTGTCCCCCCTACAACTTCCAAATATCCAACGACCGCATTTTTCGCCACTCTTTCTCCTTCTTCCTTCACCGGCTGAAAAACGCCACGCACCGAAGAGGTCACCGTTTCTTCGTCACGCAATAGCAAAAACTCTCCGGCCAGTTTGTCTTCCACTTCATCATAATGAACAGGGATCACCTCAACCGGCCGATAACTGGAGACAAGTTTAAAAACAACAAAAATAATCACAATAAGTATGACAATTCTCTTAACCACATTATTCCCGCCCAGTTAAAAGTTTACTTAATATTTTTATATTCTACGAATAGGCCGAATCTCCTGCCCGAAAGACGCGTAATCTAAACTTTAGGTAAAATAATTATAAAAGTTGCTCCCTGATTTTCCTGGGACCTGACCAACACTTTTCCCTGATGCCGTTCCACAATATGTTTCACAATCGATAAACCCAAGCCGGTGCCGCCCACCTGGCGGGAACGAGCCTTATCCACCCGGTAAAACCGCTCAAAAAGCCGGGGAATACTGTGACTGGGAATGCCCATGCCCTGATCCGTTACTTCGATGGCGATTTTCTCTTGCCCTGTGCTTTCGCTAGCCCTAATCTTTTCTCGATACGGTTTCACCATGATTTTTACTACCCCGTTGGCAAAGGAATACTTAATCGCATTATCCACCAGGTTAATCAACACCTGTTCGATCATTTCTTCGCTGGCATAAAAATACTCCGCACCTAATTTAAATTCACTTTCCATCCGGATATTCTTAGATTGGGCCACCGGCTGCAAAAGGGTAATAATTTTATCTACGAGAACCCGGCTGTCAATTTTCCGTTTTACAATCTCCATATCGCCGCTTTCCAGTTGCGACAGAAATAATAAATCACTGATCAGCGTATTTAATCGATCGGTTTCATTATTGATGATCGTCAGAAACTTCGTGGTCAATTCCCGGTCTTCCCGGGCTCCGTCCAAAATAGTTTCCACAAAGCCTTTAATCAAGGTTAAAGGTGTCCTTAATTCATGAGACACATTAGCAATAAACTCACTCCGCATTTGTTCCAACTGCCTGAGCTTGGTGACATTCCGCAGCACCATAACCGTTCCCTGCGGAAAAATGTTGCCCTTTTCCGCTTGGTTTTGCACTACGGTTTCTTTTTGCTGCCGGTCGGCGTTATTTGCTTCGTCTCCTTCGCCATATATTAGCTCATCGATCTTCCTTTCTCCGCTTAGCTCATCCTGTGGTAATAAAAAGTCGGCATCGTCGGCATCGAGCTTGCGATCATGAAAGACATATCTATTGATCTCCTGATTAATTACATGGTTGACTTGTTTACCTTCATTATTCCCTTCGCCTTTGATCGGGGTGATATATACTTCATAATAGTCGGCATCATCCAAAAATAGGTGCAAATCCGTTTTTAATTCCTGCCCGGTCGTGATACATTTTTTTAATAGCTGGGCAAGTTGATGATTGGGCAGAAATTCCAAGAGGTAGTGCTCCCGTACCTCTTCCCCGCTCACATTTAACATTTCCTCTGCTGTTCGATTGATTAACAAAAGTTTCCCGGTGGAATCAAAAGCCAATACCCCTTCGGCCATACTGGCGAGGATAGTCTCCATTTGTCCCTTTTCCCGCAAGGTTTGCTGCATGCTTTGGGTCAGTTTTTCGGCCATGCTCTGCAGGGAATCGCTTAATTCCCCTAGTTCATCGTTCCGAAAGTTGGGCACCTTGGCCGTCAGGTCCCCCTTCGCAAAAGCACGGGTTTGTTCGTTGAGTTGCCCGATATATTTAACATAATGAAGGACAAAAAGCAGATAGACAAGCAGGCAAACCAATAATACTCCGCCGTATTCCTGCCAGTGCAAAGCGCGTTGTTGAAGGGAAGATAACAGGTGCAGCGCAGCAAAACCGCTGCCCGTAATTAAGGTATAAATTAACCCTGCTTTGTATAAAATCTTTTTCATCGTTGGCGCCCCTTACCTTACCTTCATTACATAAACTTACCTCTTAAAACGGTAGCCCAACCCCCGCACCGTCTCAATTAACTGAGCTTCCGGTGAATTCCCCAGCTTCTTCCGGACATTGCGAATATGCACGTCCACCGTCCGGGTATCACCAACAAACTCATAGCCCCAGATATTCTCCAGCAAATAGTCACGGGTATATACTTTCCCCGGATTGGCCACCAGTTGTAACAGCAGTTGAAATTCCTTCAGCGTTAAATCCAGTTTTTCTTCTCCCAGAAAGGCCTGGTAGTATTCCGGATAAATCTTCAAATTGCCATAAACAATGTTCCGGGCTTGTTCCTGGGGCAAGGCGGCGGCAGCAGGAGCATAGTGCTGGCTCCGGCGCAAAATCGTTTTCACTCTGGCCACCAATTCACGGGGGCTAAAAGGTTTCGTCAAATAGTCATCCGCGCCGATTTCCAGCCCCACCACCCGGTCCACTTCTCCGGCACGGGCGGTCAGAATCAAAACGGGCAGCATTTTGGTTTTCTCCATCTGCCGCACATTGCGGCATACCTCCAGCCCGTCCATCCCCGGTAACATCAAATCAAGGACCACTAAATCCGGAGGGGCTTTTTTGATGTATTCCAAAGCTTTGAACCCGTCATCTAAACAATCCACCCCAAAACCGGCCTTCTCCAGATTATATTTTACCAATTCCGTGATACTCGGCTCATCGTCCACCACCAGAATTTTTACCATACGCCACCTCTGCTCAATCTTGCTTAAGATCTACTGTCCTTCTTCCTTCTTTTACTTTAACGTTATTACCACCATTTGTCGACCAGGCATTCCCGCCCGATGCGAAAAGAATTTTTCCGGCAAGCAATAGGTGCACATCCTACACACGGTGATGTTTTCCTCCTTAACCCCCACATCGCATAGTTGCTTCCGGTTGGCTTCCCAGAGGTCCAGATGCGTTGCTCCTGTTGCGTTGCTTTTTTCAAGTAAGGTCTTCCACCAGGCAGGGAAAGCCTCTTTGACGATCTCGAGCACCGGTTCGTCAACCTCATAATGGCAAGGGCCGATACTTGGCCCGATCCCCACCAGCAGTAATTCCGGCCGGCAGCCGTATTCCGCCGCCATCGCTTGCACCGTCTTCGCCGCAATTTTAGCGAAGGTCCCCTTCCAGCCGGCATGAGCAACCCCAATCACTTTTAAGACCGGATCCAGAAATAAAACCGGCACACAATCAGCGTAATAAGCAGTTAAGCTAACCCCCCGCTCATTGGTCATCAGGGCGTCAACCCCTGGGATTACACTGTCTTTGTCTAAAGCGCCGTGCCCTTTCTCGGCTTGGGTTACTTTTAAAACCCGGTCCCCATGCACCTGTTCGGTCCCCACGATACTGTTCGGGTCTATTCCCACAACCTCGCAAAATTTTTTCCGGTTTCTAACCACCAGTTCCGGATCGTCATCGGTCAAAAGGCCTAAATTCAAGGTTCCGTAGCCACCTTCACTATAGCCCCCGTTTCTTCCACTGAACGCATGGATTACCAAACCGCTTGCGGTGAACGCCGGAACCGTATAATACTCAATACCGTTTTGCTCATGATAGGAAAAGGATTTATTCAAGGCTTCTTTCATTGTGCTCCCCCCTTCTTATTATTCTACCGTTTTATGCAAAAAAAGAAAACAGGACCGGCACAACGATTTCGTCGCACCGCCTGTTTTCTTCAGTTTACTATACTTACGCTTATTACGCTTGGCCCTCCCCTTGCGAACCTTGCGATTTACGGTTGCGGGGGCGGGCATTGGGCGCAACGGCCCGGTTCCAGATCTGTCTCTTCACAGAACTCAGGACACTGGGCCGGTCTTTCAAAGGGTTCACATTCTCCCGGCAGGACAGGGAACGGTAAATCGATGCATTCTTCGACACAGGTGGGAATACAAATGATAGAACGGCCGGATTCCAAAGCAAAGAATTCTTTTTCTACCGTAACCTCAATGGCAAAGGGCGGAAATGTTGACGGGAAACCGGACGGCCGAGGCACAAGCTCTGCCCGGATACAATCAAGATTAATGCGCCTGATGCAAATATCGGTAGCCTCCGGATTACACAAGATGCAGCCCCGGCCAATATCTTCTACCGGAACAGCCAACTCCCTCGTAAAGCACTCACTGGCCATGCCCACTTCCAGATTCCCCGACGCATTGTCAAAGAATTCAAACCAAACCCGCACCTTGTATTTTACCGTAAATACAATACAATCACCAATTCTGCTCGGACAAGATGCCCCCGGCGAACAATCTTCTTTTTCCGCTCCACAAATCACAAAATTACTAACCACACAATTAATGGGACAGGCGTCGGATGGAATGGGAGCTCCGGTTTCCGTCCGAAACATGTAATGGATGTCGTGGAAACACTTGCGGCCGGAAGCACAAACCTTTTCCATAATCACCGGCGTACAGACGAACTTCTTGGCGAAGCATCGCTGAGCCAGCGCTTGAATTTCCGGGTTTCTCCATGCCTCTTTCACCATCGTAACCAAATCTAAGCCTTGCACAGTAGGTCCCTCCTTATTATACTTAGTCAAATAATAAATCATCTGCTGTATAATATGAGAACCTACTATAAACAGTATCTTGACCCAGTATTTTTCTCAACCTTCTTTTCTCCACGACATCCTTGTTTTCCATTTCCAACCTTTAGCCTCTCACTCCTGGTTTCTAGCTATTAGAAATATTATTCTGTTGGGGAGGCGGACATTCCGCGCAGCGGCCGGGTTCTAAATCAGTTTCCTCACAGAAATCGGGACATAGGGCAGGTTTTTCAAAGGGCACACACTCGCCTGGTAACACGGGGAACGGCAAATCAATACAATCTCTCTTGCAAACCGGAATACAAATAATGGAACGACCGGATTCCAATGCAAAGAATTCTTTCTCTACGGTAACCTCAATGGCAAAGGGCGGGAAGGTGGACGGGAAACCGGACGGCCGAGGCACAAGCTCTGCCCGGATACAATCAAAATTAATCCTTCTCACGCAGATCTCCGTTTCCTCGGGCATGCATAAAACGCAGCCACCTTGGAAGTCTTCAACCGGCACCGCCAATTCCCGGTCAAAGGTACCGGAAGCGCCCCCCATTTCGATACTGTCGTTTTGCGAATCAAAGAACTCAAAAAACACCCGGACCCGGTAACGAACAGTAAAGACAATGCAATCTCCTACCCGGCGCGGCGCCGAACCGCCCGGAGGAACAGGAGCGTTTACCCCAATAATCTGCAAATTATTGGCAATACAGTTGATGGGGCACGCATCACTGGGGATAGGTACCCCCGTGTCTGATTCAAATAAATAATGAATGTCGTGGAAACATTTTTGCCCGGAAGCACAAACTTTTTCCATAATCACCGGCGTGCAGACAAATTTCTTTTTAAAGCAACGTTCGGCTAAAGCCTGAACTTCGGGGTTGTTCCATGCTTGTTTAACTTCGGTAATAAAGTCCCTTTCCAAAATGAATCCCTCCTTAATACAATGTGTGACCCGGATTTTCTCCGTCAACATATCATATGAAGCAAGGGATACAAGGGTGCAAAAAGACAACTCAAGTTGTTCAACTAAAGTTGCCTTTTTTACGTGTTATTTTGTTGTGACGTGCTCCCGTCGTAATAATTTCGGTTTCTTATTATGCTTACGCTTGTTTTTACCTGAACTTGTCTTTTTCCGCCAGGTAGTTTTGCAGGACTTCGCTGTCCAAAAGGGCGCGGGGATAGACACGAACTCCACCAATAGAACCGTTGAAAAATTGATGTGTAGTACTAACGCTAACACCTATTAAGAATCGATACGGATTATTGCTAACCATTTGGGCAGCTCCGATGTTTAAAAACGAAAACAAACTTCCATTTAAATAATATCTGATTTGTGTCCCGTTAAAAGTAACGACAATATGATACCAGGTATTTGCCTGCAAACCAGCCGTTTCCTTTGGATACCAACCCACCTGTTTTTCTCCATCCCAAAAAGCAAAATGAAATTTGTCATTTAGATCATTATATAGCAGTCTATATCCGGGTCTATCCGGTGTTTCCTGGCCTTTACCGGCTATCACTTGACCACCAACGCTACCCACCGTTCTGAAGTTAACCCATGCATCAATAGTAACGGCGCCGGTAAGATTTAAACTTTCATCATCTCCACAATCTACATAACTATCAACCCCATCAAACTCCAACGCATGCCCCGTCCAGCCATCGCCAGCGGTAAATCCAAAGTTATGAAGCGTGCCGTGATTATTGCAACCACTTTTATCTGCCCATACGGTGGTGGGAGGATTGTTTTTGCCTTCTGATCCATCCAAATCGAGAACTGCACCGTCAACCGTGCTTAGCGGTTCGGGATTCATGGTAGCAAGATAAAGCTGAGTTATCTCTTCCGAAGATAAAGCGCGTTTGTAGATAGCGATGTCACGGAGCGTACCATCAAAATAACTACTCCCATTATTATCGTATCCCAGAGACGTTTTTACATTTGTCGTATCGGCAATACCGGTTCTTGTTGTTTGCCCTTTCATTTCGCCATTTATAAAGATAGTTAAAGTGGCAACCCCTTCTTCGTTATAAGTTCTGGTAGCAGTTATCATATACCAGACACCCGCTTCGGGGGTAAAAGGGGTAAACAAACCTCCCCACTGATTATTGATCGTATAGAAAAACCTAATTCCACCGGTGTCTTCTGCTTGAACAGGACTGTAAGGAGCGCCTATATTCAATAAACAAGAACCAGCAGTAAAGAAAAAAAACTGGAACTGCTTCTTTTGCATCAGACTATAACCCCCTCAGTGTTCGAGGCACCATTTCGCATAATTTTGACATACTTACACAATATGCCCTTTATATTTTTTTTGATTAAAGCTTTTTTTCCTTCCCTGAAAAATATTATTCTCTTAACCAAAGATTACTCTTTCATTTCATTTTCCCCGCAGTATTCAAATTGACATGAGACACAAAAAATCTCAGCGACTTTGCGCGCTGAGATTTTTTGCTCGAAAAAACTTTTCCGAAACAGCTTGTCCGGCTTGTCCTCTTTTTAACCGCCAAAATGTTGGGTAAACATCTTCCCGTAAGGTCCGCCATTGACAATCCCGATGCCAATACTGGTATAGTTGGGATTTAGGATGTTTTTACGGTGTCCCGAACTGTTCATTAAAGCAGTATGGGCAGCTTGTACACTTCTGTTTCCTGCTAAATTCTCACCTAAATACCTGTAATCAGGAGCATATTTCCGGATTAAGGCGGCAAAACCGCCTAAAGTAGGTGAAGTATGACTGAAGTAATTATTTTCAATCATGTCTTTGCTCTTGAGGCGAGCACTCTGCACCAATCTTAAATCAACTTTCAAGGGAGCCACACCTGCTTTCGCCCTTTCCTGGTTAATCAGATTCACCATCTGCTGTTCTTCGGCAGATAAGCCCGCCACAGGATCCGGTTGCGGATTCGGCTTGGGCTCAGGTTGAGGCTCCGGTTTGGGTTCGGGCTTCGGCTCCGGCTTAGGCTGTGGGGTCGGAGTCGGATCCGGCTTCGGCTGCGGTTCCGGTTTAGGTTCAGGCTTTGGTTCCGGTTGCGGTACCGGTGTCGGATCGACCGGCTTTGTATCTCCGCCCTTAGCCGCATATTGTTGTTTCAGTAAATCATAAGTGTTCTGATCAACAACACCGGTGGGGGTTAAACCGTTGTGGCTCTGGAAATATTTCACCGCGTATCCGGTGGTTGTATCATAAAATGCGCTGGGTTTACCATAAAAGTTTAAATAACCTAACTCCTTCAGCATTACTTTGATTTCCTGAATATGTGAACCATATGAGCCAATCTTGGCGATAACCGTACTCTTACTCTGTGCGGTGCTTCCGTATTGAAGCACTGCCCCTTGCGTAACCGGTGCAAAAACCATCAAAAGGAAACTTAAAAGAAACAATGGAACGAATAATCTGCTTAATCTTTTACTCATCTCTTTCTACCTCCTTGTCAAAGTATATGAGGACAAACCGTACTTATTAAGATAACATGGGACGCAAAAAAAACAGCCGGTAAATCCAGCCAATTATGAAAACCTAACCATCTTTATGCGGTTTTAGTTCTAAAAAAAGCAGCTTCATTTTATCCCGTTCTACCGGCACACACCGCATCCCCACGAAAGCCCCCTGAGCCTGCGCCGGATGATTGCGGCCATCGCTACTGTCATTAGGGCAAGCCGAACCGAAAGGAATCATCGGCTCCCTTTCCGGCAGAGGCATGGATGGATAATATTGCTGCTCAGCCGAGAGAGAGGGGGTAAACTGGAAAAGGGGCCCGTCCGGCGGGGAAAAGAGTGCTTGCAGATTCCCGCCGCCCCGTTTTGGCTTTCTTCTTCTGCTTGCTCCTCCCTTCGTCACGGCCTCGCCACATACTTTCAGTTGTTGCTTGGAAGCTGTTTGTTCTGTGAACTTCAATTGTTCAGAAAGTGTTGCTTGGTCGGAAGGCTCCGTTTGTTGTAGAAACCCCTCCTGTTCATCATCCTCCCCTTGTTCCGGATGCTCGGCGGGTCCGGCCTCCTCCGCTTGTTGTGGCGGTTCGCCGGCTTGTTCTGCCGGTTCAGTTTGTTCTTCCTGTTCCGCTTGTGGCTCGAACTCATCAAAACTAACCACTTCGCCTAAAGAATCGAATTTTTCATCATCGGCCAACCGCTGTTCTTCCAACGCATCATGATCGCGGTAATACTCTGACCCCTGATTTTGCTCTGCATAGTGGTTTTGTTCCGCAACATCATCCTGCAGGGCCGTTTTTATCACCCCACCGTTTCCTTCGTCCTCTCTGACCTTATAGAATTCACTGCGAAACAGTTCCACCCGCTCCGCAGCAAGCAGGGTGCCATAATACTCCATGATGGCTTGATAAATATGAAAGCGGAACATTTTTTCCTCTTGCGGTCTGACCTTCGTAATCTCCACGATGACGGTCGGGGTACAGGAAAAATAATAACGGAGATAGCGCCAGTTTTTCAGATAAGTAAGCGCCCCGGGAATCTCAAAATGAAGCTCCTTTTTGCAGGCGGTGCAATGTTTAATTATCGAAGCAATCATTTTTAAGCTATCCTGGCGTTTGCCCAGAAAAGTAAAGATACGCACCCTGCTTGGCGCGGCTTCTTCATCCGCCTCTTCTCCGGCGGCGGAATCCTTCCCCTGCTGAAAATTAATTAATACCTGCAGCTTCATCAGTTCCAATAACCGCTTGTAGTAAGCCTTCCCCTCCCCATGAAAAACCAACGCTCCTTGCCTGCTTTCCTCCCCGGGCAAAGAACTAAGGGTCATGGTCACTCCATTAAGCTCCGGCACCACCGCATAAACCATCTCTTTCGGCATACCCGTTTCCCACCTTGTAATTTAAACTACTAACCACTATATGAGAATGCCCCGCTTTCTGTTAAAAAAGCAGCCCCTTCATCTGAATAATGAAGGAACTGCCCAGTATAACCAACCGCACAATTGAGAATTCTGACGACAGCATCGCCAAAATTTACTTCATAATAAATAACTGGGTCACCACAACACCGTAGGTGTCCTGAATAATCCCGATGCCCACATGGGTAAAATTCCGGTTCAACATATTCGCTTTATGAGCGGAACTAGCCATCAATAAAGCGAACGCATGCCGTCCATCCCTTGCTTTGGCCAGGTTTTCCCCTACCGAATAAAACCGGATTCCGGCATCGTACACCATATTGGCAAAAGAGCCATAAACCGGCGAGACATGGGAAAAATAGTTGTTCTTAATGATATCCTGGCTTTTCAAACGGGCCAGATTGGTTAATTCAGGCATTAACTGCAAGGGCTTTAAACCGTTTTTCGCCCTTTCGGAGTTAAGCTGCGCCAGCATCTGCTGCTCCTGATTCACTAACACGCCCCTTATCCCCGGGGCCGGATCGGGCTGTGGTTCAGGAGTAGGCACAGGTTCGGGGACCGGTTCCGGATTGGGGTTCGGGGTCGAGGTGGGAGTAGGTGTTGGAGTCGGTGTCGGTGTCGGGGTGGGTTGCGTCACAATGCCCTTTTGCCGCAACAATTCCTGCAGCTTAGCCGCTCCCCAGGAAGCTTGAGCTTCACCGACAAAGCAAAACTGGGAAACCAGGAACACACTTAAGCCTACCGTCGCCAACTTCTTGATCGTTTTCTGCTGCATAAAAAGCCTCCTCCTTGTTGAGCATTTTTTCACCCCTACTATACCTAATTACCACAATTACAACAAATCAGCCAAGGCAAGTTGGCGCTTTGTCTATCCAAAGGAAGTATGGGACAGGCCGTCGGGGGCCCTGTTTTATTGTTTTCTTTACCTCTTCTTTTTTTTGCCAGCCAAAGGCATGAAGAACACTGCCCGGCGTTCCTGAATAGAATAAAGAAAAAACTGGCTGCCCAGCAACAAGGAGGAGAAAAAATGAGCTGGTATCAAAATACCGCCCACTTTACCACATCCGGATTCCAGAATGCTTGCCGGAAAAAGATGCTGCTTCCCGTTACCATCACTAATCTGGATTCCCCTGAGGACGAAGAAAAGCTATTAAAAGCCCTGATCAACCTGCCGGGGATAGACGATGTCAAAGTAAACTTAGCCGAAAAACAGTTATTCATCACTTTTGACCCTCAATTGCTTCGCACGGAAACCATCGCCTACACCCTTTCCAACCTCGGCTACCATTATGTGCAACGGAGCTGAAAACATTGTCATTAAGACCCGGGGGGCTTTTCAGCGTGAATAATTATATCTTTTCCCTTCAGAAACAGTAACAATTAGATGGCATATCTAATAAGATAAAGCAGACAAAATAATGAGATAAAGGAGGATATATAATGGAAGAAGCTAAGATTAGCCAAATTACACCTGGTATGTGCCCGCCGGAGGGCTGCCCGCCTCCGACCAGAATAGAGTGTATTGTCGTGGATAAAGTATATGATAGCTGCTTTCAAATAAACGACTTTACCAGAGATACTACTATCAGCAACTTTGCGGGACCTTTCGCGGAAGGAGATGTGATCCCTTGTCGTCAAAACGGGGATATTACCTGTACCGAAATATCCCGTGTCGATGCGGGCGGCGGTTTCTTCACGGTTACTCTTTTGATATCTGTTCCGATATTGCTCGCTAACCCCAATAATCCGAACCAAACCGTGGATCGCACTTTCACCTTTACCAAAACCGCGACCCTCTGCTGCCCACAAGGCGTTGAGCCGGACTGCTCGGAAAGCACGCTTCTTTTTTGTAATTGCGTTGTTTCCAACACTCTCGAGCAAACTCTTAGTGTCACCTGTACATTGCAAGTTTGTGTGGTCATTAAATGCATTCTGGAAGTTCAACTGCTTGTTCCCAGCTACGGCTTCTGTGTCCCGGCCCCCTGCATCACATTACCAGGAGTATGTCCACCCACCCCACCGGCCCAATGTTTCTAAGGGGTTTTTAGCTTTGACCAAAACCAGGAAAGCACCGGCAACAAAAACCAATCCAGTCTGCAGCAAAAAAGAGGGGTTCCCTTAGGAGCGGTCAGATAGGGA
>DGEB01000042.1:0-4546 GCA_002385735.1 Peptococcaceae bacterium UBA3937
CTTTTAACGGAAAAGCAACGCCAATATTATGACCTCTATTTTCAACAGGATTTATCTTTAGGGGAAATCAGCGAATTGCAGGGGATTTCCCGTACGGCGGTATATGATCTGCTGAAGCGGACCGATGAGGCCCTCCTGCAGTATGAGGAAAAGCTGGGTCTGGTGCAAAAATACTTGGCCGGGCAGGCGGTCTTCCAGGAACTGAAACAAAAGCTGGAGGCTTTAAAGGAAAAAACGGCGGTGGCTACCGGCGATCATTCCGGCTTAAACACGGAGATATCCGACTTGTGGCAACAGGTCGGCGAGCTGCTGCAAAAGCTGGAAGACAGCTGGTAAGCAAAAGTCTGTCGAACACCCTGGGCGGCATAGGCGTCAGACGAGTGACTCAAATAATATTAGATGATAGCAGGTGTTGAACCGATGGCATTTGAAAATATTTCGGAAAAAATCCAGGCAATCTTTAAAAACTTGCGCGGGAAAGGCAAGCTGACCGAAAAAGACGTGCAGGCGGCCATGCGGGAAGTCCGCCTGGCCTTGCTGGAAGCCGATGTCAGTTACAAAGTGGTCAAGGAATTTATCAATAAAGTCACCGAACGAGCGGTTGGTTCCGAGGTGCTGGAAAGCCTTACCCCTGCCCAGCAGGTAATTAAGATTGTGCATGAAGAATTGACCCAACTGATGGGTGGGACCCAGAGTAAGATTAGCTTAGCCGCCAAACCCCCTACCGTGGTGATGATGGTAGGGTTACAAGGTTCCGGGAAAACTACCAGCAGCGCCAAACTGGCCCGCCACATGAAAAAGCAGGGCAAAAGCCCGCTTTTGGCGGCCTGTGACGTTTACCGGCCGGCGGCGATTAAGCAGTTACAGGTTTTAGGCGAACAGTTGGACATTCCCGTCTTTTCCTTAGGTGATAAACAAAGTCCGGTGGATATCGCCAGGGGAGCCAGGGCTCATGCCGAAAAGAACGGCTTCGATCTGGTGATTTTAGATACGGCCGGGCGTTTGCACATCGATGAAGAACTGATGGAGGAATTAGCCCAAATCAAGCAGCAGTGCCACCCGCAGGAAATTCTACTGGTGGTTGACGCCATGACCGGGCAGGATGCGGTGAATGTGGCGGAAAAGTTCAATCAAACCTTGGGTTTGGACGGGGTGATCCTGACCAAGCTCGATGGCGATACCAGAGGTGGGGCGGCCTTATCTGTCAAGGCCGTCACCGGCCAACCGATTAAATTCACCGGGATGGGCGAAAAACTGGACGCCCTGGAGCCTTTTTACCCGGACCGGATGGCCTCGCGTATCCTGGGCATGGGGGATGTGCTCACCCTCATTGAAAAAGCCCAGGCCACGGTGGACCTGAAAAAAGCCCAGGAATTGGAGCGTAAACTCCGCCAGAACGAGTTTACCTTTGATGATTACCTGGACCAACTGCAGCAGTTACAGAAAATGGGACCGTTAAATCAATTAATCGAGATGATACCCGGCCTCGGTAAGCTCAAGGGGATGCAAGGGGTAGAAATCAACGAAAAGGACATCAAGCATGTGGAAGCGATTATCCGTTCCATGACCAGGGAGGAGCGGAGAAAGCCGGATATTATCAACGGCAGCCGCCGGAAGAGGATTGCCATGGGCAGTGGCACCTCCATTCAGGAGGTCAATCGAACCATTAAACAGTTTGAACAGATGCAAAAGATGATGAAACAGTTTGCCCAACTGCAACAAGGCGGGAAACTTGGCAAAAAAGGCATGGCCCGACTGCCGTTTTTCCAATAATTATTTTTCCAATCATTTTTACTTTGTGAAGTAATCCTTTTCCAGGGATATCCTTTATAGGGAGGTGAAAGTATGGCTACAAGGATTCGGTTAAGAAGAATGGGTGCGAAAAAGGCGCCATTTTATCGTTTGGTCGTGGCTGATTCGCGCACACCGCGGGACGGCCGTTTTATTGAAGAAATCGGGTATTATGACCCGACTAAAGACCCGATTGTCCTGAAAGTCGATGAGGAAAGAGCCTTATACTGGTTAAAAACCGGAGCTCAACCTTCAGAAACCGTCAAGTCTTTGCTGAATAAAGCGGGGATTTTAGCGAAAGCCGGCAAGTAATTTGGACAAATGACCAAATTCCAGGTACTGGAGAATCCTTTGCCTTTTGCAAAAAAGGCAAGAGGTTGGGGGTGTTGAAATGAAGGAACTGGTTGAGACCCTGGCTAAAGCCTTAGTTGATGATGTAGAAGAAGTAAAAGTTACCAGTCGTGAGGAAAACGATGTTCTTATCCTCGAGTTGCATGTAGCCTCTCCGGACATGGGTAAAATTATCGGCAAACAAGGCCGTATTGCCCGGGCAATACGGACTGTCGTCCGTGCAGCGGCTGTCCGGAAAGACAAAAAGGTAATAGTGGACATCGTTCAATAGAGAGGTCAGGAGCGACCTCTCTTTCCGTATGAAAAAGAATGGAGGAACTGTGATGGAAAAACTGGAGATTAAACGCAAGATTTTAGTGAAGGCAGTTGTTACAGAGAAGTTTAAGAATGACTTGATTAAAGAACTGCAGGAAGGGATTCAAAAGCTGGAAGCCGAATTACAGTTTATCGAGCAACGGACTAAAAAGACCATCACCGAATTAACCCTGAAAGGGTCTCCTCAGGTCGCTTCCTATAAAGAACAGATTGAATATGAAAAAATGCAACGGGAAGCAGCGAAGGAAAAGATGACGGAACAAATCAAGTTTGTGAGTAGCTTAGAACTGGGGAAAGAAGTGGTGCAAGGGGAAGTGGAAGGTCCGGTGGTCATTCAGGTGGGGGACAATTGGGAGGAGATTACCAAAAAGGAAATTGTCCTCGAAGACGGTAAAATTATTGCCATCAGGTAAGGGCGGGCAGGATGCAGGAATACATTAAAATCGGGCAGATTATCAATACCCATGGGCATCGGGGCGGACTGAAAATCTACCCGCTGACCGACGATCCGCAGCGTTTTTTTGACTTGCGTCGGGTTTTCGTGCGCCCTAAACCGGATGCCACCGAGATGGTTGTGGAATATACCGTTGAGACGGTTAAGCTCCACCAAAATTTTGTCCTCCTGACTTTCAAGGAAATCACCGATATGAACCAGGCCGAACAGTTAAAAAACCTGTATGTGGAAATCCCCCGGGAAGAGGTGCGGCCTTTGCCCGAAGGCTCGTATTATATTTTTGAGCTGGTGGGGCTGGCCGTATACGAAGATGAGCGGCTGCTGGGCGAGCTGACCGATGTGCTACCGACCGGCAGTAATGATGTGTATGTGGTGAAAACGCCTGCCGGGAAGGAAATCTATCTTCCGGCTCTAAAGTCCGTGGTGAAGCGGGTTGATCCGGAGGCGGGGAAAATCCTTGTCAAAATCCCGCCCGGTTTGTTGGATGAATAGTAGTACGATGCTATAATTTTCCCCAGGAAGGATTGGGAGGTACAAATGGAGATTCGGATTTTCACGATCTTTCCGGAAATGTTTAACGGGCCTTTAAATACCAGTATCTTAAAAAGAGCCCAGGAAAAAGACCTGGTGCAATTTAAGCTTATCGATTTCCGGGCTTATGCGCCCTCAAAACACCAGAACGTGGACGACACTCCTTTTGGCGGTGGCGCAGGGATGGTTTTAAAACCCGAGCCGGTGTATTATGCGGTGGAAACGGAATTAGGGGATCTTTCCCGTTATGAAGGGAAAATTATATTACTGACCCCCCAGGGACAGCAATTTGACCAGGAGTTGGCCAAAGAGTTGGCCCAGGAAAAAAGCCTCGCTTTAATCTGCGGCCATTATGAGGGCTTTGACGAAAGGATCCGGGCTTTAGCCCATCTGGAGATTTCCATTGGGGACTATGTCTTAACCGGCGGCGAACTCCCGGCGATGGTGGTGATTGATGCGGTCTGCCGCCTGCTGCCCGGCGTGTTGGGCGAAAGCGCCTCGCCCCTTTCCGATTCCTTCTATGAAGGGCTCTTGGAATATCCCCAGTATACCAGACCCCGGGAATTCCGGGGGATGATGGTGCCGGAAGTGCTGCTTTCGGGGAACCATGAGGAGATTCGAAAGTGGCGGCTGCAAGAAGCGTTGAAAAGGACCTGGCAAAAAAGGCCTGATTTACTGCAAAAGAAGGAGCTTTCCGCGGAAGAACAACGCTTGCTTGAGGAAATCAGGCAGGAGGAGCATGATGGCAAAGATGGCTAGGATTTTTGTCGGGCTGTTGCATTATCCGGTCTACAACAAGAACAAAGAAAGGATTACCACTTCGGTTACCAATCTGGATATCCATGATATCGCCCGCTGTATCATGACTTACGATGTGGAAAAATATTATCTTATTCATCCTTTGCCTACCCAGAAACAACTGGTGGAGGATATTATCGCTTATTGGCAGGAAGGTTACGGGGCAGTTTATAACCCGGACCGGAAGGAAGCGTTGGCCCGGGTCTGTGTTGAAGAATCCCTGGATGCGGTCAAAAGGGCGATTGAAGCTGAAACAGGGGCCAAGCCCCAGGTCATCGTGACGGATGCCAAGACCGCTCCTCGTTC
>DGEB01000042.1:4784-23279 GCA_002385735.1 Peptococcaceae bacterium UBA3937
TGCCGGTGCCGGGGGAGCCGGAAGGCGAGCGCAGCTTTTTGCTGCTTTTTGGCACCGGCTGGGGCATGGCGCAGGAAATCATCGAGGAAGCCGATTATATCCTGGCTCCCGTTTTTGGGGCGGGTTCTTATAATCATTTATCGGTTAGAAGCGCGGCGGCCATCATTTTGGATCGCCTGCTGGGTGAAGAATGGTGGAGGACCAGGGAGCATAAAATTATTTAAAAAAACTTGTTAAGGTTCAAGATGATATGATATAATGATAGAGCTTATGGTTTTCTGGAAAACGGATGGTCCGCTGTCCCGATTTTTTTCAGGCGGGATAAGAACATCTAGGCGGAAGGAGGTAATACCGGTGGATTTAATCAAGTCAGTCGAAGTAGAACAATTACGCGATGATATTCCTGATTTTCGACCTGGCGATACGGTGCGTGTGCATGTGAAGGTGGTAGAAGGCAACAGGGAGAGAATCCAGGTTTTCGAGGGTGCTGTAATCAAAAGAAGGGGAAGTGGTTTAAATGAAACTTTCACGGTACGCCGGATTTCTTACGGTGTTGGTGTTGAGCGCTGTTTCCCTATTCATACACCTCGGGTGCAGAAAATCGAAGTAGTACGCAAAGGAAAAGTACGCAGAGCGAAACTCTACTACTTAAGGAAATTAGCCGGTAAAGCGGCGCGGATTAAAGAAAGGGCATAATTATTTGGGAAAGGGACTGCTTAACGCAGTCTCTTTCGGCATTGAGGGGACAATTTCAGGCCGAAACAGGACAACATTTCTCTCGATCTTGCGATATAATAAATGAAGACGGACCCAGGGGATGGGTCCAAGAGAAAACGAAGTAAGCAAAAAGGAGCGGGGCAGATGGTGAACTGGTTTCCAGGCCATATGGCCAGGACCAAAAAGCTGATTCAGGAAAACTTAAAACTGGTGGATGTAGTCTTGGAACTGGTGGACGCCCGGTTACCGGAAAGCAGCAGAAATCCCTTGCTCAAGGAGTTGCTGGGGGAAAAACCGTTGGTCCTGGTTTTAAATAAAAGCGATTTGGCTGAAGAAGCCGAGACCGTCCGCTGGTGCGATTATTACCGGCAGCAAGGGCACGCCGTTTTGGCTTTTGATGCGGTGCAGGACCGTGGCCGCCAGGAAAAGAAAACGATCCTGGAGTTGGTGAAAGGTCAAGCCCAGGGGATTTTGGCACGCCGTGCCGCCCGGGGCATCAGGAATCAGGTCATCCGCTTGATGGTGGTGGGCATCCCCAATGTGGGCAAATCCACATTGATTAATAATTTAGCCGGTAAAGGGGCGGCGGAGACCGCCGACCGCCCCGGGGTGACCCGGGGGAAACAATGGGTACGCCTGGAGAAAAATCTGGAGCTCCTGGATATGCCGGGTATTCTCTGGCCGAAAACTGAGGACCCGGTGGCCGGCTATAAGTTAGCCGCGACCGGCGCGATAAAAGAGACGGTTTACGATCCGCTGGAGTTGTCCTTGTGGTTGTTGGGCTGGCTGATGGAACATAAGCCGGGGCGCATTGCCGCCCGGTACACGGTGGAGGAAAAGGGGGAAGCTTTGTCCGTGCTTACGGCCATTTGCCGGCAAAGAGGCTTTTTGGTAAGCGGCGGAGAAGCCAATTGGGAAAAGGGAGCTGAGGTATTGCTTGCGGAATTCCGGGGCGGAAAGTTAGGCCGCATTACCATGGACAGCCTGGAAAAGAAAGCGGAGCCGGAACATTGATGCTCAAAGAGCAAAGCCGGAACGGAGAGGATAAAGGTGCGCACGGAAAAAAGGGAAAAAGAATTGCAAAGGTTTCAAGAATTGCGGCAGAAAGAGTTATTTCTTTATAAACAGGGTTATGCTTTCGTGGGAGGAATCGACGAAGCCGGGAGAGGGCCCCTGGCGGGACCGGTGGTGGCCGCCTGTGTTATCCTCCCGCCGGATTGTTCGCTTCCCGGTTTGGATGATTCCAAAAAGCTGACCCCTTTAAAAAGGGAGCATTTGGAGCAGCAAATCAAGGAAGCAGCGGTGGCCTGGTCGGTAGGGCTGGTCAACCATCGTGAAATTGACGCACTCAATATCTATCAGGCCACGAAAGTGGCGATGACCAAGGCCCTTCGTTTTTTACGGGTCAGACCGGATTATCTTCTGGTGGACGCCATGAAGCTGGAGGTGGACGTGCCGCAGGAGAGCGTTACCCACGGCGATCGTACTTGTGCGGCTATTGCGGCGGCCTCGATTATTGCCAAGACCTACCGGGACCGGATTATGGAACTGCTGGATGAGGTCTATCCCAGCTATGGCTTTAAAGATAACAAAGGCTACGGGACGGCTCGTCATTTGGAGGCCTTGCGCCTATACGGTCCTTCCCCCGTCCACCGGCGGAGTTTCCTTGGCAAAATCCTGGGGGAGACGGAAGGATAAGAATGTAGGGGTAAAGAGATGAGGTGGAGCCGTTGGATCGCGTTATCTTAGGTAAAAAAGCGGAAGACGCGGCAGCCGAATACATAAAAGAGCAGGGCTACCGGCTGAGGGAAAGAAACTTTCGCTGTCCCCTGGGTGAAATTGATATTATCGCTGAAGACCAGGGCGTATTGGTTTTTGTGGAAGTAAGAAGCAGGACGAAGGCCGATTTTGGTTTGCCCGAAGAGACGGTGAACTGGGTGAAGCAACAAAAACTGCGCCGCCTTGCGGCCGCATATTTGCAAAGAACCCGGGAATGGGGAAAGGAATGCCGCTTTGATGTCATCGGCGTCCTGTTCGGGGAGCAGGAGCAGGTTGAGCGGCTGGAGTTAATCAAAAATGCCTTCTAAAAAAGTCTTCTGGAGAGCAAGCGCGGGAACGAAATAATGGAAAACAAAGGGAACGGCATGCGGGCAGGAGATTGAGCAGAAAAGAAGAATTAATAATACGATTATGGAATGGGTATGCGAAAGGAAGTGGGGTGGATTTATGCGTCGGAGTAGAGATGAGGAGGTCATAATTATTCATGAGGAGGATGTTCCGAAAAAGAAGGTTAAGCGGCCGCCTCAAAAAACAAGATCAATCTGGAAAAGTCTTATCTACGGGGTGCTTTTAGCATGTATTTGGGGCTGGCTGGTTTACGCCGGCTATCATTTTACCAAACAGTATTTTGATACGACCATTAACAACCTGCAACAAACCAATGCCCTTAATATGCAAGCCATAAATGAAAGATTAGCCAGTATCAACAGTGAGATTAACGCCATAAAAGAGGCCATCAGCCAGACGGATCAAACCTTGTCCTCATCGGGAAGCATCCAGGCCGAACTGAATAAAAAAATTGAACTGCTTGATAAGCAGTTACAAGACCTGGAGAAAAGCTTAGAAATCTTGAAGGAGGCTCCCTAATGCGCATTGTGAACATACTTGCGGCGTTAATTATTGCACCTCTTTTGGGGATGTGCCTTAATCTGAAAGGTTTTACCGCCTCGGCGGAACGCTTGTTGCTTCCTGTGGAAGACACCTCTTATTCCCTCGATGCTTGTCAACAAACCGTGGATGAGTTGGAAAACAGATTTAATGTTTTTTATCAGGAGGCCCATCAGCAGAAATCGCAGTTTGAAGAGCAGGAACAAGTTTTAGCCAGCCTGGTTCAAACGGCCTCCAAGCATGAAAAGGAATCGGATCAAATTTATGAAGACCGGATCCTCAGGATGCTCGGTGAGCCGGTTAAAATACATAAATCCAAACGGGTGGAAATAAAAGTATTCAAACTGGAGGAACTAGGCTACCGGGGTTTTATTGCCAAGGTAAAACTGTTTGATCCCAAGGCTTTTAAAGTTGTGTTGGCGAAAGATACCATCGGGGCGAAGGAAACCACGCTGGAAGCGGTGCAAAGAAAAAAGGCCATTTTGGGGATCAACGGCGGCGGTTTTTATACGGAAGTGAAGGACGGTGAACCCCAGGGAATCTTTATAGGCAATGTGGTAATTGACGGTAAATTAGTAAGTCCTTTTAACGCGTATCCCGGTAATTTGCATTTTGTCGGGACCAACCGGTCGGGCCGGGTTATCGGCGGTATTTTCAACAAGGAAGAGGAGCTTATGGCCCAGAAGCCCTGGCAAGGGGTTAGTTTTATTCCCATCCTCATCAAAGGCGGGGTCAAACAACCCATTCCCGAGGAATGGGAAAAAACCAATCAACCCCGGACGATTATCGGAGAGTACGCCAACGGCGATTTAATCATGATTGTGGTGGACGGGCGGCAAGCCGATTGGAGCAGCGGGGTTACCCTCGAACGGCTCATCGAAAAACTGGTTGAATTGGGCGTGAAGGAAGGTTACAACCTGGACGGCGGAGGTTCCAGTACCTTTGTGTATAAAGGAGAAGTATTGAATCGTCCTTCCGACGGTAAATTGCGTCCGGTGGTTACAAACATCGTGATTATGCCTTAAGCTGTTTGCCTGCGAGGTTACCGGTCATAGGTCAGAGATAGCTTAAAATGAAGCCTGTTTTGCTGTCTGGAAAAAAGTTTTCTTCCAGACAGTTTTTTATTGAAAATTGGCAAGATAAGCAGTAGAATAACAGATAAAGGAAGCGAAACCATTTTTATTTAGTTTCATTTTTACTAAGTTTCTGGGGTGAAGATCATTGCTGGCATGTGTTCACGGCTATACGATTGTCGGGATGGATCCCCATCTGATTGAGGTGGAGGTAGATGTTTCCGGGGGTCTGCCCGAATTCACCATTGTAGGACTACCGGATGCCACGGTTAAAGAGAGCAAAGAAAGAGTCAGAACGGCGATTAAAAATGCCGGTTTTGATTTTCCTCCCCGCAAAATCATTGTTAATCTTGCTCCGGCGGATATCAAAAAAGAGGGCCCGGGCTTTGATTTGCCGATTGCCATCGGTATTTTGGCCGCAACTCAACAATTGCGGACTGCCTCTTTGCCCCAGTTTCTTTTCGCTGGGGAGTTGTCCCTGGACGGGTCCATCCGAGGCATCCCCGGTATTCTGCCCATGGCGCTTTATACCGGCAAGCTTCAGAATAAAACCTTGATTGTGCCGGAGGACAACCGGGGAGAGGCTTCCCTGGCTCCGGAAGCGGCCTATTGTTTTCGCAAATTGTCCGAAGTGGTGAAATTTCTCGAAAAGCCGCACTTATATCCCAAAGTGAGTCCCCAAAGCCTGGAGCAATTATTGAAGGAACAAAACGAAATCGTCCATGACTTTGCCGATGTGCGCGGACAGCAGTTGGCCAAAAGAGCGCTGGAAGTGGCGGCGGCGGGTGGGCACAATGTATTATTGATCGGTGCCCCCGGTTGCGGAAAGAGTATGCTGGCCAAGTGTCTCCCGGGGATTTTACCTCCTTTGACTCCGGAAGAAGCCCTGGAAGTAAGCCAGGTGTATAGTATCGCCGGCTTGTTGAGTAAGGACAGGCCTCTGGTGACCAGCCGTCCTTTCCGGGCACCGCACCACACCGCTTCGGTAGCCAGTATCATTGGGGGAGGAGCCAATCCCACCCCCGGGGAAGTGACTTTGGCCACCCACGGGGTCTTGTTTTTAGATGAGGTGCCGGAATTCCGGCGGGATGTACTGGAATCCCTACGCCAACCCCTGGAAGAACAGCAGGTGACGATATCCCGCATCTCGGCTGTGATTACCTATCCGGCCCAGTTTCAGTTGATCGCTGCCGCCAATCCCTGTTATTGCGGTTATTACGGCGATCAGTCCCGGGAATGCACCTGTACCCCTTATCAAGTGCAAAAATACCGCAACAAATTATCCGGCCCTTTGCTTGACCGCATCGATTTGCACGTGGAAGTGGCCAGATTGGATTATCAGGAAATACAGAGTCATAAAGAAGAGGAAAGCTCAACCCAAGTGCGTGCCAGGGTGAATTCCGCCCGTTTAAGGCAGTTGCAGCGCTTTGCCGGTATGCCGATTACTTGTAATGCGCAGATGAGCCATAAGGAAGTGCGCAAGTATTGTCAATTGTCGGAGGAAGGAAAAAGCTTGTTAAGAAAAGTCTATACCACTTTCGGTTTGAGTGTCCGCGCCCATGAGCGTATTTTAAAGCTAGCCCGTACGATTGCGGATTTGGCTAATAGTGATGAAATAAGCATGACGCATTTGGCGGAAGCCCTGCAATACCGTTCCCTCGATCGGAGGAAGGATGTTGGCGCAGATTAGAATCCAGTCTGATAGGAGGGTGTCCAGAGAATGGAAGCGTTCCGGCTTCTTTATTTGAAATATTACCCCAAGGTGTACTCTACCTGTTTTTTAATCTTAAAAAATAGCGCTACGGCGGAAGATGCGGCGCAAGAGGCTTTTCTCAAAGCTTATACGAAACTGCCTACTTTAAAGGACCTTGGTAAATTCGGGGCTTGGGTCGCGGCCATTGCCACCAAGCACGCGATTAATATTTATAACCAGAATAAAAAAATCATCGTGGTAGGCGAAGAAGATTTAATGCAGCATTTTTTGTCATTATGGGAAACCAAAGCCGATGATTACGAGCCCTGTCGTAAGTATATGGAAAAGGAAACCAACCTGGAAATCCGCAAGGCGATTTGCCGTTTGGAACCGGTCCTTAATCAGATGGTGGTTTTGAAGTATTATTGGAATCTGACCGATCAGGAAATTGCCGAAACGCTGCAGGTCCCGCTGGGTACGGTGAAATCTTCCTTATACCGGGCCCGCAGGTTGCTGGAAAAGAAGTTGACGAGTTTTGGAAAGGAATATTTCAAAAGGGGTAAGGAAAGAGAGTTGATCCGACATGAAAAAGCTTGATAAGCTCATTTCCGAAAATCTCCAGGCGCTCATCGAGGCGCCATGCGGGGTCGATCCGGAAGAAAAGTGGCAAAGCTTTAAAGAAAAGTATCAGACAGAGCTGCTTGTAAGGGAGAAAGAGGGAACAGATACGGAACTGGAAAGAGAAAAAATAAGGATTCCCTTCGGCCTAAAATTCGCTTATATTGCGGCTGGTCTGGTCGTGGCTTTTACCTGTTGTATGATGAACCCCCAAGTAGTCAGTGCCTTTAGGGATCAGGTATTTAAATGGGTCGGCCAAAACCAGGAAAACGAGCTGGTTATTTCGCAAATACGCAATCCAGTCACCCCGCCGGGCGATTATGGAGGAATTTCCTTCGCAGAAGCCCAGGCGTTGGCGTTATTTGATTTGCAATACCCCCACTATCTGCCGGAAAGCCTGGCCGCGGTGGAGCCGCAAATTAACGTGAACGTCAATGAAGATGGGTATTCCAGCGTAACCTTCTCTTTTATAAAAGGGGAAGCGTATCTCAAGATTACCCAAAGGCAGGATGTCCTGCAATCAAACAAGAATACTTTTGTGCCCCAGGATACCGAAGTCAGTGAAATTACCATCCATAATAACGTCAAGGCCGTTGTTTTGGAAACTGAAGACTATACGGATTTCCAATGGCAGGAAAAAAACATCGGCTACCGGCTTATGGCCAGGGGCATTGACCGGGAAGAACTCATCAAGGTGATCGAAGAATTAAAAACCGAGGCATGAAAAGAAGAAGGTTCTATCTTTTCATGCCTCGTTACAACTTCTAATTCTTAACAGCATCCTTCGCTAAAATCCGCCCCGTCAAAAGGAATGGTTAATACAGGAAATTGGGGCTGTACGAAATTTTCGTTTCGCCGCCGGCTTTATGGTAGGCGTAAGTGCGCCATACTCCCGGTGAGGCGGGGTAAGAGCGGCTGATGTCCACACCAAGACCTGTTAAGTAGGAAGTCCAGGTTTTCTTGGTGACCCAGGTTCCGTTTTCGTATTTTTGAAGTTTCATTTCAATTGATGAGGCATAAACATCCTTCAGATCATGGAAGGAATAGCAGACAAAGTTGTCTTTATGGAGACCGATTTCTGAGCCCCAACACATAAAGACGGTTGATCTTTCGGGAGTAACGGTTATTTTGTCTACTGCAAAGATGGGGGTCGCCACCAGTAGGGTCAAAACCAGGGTCAGTAAAACCACCTTTTTGAACATAAGTATTTTTCCACTCCCTTCGATATGTTTACTAATATGACAAATAAAAACAAAAAATGGTTCTATAATAATTTGTTTTTAATATAAAAAAAACGAGAACCTTTTTCTTTTTTTTTTGGTCTAATCTTATGTATGAAGAATTTATTTTCTTTTCGACAAAATTTGAGATAAAATAATTGTCATTAATTTATTATAAGGATGGTTTATGATGATCGTATTAAAGAAAAATCCGCCGGTATTAAATCTTCATAAGGAAATTCTTTATGCGTTGTTATTTATAGGGATTTGTAGCCTGATTATTAATTATTTATGGACGCAAAACTTGTTGTTTTATCACACCTTTGCGGAACTGGTCTGTATTTTTACATCTTTAGTTATTTTTATGACGATCTGGTATACTTATGAAATTAATGACCAGTTGAATCACCTGATCGGCTTTGGTTTTTTAGCGGTGGCTATTTTTGATGCGATCCATGCCATTTATTATGCGGAGTATGTGGCGGGCCAGAATCAATTGTCGCTTTGGTATTGGCTGTTCGGCAGGATTATTGAAGGAATTGTTTTAAACCTGATGGTTTGGGAGAAGTATAATCTATCAAAGAAGAGCGCTTTTTTGGTTACGGTCCTCGTTTCATCTTTTTGTTCCTGGTTGATTTACCAGCAGCGGGCCTATTTGCCGCTGTTAAGAGATCCTTCCGGCATTACAGTTATTCGGCTTATCATCGAAGGTCTGGTCATCCTTTTATTCCTCCGCGCCTTATCGAAAATAAAAGGGAAACGAAAGGAAAAAGGGCAAATCGCCTATGATTATATCTTTACTGCTTTAATTATTGCGATCATTGCTGAGCTCATTCTTATGTTCTTTTCCTTTGAGTCGGTGTTTCATGGCGTGGGGCACCTTTTCAAAACAATTTACTATTTCTTTCTTTTTAAAGGGATTTTTGTCTCCGTGGTGCTCTATCCTTATGAGCGTTTAGAAGATAACAACCAATTTTTGATTAACGTGCTCAATGATTTACCAGTTGGTGTAACGATGTATAATGCGCATGATTTAAAACTATGCTTTGCTAACACTAAGGCCCTTAACCTGTTTAATTGCGAACTGAAAAACATCTATGGTTTTATTCCGGATGATATCGCCATTCGGTTTGGCGAAATGAAAAGAATTCCCCACCTTTTGTTGACCGGGTCCAATACCGAAAGAAGCATTCTATTGGAAGTGCAGGATAATACGGGGAAAAAGCTGAAATTGATGACCGATTATTTTAAAATGGAGGACCAATACCTGGTGATGTTTGAAGAAGCTAAGAAGGAGCAGGATTTAACCAATCTGAATTTGCAGTCCAAAGCGATTCTTAGTTCCATCAATAATCCGATTATCATCACCAATCTTGATTACATTATTATCACTTGCAACGCCAAAACCACGGAATTGTTCGATATGGAAGAGTCGGAAATCATCGGGAAAAATGTTTATTCCCTCTTTGAATTAATCAAAGATGAGCGGGAAGTGGAAAAAAGTGAAAGGTTAAAACACGATTATTTTAAATCGGTGCAAAAGGATAACTTTTTACGGATTTCCATTGTGACCCTCAAAGGGTGCCGGAAAGAGCTGCTGGTCCATACCGATCAGATTAAAAATGTGGAGGGGGATATTATCGGCATTATGATCACCGCGGCTGATATCACCATGATCAATCAGGAAAATGAACTGCAACGGCAGAATGAAAAATTAATCATTCTGGGACAAATGGCCGCAGGCGTAGTCCATGAAATAAAAAATCCTTTAACGACCATTAAAGGATTTAGCCAATTGATTAAATATAAAGCGGAAGACGAAAAGATCTTAGAATTCGCCCGCTATATTGATGAGGAAACGGACAATATCAATAAGTTTGTTGCTGATTTTCTGTTGTTTGCCAAGCCCGCACCTTTTCAATTAAGAGAGATCACGATTAATGAGCTCATTGAATCGATCAAAACCATGATTGAGACCAATGCTTTCATCAGAAAGATCAATGTAAGTTTTCAAATTAATGATGGTGAAAAAGTGATTAAGGCCGACCTGAACAAAATCCGGCAAGTCATTTTAAATATTACGAAAAACGCCATGGAAGTATTGATCGAACAGGCGCATCCCGAAATAAGGATACGTACGGAGTATCGCCCTAAGAGTTGTGAAATGATGATTCGGATTCATAATAACGGAAAACCGATGACCGAAGAAGAAAAACTGATGGCGGGCACGCCCTTTTTCACTACCAAAGCCAAAGGAACAGGTTTAGGCTTAAGTGTTTGTTACCAAATCATTCGCGAACATTACGGGAGAATCGAAATCGAAAGCGGAGACGGAAAAGGAACCGAATTCATTATTGTTCTCCCTTGTCCCCAGGAAGAGATAAAAGAAAATAAGCAGGGAAAAACCGTTCACGTTCATATATAATCAATATATAAAAAAGATAAGAAAAAGCTTTCAGACGGAGGGAAAAGATGAGCGTGGCAGAAAAGGTCAAAATTATGGTGGAACGTTGTCATCCGGAGGCCAGAATACCGGATTATGCCCATCCCGGCGATGCAGGGATGGATTTGTACGCCGTGGAAGAGGAAATTATCGGACCGGGGAAGACCGTTTTGGTGAGAACCGGGCTGAAAGTAGCTCTTCCGGTAGGCTATGAACTGCAGGTGCGCCCGCGGAGCGGCCTGTCCTTAAAATCACCGCTTCGCATTGCCAATAGCCCCGGCACCATTGACGCGGGATATCGGGACGAGGTTTGTGTCATTGTGCACAACAGCTCAAGCGAGGAAGAGTACCGGATCAAAAAAGGCGACCGGATCGCCCAGATCGTCTTGCAAAAGGTACCCACCATCGAATGGGTACCGGTGGAAAACGTGGCCGAGATAGGACAAAACCGGGGCGGCGGCTTCGGCTCCAGCGGACGCTAGCTTGCTAAGTCCGCTGTTCTCTCTTGCACGTGCTAACCGCTCCAAGGAACGCGGCCAACATTATTGGATTAACAGCTCGCTTAACAGGAATTAAAAATAACCACGTCGGAAGATGGATTTCCTGACGTGGTTATTTTTACATTGTGCCTCTCAGAAAAATTATGTTGTCTCAAGTAAATCCAGGCAGCTGGCAAAATCATCGATAGCCGCCAGAACCGGGCCGGAGCTGGTCATATCCACGCCGGCCTTTTTTAGTAAGTTGATCGGGTAATCGGAGCCGCCGGTGGTGAGAAAATGCAGGTAAGCCTCCAGGGCGCCTTCTTTTTGCTGCTCGATTTGTTGGGCCAGGCAAATGGCGGCGGAAATTCCTGTGGCGTACTGGTACACATAGAACGGCCGGTAGAAATGGGGGATGCGGGCCCATTCGTAGGTTAATTCCCGGTCAATGGTGAAGTCGGGGCCGTGGTAATACTCATATAGCCCGTGGTATTTCTGACAAAGCAGTTCCGGGGTGAGGGGGGTCTCTTCAGCCACCAGTTGGTGCATCTGCATTTCAAAGTCCGCAAAAAAGGCTTGCCGGTATAAGGTGGAGCGGATGCTGTCCAGGTGCATGCTGAGCAGGTAGTTTCTTTCCTCTGGATCGGTGGCCCGGTTCAGCAGGTAGCGGTAGAGGAAATACTCGTTGACGGTGGATGCCACTTCCGCGGTAAAAATCACGTAATCCGCATTGACATAAGGCTGATGCAGATTGCTGTAGTAGCTGTGCATCACATGGCCCAGTTCGTGGGCCATCGTAAACAGGTCATCCAGGGTGCCCGTGAAATTCAACAGGGAATAGGGGTGAACGCCGTAAACGCCGTTGGCGTAAGCACCGGAGACTTTGCCTTTTTTGGGGTACACGTCAATCCAGCGTTCGGTAAAGGCCTGCTTTAAAACCTTGGTGTATTCTTCTCCCAAAATGCTCAAGGCAGCCAGGACAGTTTCCCGGGCTTCTTCAAAACTATATGTTTTGTCCACGTTTTTCGTGAAGGGAACAAAAAGGTCATAGAAATGCAGATCGGGATAGCCCAGCTTCCTTTTTCTAAGGTCCAGATAGCGCTGCAGCTGGTGGACATTGCTGCGGACGGTTTCAATTAAGGAGTCGTACACATGGATAGGGATATGGTTTTGCTGCAGGGCCATTTCCCGGGAAGAGGCATATTTTCTGGTTTTGGCTAAAAAGGCATGGTAGCGGATATTTCCGTAAATGATGGAAGTGATGGAGTTAATGGAGCTTCCGTATGTATTTAAAAGCGCTTGGAAGAATCTTGCCCGGAAAGCCCGGTCCCGGGAATTGAGCGCCTTACGGTAATGGGCTTCGTTGGCGATGATTTTTTGCCCGGTGTCGTCTTCGATTTCCGGGTATTTTAAGTCATTAACCGTCAGGTCGTCGTAGATTTTTTCAAAAGTGCCCCCCAAAGCCCCCATCTGGGAAAGGATTTCTTCCTCCGCCGGGGTGAGGATATGGGCTTTCATTTGAAAGAGTTTTTCAAACATAAAACGGTAGGTTTCCAGTTCCGGGAGTTCTTCGATGTATTGGTGGAAAGTTTCCGGCTGCATTTGGAGCAGTTCCGGTTCATAAAAGGCCAGGGCGCTGCTGATCTTGGTGTAGAGGATGTCCAGTTTTTCGTAATCCTTTTTCGCGGCGGCATTACTCATGTCGGCGTCGAATTTCATCTTGGCGTAAGAGGCCGCCCGTTCCAATTTAATCCCCAATTGGTCCATCAAGGTTAAGGTCTCCAGCAAATTGCGGGCGCTGGTGGTAATAGTGCCTTTTTTGGCCACGATTTGCTTTAGTAAAGCCTCGATTTCGTGCCGGTCTTTTTCCCATTCCTCGGTGGAGGGGTATAAATGGGAAAGATCCCAAGTGTATTGTTCCGTTGGATTCAAAGCGATTCACTCCTTTGGGTTAGATTAACAATTATTATTATATGGCAAATCGTCGGCTTTAACCACTATTTGACAATCAAGATGCATAGATTTCCGGCCGGCTGGGAAATCTATGGAGTATAAGGAAATGCTGAAAACAATCTGATAAAATGCGGATTGAACAAAGGAGGGTTCCGATGACCAGATTACCTTTAGGAACGATCGTTTTAGTCGTCGTGTCGCTTTTGGTTTATTTCGGCCTGGCCCATCGTTTGTTAGACCGGATGCGACTTACGGACAAACAGGCCCTCATTGTCCTGGGCGCCTTGATTGTGGGTAGCTTTATCGATATTCCCCTTTCCCGGGGGAATATCAATGTAACTTTAAATGTGGGCGGGGCGCTGGTGCCCTTGGGGCTAGCCGTTTATCTTCTGACCAGGGCGGGGACCACGAAAGAATGGGGCCGGTCGCTCCTGGCCACAGCAGTCACGGCGGGACTGATTTATTTTCTCGGCAGTATCCTGATGACCAACGAGCCCTATGACCGGCGCACCATTTTGGACCCCTTATACGTTTATCCATTGGTGGCCGGGGTTACCGCCTATGTGCTGGGCCGTTCCCGCCGGGCCGCCTTTGTGGCGGCGACCCTGGGCGTCTTAAGCCTGGATGTCATCCATTATTTCTGGCTCCTTTCCAAAGGAGTGCCGGGGACGGTGCATTTTGGCGGGGCCGGCGCCTTTGACTCCATCGTTTTTGCCGGCCTGGTGGCGATTCTATTAGCGGAGATCTTCGGCGAAAGCCGGGAGCGGTTGCAGGGCGGACCAATCAGCGAAGGGCACGCGCCCAGCTTGCTCAAACATTTGCAGGTGGATAAGGAAAGTGAGAATGAGATGGTAAAGGAAGATGGGGATGAACATGAAGAAAAACATCATTAATCTGTTGGTTTTAGCCTTAAGTTTATTTTGTTTGCTGGTGGGCGGAGGGCTCTTTCTGTTGGAAACAAACCCTAAGGTTTACAATGCCCTGGCCCAAACCGGTTTAAACATGACTTTTCTTGACAACCTCGGCCGCTGGGAGGACGAATTGGAAGTAGGCAGCTATTATTCCTTAGTGGACGAAAGCGGCAAGGAATTAGACCAGGTGGGGCGGCAGGTCTATATCGGCGATGAGTTTATTCTCGAGAACAACCGGCGCTACAAAGTAACCAAAATCGACGAAGAACGGCAACAAGCTATTACGCAGTTAGTCGGGGTGGAGGAAATCAGCTACCGGGAAGAATGGGACGCCGAGCCTGCGACCAGGATGGACGGCAAATACAAAGAGGTCGCTGTTTACATGACCCATACCGACGAGTCCTATGTGCCCACGGACGGAACCCACAGTAAGCCGGGAAGCGGGGGAATCCTCCAGGTGGGTAATACCCTGGCCAACAGCTTAAAGGAAAAGGGGGTTGAGTCCAACATCAGTTTTAACAAACACGACCCCCATGACGCCAATGCTTATCATCGTTCCCGGAAAACGGCGGTCCAGTTGTTAAAGGACAACCCTGTGGCTTTAATTGACGTGCACCGGGACGGCATTCCGGACCCCAATTTTTATAAAACGGAAATCAACGGGCAGACCGGTACTAAAATCCGCTTGGTGGTCGGCCGGCAAAACGCCAATATGTCTGCCAATTTAGATTTTGCCAAAAGGATTAAGGCCTATTTTGACAAACATTATCCCGGCTTTATCAAGGGAATTTACATCGGTAAGGGCAATTATAATCAGGATTTGGGGCCGCAAACGATGCTGATTGAAGTGGGCACCCACACCAATTCCCGTACCGCCGCCGAACGAGGGGTATCGGTTTTTGCCGAGGGGATTCCGAAGGTGGTCGGGGCGGCGACGGGAGCGCCGGTAGGTCCAACCGGTGCTGCGCGGCCGGGAGTAGGGAGAGCGTTACTGACGATTCTGGCCATAGCGGTGGTTGGGGGTGGAGCTTTCCTGCTTTTAAGCACGGGCAGCTTGAAGGGCTCCTGGGCGAAAATCAGCGGTTTAGGCAAAGAGTTCTCCAATTACTTTGGACCAAGTCGAACCAAGTTGGCAAATCCTCCTGAAAGCAGCCCCGAAGGGCAGGCTGATCCGCAAGATGAAGAAAAATGAAGATCATCTATAACTGTTACGGCGGTGCCCATTCCTCGGTTACGGCGGCGGCGCTGCATCTGGGTTTGCTGCCCGAAGCAAGGCCGGCTACCGCAAAAGAGCTGCTCAGCCTCCCCTATTACGACGCCCAAGTGGGCAAGGACCACGGGCGGATCCGCTTTATGGGTTTTGACGAGTGGGGAAACGAGGTTTACGTTGTAGGCAAAAAGAATCTGGGTTTTTTTTACGAAACCATAATGCGGAGCATGATTGCCTTATGCGGCGATGCCCAGGGAAAATACCTTTTTGTCAATACGATGCCCTATGTTAACTTGTGGATGGTTATTGGAGGTTTTCTTTCCCGGCGCCTGGGGCTGATCGTTCCCGGCCGGCGGATTGTGATTTACGGTACGCAAAAGTCCTATTTTAAATTCTTGCATCTGGTCAAACTTATCAAGGGGAAAGACCTTCCCGGCCGCTCATTTTAAGTGGCAAAATGAAGAAACAAGCAGCCCATTTATTTGCTAATATTGACGTAGGGGACAGAATAAAGGATAATGAAGAATGACATGAATTCGGGCAGTGGTGGTGAGCGTGGTGCCGGGAGCGGTGATTGCTTTGGTAGAGACAGGGTCCTTGGCGGAACAACTGGGGCTCGTCGCCGGGGATCGTATTTTAACAATAAATCAGCAAAGCATTGAAGATTTAATCCAGTTTCAAATTGCCTGGGCTGATGAACTGGTCCAACTGGAGGTTTTAAAAAAGAACGGTGACCTGGTGTTTTACGAGCTTGAGAAGGAGTATGACGAGCCGTTGGGGGCGCATTTTGAAGAGGCGGTTTTCAATGGCATTAAGACTTGCCGCAACAAGTGCGCTTTTTGCTTTGTGGATCAGATGCCTCCTAAGATGAGGAAAAGCCTGTATCTGAAGGATGATGATTACCGGCTGTCTTTTTTGCAGGGCAGCTATATTACCCTGACCAACCTGGAGCGGGAAGATCTCGAACGGATTAAACGGGAGCGTCTTTCTCCTTTATACGTCTCGGTCCATACTACTAATCCCGAATTACGCATCAAATTAATGCAAAACCCCCGGGCGGGTCAGGTGCTGGATGTGCTCAGAGAGCTTGCGGCCGCCGGGATTGAGTTGCATACCCAGTTGGTAGTTTGTCCGGAAATCAATGACGGTGCGGTGCTGAAGCAAACTTATCAGGATTTAAGCAAAATCCCGGGGGTACTTAGCTTGGCCGTAGTTCCGGTGGGGTTGACCGCTTTTCGCCAGAATCTTTCGCCTTTGCGCCTTTTCCGGCCGGACGAGGCGCGCCGCCTGGTGCAATGGGTGGAAGAACAGCAAGCAAAAGAACTTGAGCAAAGGGGCAGCCGTTTTCTTTGGCCTTCCGACGAGTTTTATCTATTAGCCGCTTTGCCCTTTCCTTCGTATGAAGCCTATGAAGATTTTGCCCAGTTGGAAAACGGGGTGGGGATGGTCCGGCTTTTGTGGGATGAGTTTGGTACCTTGTCTTTACCGGATAAGCTGGCCCATTCCCGGGAAATTGTGATTGCCACGGGAGTTGCGGGTTTAGCGGTAATGGAGCCTATTGTGGAACGGCTTAACGGAATATCCGGCTTAAAGGTCAGCTTGCAGGGGATTCGGAACAGCTTTTTTGGCCCGTCCGTCACGGTTGCGGGCTTGTTAACGGGCAGCTGTTTTTTGGAAGGCTTAAAGGGCTTGCCGCCGGGCAGCGCCGTTTTGATTCCTGATTCGACGGTACAATCAGGAAACGGCAGGTTTTTGGATGATTTGACCCCTGCGGAAGTAGGCAAACAGTTAGGAATCCGGCTCCTTACCGTGCCCGTCAGCGCGGAAGGGATATGGAGCAGGATTAGTGGTATAATTAGGAATAGCGAAGGCACAGAGAAGTGACTGCAAGGACAGCAAAGGGGGGCTGAGAGTTGGCGAAGCCGATTGTGGCCATAGTAGGCCGGCCCAATGTGGGTAAATCTACCTTGTTTAACCGGCTTACGGGCGGGCGGGTGGCCATTGTGGAAGATACGCCCGGGGTCACCCGGGACAGGCTTTATCGCGATGCCGAATGGCTGGGACAAAGCTTTACGGTGGTTGATACCGGCGGGATAGAATTTTCCGGCGGCGAAGATTCGATTACCAATCAGATCCGCAAACAGGCGGAAATTGCCGTGGCCGAAGCTGATGTCATCCTTCTTCTGGTGGATAGCCGGGCTGGGCTGTTACCACAAGATGAAGAGATTGCCGCGCAGCTCAGAAAGACTTCCAAACCGGTCATCCTGGTTGTGAATAAAGTAGAGCAATTTAAGGATAATTCGGACCTTTATGATTTTTACCGTTTGGGTTTTGAGGATCTGGTTTGTATTTCCGCCGAACACGGGTTGAATACCGGTGATTTGCTTGATCTTGTGGTGAGCAAATTTCCCGTGCCTCCGGAAGATGAAACGGAGCCGGATGTGATTAAAATTGCGGTGGTGGGCCGGCCCAATGTGGGAAAGTCCTCCCTGGTCAATGCCATCCTGGGACAGGAACGGGTGATTGTGAGCAATATTGCCGGTACTACCCGCGATGCCATTGATGTGCCCTTTGCAAGAAAAAACCAGCGCTATTTGCTGATTGATACGGCCGGGATGCGCCGGAAAGGAAATATTGCGGAAAACACGGAACGGTACAGCGTCATCCGCGCTTTACGAGCCGTTGACCGCAGCGATGTGGTCTTAATCGTGCTGGATGCGACGGAGGGAGTCACCGAGCAGGACAAACGGATCGCCGGTTATGTGCACGAGGCCGGAAAGGGCGCGGTGCTGGTGGTCAACAAATGGGACCTCATCGAAAAAGATGAAAAGACGATGCATCGATTTGACGCGGAGATTCGCCGGCAGTTGGCCTTTATGCCCTATGCGCCCACCCTTTATGTTTCGGCTTTGACGAAGCAAAGGATCGTGAAAATTACCGACTTGGTAGATTTCGTCGCGGAACAACAAGTGCAGCGCATTAGCACCAGTGTCCTAAACGAAGTGATCAGTGAAGCGGTGCAAATGGCCCCGCCGCCTTCGGAGAAAGGAAAAAGGCTCAAGATTTTGTATGTGACTCAGACCGGGATTAAGCCGCCCCACTTTGTTTTCTTTGTCAATGAGCCAGAGTTGATGCATTTTTCCTATTTAAGGTACCTGGAAAATAAATTGCGGGAAAACTTCGGCTTTGAAGGCACTCCTTTAAAAATTACCGTGCGCAGAAGAGAGGAAAAAACTTAAAAGTAGCGAACATAGTTTTAAATATAGTGGTAGGCCATTAAGCAAATGTTATAACAAAGGGCAGGAACGGTTGGCCGAAGAAACTGGACATGGTAAAAGGAGCTGGTTAGATGGACTTAGCAATCGTAGTTCTGCTATGTTATTTATTGGGCTCGATTTCTTTCGGTATTATCATCGCGAAACTGGTTAAAGGCATCGATATCAGGGAATACGGCAGTGGAAACGCGGGCTTTACCAATGTGTTGCGGGTAGTAGGGAAATGCCCTTCGGTA
>DGEB01000042.1:23542-36354 GCA_002385735.1 Peptococcaceae bacterium UBA3937
GGTGATACCAATTATGCGGTAATTGCTGGGCTGATGGCCATGCTTGGGCATGCTTATCCTCTTTTCTTTCGTTTCCGGGGCGGTAAAGCGGTAGCCACCGGATTAGGTGTTACCCTTACCTTGGCACCCGATGTGACGCTGATCGCCCTGGCCGTATTTTTCCTGACGGTGGGGATTAGCCGTTACGTGTCCTTAGGCTCGATTCTGGCGTCCATCAGCGTGCCGCTGATGATGCTGGTCTTGCATAAACCGTTGCCCATTTTCCTGTTTGGGCTCATCGGAGCGGCGGTGGTGCTTTACCGCCACAAGACCAATATTGTCCGGCTTTATCAGGGGACCGAAAGCAAAATCGGGCAGAAGCCCGACGACGGAGGGGTGAAATAACAGGCGGAGCCCGGCCGGGAAAGTGCCGGCCGGACCCGGCGCAGTATCTGAAACGAGGGGGAGTTCGATGAAAAAGGTCGCATTGTTGGGAGCAGGGAGTTGGGGGACCGCGCTGGCTTTTTTGCTGGCGAAGAAAGGGTTCCCGGTGCACCTGTGGGGACGCAGCAGCGAAAAAATGGCTTTGATGAATAAGAGCAGGGAAAACCGGCCGTACCTGCCGGGCGTGCTTCTTCCTCAGGAGGTTGTGGCGACGGCCGATCTGGAAGAAGCTTTAACCGGTAAAAAATACGTGGTTCTGGCCGTACCTTCCGACCAAATCCGGGCCCTGTGCCGTCAAATCAAAGAACTCGTCCGGGAAGACATGATTCTGGTTAATGTGGCCAAGGGCATTGAACAAGGCACTCTTCTGCGGATGAGTGAAGTGATCGCCGAGGAACTGGAGGAAAAAGGGCCGGCAATTAGCGTCCTTTCCGGACCCAGCCATGCGGAAGAAGTGGGCCGGGAAATCCCCACGGCGGTGGTGGTCGGCGCCAAAACTAGGCAAGTGGCCGAAGAAATCCAGGATCTTTTCATGACGCCGAAGTTTCGCGTCTACACGAACCCGGATTTAATCGGCATCGAGTTCGGCGGGGCCTTAAAGAACGTGATTGCCTTGAGCACGGGCATCGCCGACGGCCTTGGTTATGGCGACAATACGAAAGCTGCCCTGATTACCCGCGGGGTGCGGGAAATCGCCCGGGTAGGGGTGGCGGCCGGCGCCAATCCCCTTACTTTTGCCGGTTTAACCGGCATCGGGGATTTGATTGTGACCTGTACCAGCATGCACAGCCGCAACCGGCGGGCCGGGATTATGCTGGGCAAAGGCGAACACTTGCCGGAGGTGCTCAAAAAAGTGGGCATGGTGGTGGAAGGGGTTACGGCCACTAAGACGGGCTGCGCTCTGAGCGACAAGTACCAGGTGTCCATGCCCATTTGCCGCGAAACCTACGAGGTATTGTTCAACAACAAAGACCCGCGGGAGGCGGTGGTTGATTTAATGATGCGCCAAAAAACCCATGAAGTGGAGGAAGTGGTAAGGGAAGCCGACTGGTAAGGCAAAGGACCGGTGGTACCCGGCCAAGAGTTCTGAAAAAGAGATAGTGCAGAAATGGATAGAACATGCGCAGCGAAGGTGCTGCGCAATATTTTTTCCAGCCTAATTTATGGATGATTGATGTGAACATAAATTAGGCATTTTTTTTGAACTTAGTAATAAATAATTAAAGAGGACAGTATATATGTACTGTTCATTAATTGGAAATTTGTACAGACTCTAAAGAGTTTTTCTTTAAGTCCCATCAATGTTGGTTAAGGGGGGATGACGGGATCGGAAAGTTTAAGCCTGCACCTTTTTAAATAGGAAGAATTTTAAGGAGGGGATAGTGTGGAAAATATTTTTCGTGACATTGCGGAAAGAACAGGGGGTGATGTATATCTAGGGGTAGTAGGACCTGTTCGGGTAGGCAAATCAACATTTATCAAAAGGTTTATGGATTTATTGGTCATTCCCAATATTGTGAACAGTTATGACCGGGAAAGGGCGATTGACGAATTGCCGCAAAGCGGAGCCGGCAAAACCATTATGACCACCGAGCCCAAATTTGTCCCCAACGAGGCGGTGGAAATCCAGATCAAAGAAGGACTGAAGGTGGCGGTAAGACTTGCGGATTGTGTCGGTTATACCATCCCCGGCGCAAAAGGATATGAAGACGAAAACGGGCCCCGGATGGTAAACACCCCCTGGTCGGAAGAAGCCATGCCTTTTCAGGAAGCGGCCGAGATGGGGACACGGAAGGTCATTACCGACCATTCGACCATTGGCATTGTGCTGACCACCGACGGCAGCATCACCGAGTTACCCCGGGAAAACTATGTGGAGGCGGAAGAGAGAATCGTCGAAGAGTTAAAAGCGCTGGGGAAACCCTTTGTGGTCATCCTCAATTCGGTGCAACCTCACGATGTTAACACGATTGAACTGGCGCAGGAGTTGGAAAACAACTACGAGGTTCCGGTGATTCCGGTGGATGTGGCCCAAATGTCCCAGGGGACGATTATGCAAATTCTGGAGGAAGCGTTGTTTGAGTTCCCGGTGAACGAAGTCAACATCAGTCTGCCCAAGTGGATCGAGGAACTCGCATCGGAGCATTGGTTAAGATCGAAATTCGAGAGTTCCGTGCAGGAGATTATCAGTCAGGTACGGAGGCTGCGGGATATTGATCAGGCGCTGGAAACCCTGTCCCATTTGGATTTTATCGGAGAAGTCGTGCTGGAGAGCATGGATATGGGAACGGGAACCGCATCCATTGAGATGACCGCACGGGATGGTTTGTTCTACGAAGTATTAAATGAAGCCACCGGGCTCGAAATCACCGGCGAACACGATATTTACCGGCTGATGAAAGAACTGACTTTTGCCAAAGTGGAATATGACAAAGTAGCCGCAGCCCTGGAACGGGTACGCGAGTGTGGCTATGGGGTCGTCAACCCCATTATGTCGGAAATGATCCTGGAAGAACCGGAATTAATCAAGCAAGGGGGCTTATTTGGGGTAAAACTAAAGGCCAGCGCCCCATCCTTACATATTATCCGGACGGACATTACCACAGAAATCACGCCGCTCATGGGCACGGAAAGACAATGCGCTGATTTGGCTCAATACATCATGGATAAATTCCAGGAGAACCCGTCCCAGATCTGGAATTACGATATTTTCGGCAAATCCCTGCAGGAACTGGTCACCGACAATATCCAAAACAAACTGCAGACCATTCCGCAGAATGTCCAGGATAAACTGAAGGAAACCTTGAGGCGCATCGTGAATGATGGCAGCGGTGGGATCATCTGCATCATCATTTAAAAATCGGTCGCATTGACCGATTTTTTTTATGGGCGCGCTTTATCACAGAAGGAACGAAATTTATTGCTGATTCAAATTTTAAATGATATAATGTCTACCGTACGTAGAAAGAAATCTACCCAGGAAGGACACCCAGGAGGTTTTGCCGATGCTGAAAGAGAAACACAAGCATTTTTACTTAGTAAGCAAAGAGATTATTCCTGAAGCGATCCTCAAAACGGCAATGGCGAAAGAAATTCTCCAGCGCGGCGAGGCTTTCACGGTCAATGAGGCCGTGGAAAAGATAGGCTTGAGCAGGAGCGCCTTTTACAAATACCGGGACGGGGTGTTCCCGTTCTATGAAACCGGTAAAGAAAAAATCATCACCCTCTCTTTAATCCTGGAGCATAAACCGGGCGTGCTTTCCGATGTGCTTAACTCGGTAGCGGCCATGAAAGGGAATGTCTTAACGATTAATCAGGGCTTGCCTCTGCAAAACCTGGCCAATACTACTTTAAGCATTGAGACAAGAGAGTTGGAAGATGAACCGGCGGCACTGATTAGCAAACTGCGCTCCCTGCGCGGGGTGAAAAAGGTAGAAATAGTGGGACAAAGTAAGGAGGCGGAATAATTCATGGAAAAAATCGATGTTGCCATCCTTGGATTAGGTACGGTAGGACAAGGTGTGGTAAAGATTTTACAGAAAAACGAGGCCTTATGGCCCAAGAAATGCCAGGCGGCAATTAATATTAAAAAGGTTTTTGTGCGCAACCTGCAGAAAAAGCGAGAGGTTGATTTACCGGCGGGGGTGCTTACTGATAAGTGGCAGGAGATCATTGACGACCCTGCAATCAAAGTGGTAATTGAACTGATGGGGGGCATCGAGCCGGCCCGGACCTATATTCTGCAAGCTTTAGAAAAAGGCAAAAACGTGGTTACGGCCAATAAAGATTTGCTAGCCGAGCACGGCGATGAATTATTTATGGCCTGTGAAAACAACGCCGTCGATTTATACTTCGAGGCCAGCGTGGGGGGCGGGATCCCGATTATCAATCCTTTAAAGCAGAGTTTGCTGGCCAATAACATCGAGAAGGTCATGGGCATTATCAACGGAACGACCAACTACATTTTAACGAGGATGGCGCAGGCCGGGCTGAGCTTTGAAACAGCCTTGAAGGAGGCGCAGGAATTAGGTTATGCGGAAGCCGATCCGACGTCGGACGTGGAAGGCTTGGACGCGGCCCGCAAGATTGCCATTTTATCCTCCATTGCTTTTCACACCCGGGTTAAATTAGCAGATGTCTTTGTGGAGGGGATTACCGGGATTACGCCGGATGATATCACTTATGCCCGGGAAATGGGCTATACCATCAAACTGCTGGGGATCGGCTCATCGGACGGACAGGATGTGGAAGTGCGGGTTCATCCGGCGCTGGTACCCGTGCAGCATCCTTTAGCCAGTGTCAACGATGCGTTTAATGCGATTTTTGTGAAAGGCGATGCGGTCGGCGACACGATGTTTTTCGGCCTGGGTGCGGGACAACTTCCCACCGCCAGTTCCGTTGTCGGCGATTTGCTTGAGGTGATTAATAATATCCGGACGAAAAGCACCGGCCGCCGGGCTTGCACCTGTTACGAAGGAAGAACGATCACGCCCATGGGTGAAGTGATGACCAATTACTTCTTGCGTCTTCGCGTCATCGATCGTCCCGGCGTTTTGGCCAGCATTGCCGGGGTCTTCGGGAATCACGGGGTCAGCCTGGCTTCCGTAGTGCAGAAGGGCAGTTTCCAGGATGAGGCTGAGTTGGCGGTGATTACCCACCGGGTGAAAGAAAAAGATATCCAGGATGCCTTGAAAGTAATCAAAGAAATGTCGATTACGAAAGCAATTGTCAGTCAAATCAGAGTGGAAGGTCTGGAGTGATAAACGTGGCCGTGTTAAAAGTCAGCGTTCCGGCAACTTCCGCCAACCTGGGGGCAGGGTTTGACTGTGCCGGGATCGCTTTGAATTTAGCCAATGATTTGTATTTTAGCATCGGCAAGGCTGATGCATCCGGTTTTCCGGCGGATGCTACGCCCTTGTCGGGATATAGTTTGGCCCATCGGGGTTTCAAGCTGGTGCTGGAAAAGACCGGCCGGAAAATGCCCCCGGATTTACGCATCGCCATTTTAGCGAAAGTGCCCCGTTCCCGGGGCTTAGGAAGCAGCGCCACGCTCACCGTAGCCGGAATTGTGGCGGCCAATGCGCTTATAGAGGCGGATTTATCGGAAGAAGAAATCGTAACCCTGGCCTCCCAACTGGAAGGGCATCCGGACAACGCCGCACCTGCTTATCTGGGCGGTTTGGTGGTTTCGATTGCATCCGCAGAGGGCATCAAATACCGGCAGGTAAAACCCCAACCGGATTTACGAGCGATTGTGGCGGTACCAGATTTTGAACTGGCCACTTCCGCCGCCCGTAAGGTATTGCCATCGAAGGTTTCCCGGCAGGATGCGGTTTTTAACACGGGCCGCTTTGGTTTGTTTATGACCGCGATTTTAACCGGCGATTACCGCCTGCTCGGGGAGGCGATGGAGGACCGCCTGCACCAGCCCTACCGGATGCCGCTGGTGCCCGGCTTACAGGAGGTAATGGGTGCGGCCAGGGCGCAAGGCGCCTTAGGCAGTTGCCTGAGCGGAGCGGGACCTTCGGTTTTGGCCTTTTGCCACCGCAACCAGGAAGCCATTGGCCGGGCCATGCAGGAAGCGTGGCGGAAAGCTGGAATCAAGGCGGAGATATATTCCCTGGGCATATCCTTACAGGGGACCACTTATAGCTTTCTATAGCCAGGCGGAAAAAGGACAATCCTTTACAGAACAGCAACAGGGGCGATGAATACGCGCAAGATGCATGATAAAGGGTCAATTCGCTAATAAGCATACTGCTGGATAGAGATAGGAAAGGGATGACACTTGACATTACGGCTTGTTCGATTATATAATATGAATTGTGGCTTCGGGGCGTAGCTCAGTTTGGCTAGAGCGCCATCTTGGGGTGGTGGAGGCCGCTGGTTCAAGTCCAGTCGCTCCGACCATTTTTTTTATTAAGACAATTTAGTGAGTACGGCACGTAGCAAAAAGATCGCTCTTGGGGAGCGGTCTTTTTTCACACATTTGTATTTAGGGGTATAAACAAGGGGACATGCCTTGATCATTCAAGACGGCCCCTTTTTTATGTTTGACCGAAAAACTTAGGTTTTATGCTTTAATGAAAATATGTTAAAATATCGATGTTATCGCTATAATAACTGAGATAGTGACGAACGGATTGAGGTGTACTGAGCAATGGAATTCGTAAATAACATTAAAAATACGGCGCTGATTTTTGAAGGAGGCGGCATGAGAGCCAGTTATACCGCTGGTATTTTGAATGTACTCCTGGAAAACGAGCTGTATTTTGATTATGTGGCGGGGATATCGGCGGGAGCCACACACACGGTTAATTATCTGGCTCGCGCCCCGGAAAGAGCGCGGCGTTCTTTTGTCGATTTGGTTTTAGATCCGCGTTTTGGCGGGTGGGGTTCCTTTCTGAAAGGCGAAGGTTATTTTCGTGCGCATTATATTTACGAACAAACCTCTGCTCCGGATGAAGCATTACCGCTGGAGTTAGAGCGATTTTTAGCTAATCCCGCCCGATTTCGAATTGGTGCTTTCGAACGGGAAAGCGGGAAGATGGTCTATTTTTCGAAGGAAGATATTCATGAAATGATGGACTTGATGAAAATTGTACGTGCTTCCTCGTCCATGCCTATTTTTATGCCTCCTACATATTATAAGGGGCACTATTATGTTGATGGTGGTTTGGGAGGAGGAATCGCTCTTGATATTGCCAAAAAGGACGGCTTCGAGCGTTTCTTTGTGGTGCTCACCCGCCCGAAAGGCTACCGAAAAGACCCACTAAAATTCCCGGCTATGATCAGGGCATATTACCGGAAATATCCTCTTGTAGCGGAAGCCATGCGTAAGCGTCATCTGATTTACAATCAAACGCTGGAAGAACTTGAAGAATTGGAAAGGGAAGGGAAAGCGTTTTTGGTTTATCCCGAGGTAATGGCGGTGTCTAACCGGGAAACAAATCATCAAAAGCTTGCCGCATGCTATGAGATGGGCTATGCGCAAGGCAGGCGGGATTTACCAAGGTGGAAGGAATTCTTGGGAATGGCCTGATGAGTAACCTCTGCTAATGATACCCGAATAAATAAAATGCTATTTACAGTGAGTTACATCCCCTGCTGGTGCATGTATTAAACTGCCGAGAATTGCTCGGCAGTTCAACTTGCACCCCATATATCTGCCATAGTTCCCGAAAATGCAGGCTTGTTTTCGCCTGGGATGGCGGGTATAATTATATTAAGTGAGTTGAGCGTTGCCCTATTTCATATATCGGGGGTGGGCCAGTTGTTTTCAATAGGAGTACCCGAGTTACTTTTAATCCTGGTGCTGGTTTTGATTCTTTTTGGTCCGGGCAAGCTGCCGGAAATTGGAAGGTCCCTCGGAAAAGCTTTGACCGAGTTTAAAAAAGCCAAAAAGGATATTGAAGATGAGCTCAAAGATGAAGATGGAAAGTAGTTGCCAAGACCCCAAAAGAAGCCTGGTGTCACATTTAACGGAGCTGCGCAGGAGACTAATCATTTCGCTGGCAGCTCTTTTTGTAGGGATGGGCATCTGCTTTTTTTACGGGCAGGAAAAGTTGTCCCGACTTCTCATGGCACCCCTGGAGAGATTAGGGCAGGAGTTGGTATTAATTGCGGTCACCGAGGGCTTTCAGGTGCAAATCAAGATCGCCTTTATCGGCGGCCTGGTGTTGGCTTCGCCCATCATTTTATGGCACGCTATCGCCTTTGTTCTACCGGCTTTGCGGGGTGGGGAGCGCAGGGTCTTCTGGCCGCTGTTTATTTCCAGTGTCCTTTTGTTTGTGCTGGGGATTGTTTTTGCCTATCTGGTCGTGCTTGATCTGGCCTTGCAATTTTTGTTAGTCCATTTCAGTGTGGGATTAAATCAGATGCTTTCCGCGGGGAAATACCTTTCTTTTCTTATTTCCTTCCTGCTGCCTTTTGGCATCATTTTTGAAATCCCGATTATGGTGTTGATTCTGACCAAAATGAACGTCATCACGCCCGCGGTTTTACGGCAAAAAAGGCGCTATGTCATCATAGGCATTTTCATCATTGCGGCGGTGTTGACTCCACCGGATGTGGTGTCTCAGGTGTTGTTAGCCCTTCCGATGCTTTTGTTATATGAAGTCGGTGTGCTGGTGTCTGCTCTTGCGTTCAGGCATAAAAAAGCGGAATAAATCAATAATAGAAGTGGACAAAGCGCTCAAAGAATTAAAAAAGCAGGGGGTTGTTAATTCGCCCCAAGCCTGCTATTACGGGGTTGCGCAGCCATAACATCCTGCTGGAGCAAAATTGAAAAGAGAAAGCATGAAAAAATTCAAAAAAGCAAAAATTAAGATGAGAACCGTGCCTAATTGTGCAGGGTTCTCTTTTATGCAAAATTGACATATTGTAATGAATTGTATAAAATTAATCCAATAATTATTTAATCCAGTACAAGGAGGGAAGGGAAAGTGTTACAGTTTTTGCAAGATAAGTTGTCCCGTTTTAAGCATGCTGACCAAAGTAAAAAGAAGGGACAAACGAGAAAGACTTGTAACAGTGATCAACCTGCCAGGAAATTCGAACCCAAGGTGATCACCACGGAAGAAAAGATCTTTCTCCAGTATGGCGGACGGGAAATCGTAGTTAATGACATTATAGACAAAGTAAAGAAAAATTATCTCCTGGAAGGAAATAAAGCATCCGACATTAAGTCTCTCCGTTTATACATTAAGCCGGAAGAAAACGCGGCCTATTACATCATCAACGAAGTCAACAGCAATAATAACAGTATTAGTTTGCTCTGATGATTAACTCTTCAATTATTAATGTTATGAAAGAATCATTGAAAATAAGACAGTTGACGGAGGGGGGATTAAAAATTCAGAAGAAGAAATTAATCCCTAAAGCTGGCTTCAAGATTATCAAAATTGACCCGTATTTGGAGCAATATAGACACGACTTAGAACTACGCATGAATCGCTATTTTGAAGTTAAAAAGACGCTTTTAGGGGAAAACGGTTGTTTTAAGGATTTTGCCAATGGACATAAATATTTTGGTTTTCATCGTTCAGTTGACGGATGGTATTATCGTGAATGGGCACCGGCCGCCGACGGGCTGTATTTAATCGGCGATTTTAACGGCTGGGATAGGACAGCTCATCCACTGGAAAGAAAAGAAGGCGGGGTTTGGGAAATTTTCCTCCCCGGGAGAGATGCTTTACAACACCAGAGTCGGGTTAAGGTACATGTGGTAAGGGACGGAAACGGCCGTGACCGCATTCCTTTGTATATAAAAAAGATAATCCAAGATCCCCAGACCAAAGATTTTAGTGGGCAGATTTGGGAACCTGAAGAAGAATTTCCATGGACGGACAGTGATTTTCGTGTTGATCACTCCAAGCCGCCTCTTATATATGAAACCCATATCGGAATGGCTCAGGAAAAGGAAGCAATCGGTACATACAAGGAATTTGAAGAGAACATTCTCCCCAGAATCAAAGAACAGGGATACAATACAGTGCAAATCATGGCGATTATGGAGCATCCTTACTATGCTTCTTTCGGCTATCATGTGTCCAATTATTTTGCGGCCTCTTCCTGGTTTGGCACACCCGAAGATTTAAAGTCGCTCATTAATACGGCGCACAATATGGGTCTGGCCGTTTTGATGGACCTGGTGCATTCCCATGCGGTGAAGAACTTTGCGGAGGGCATTAATGAGTTTGACGGTACGGCCCACCAGTTTTTCCATACCTACGACCGGGGTGAACACCGGGCCTGGGATTCCAAGCTCTTTAACTATGGGAAGCATGAAGTGATTCATTTCCTGCTGTCCAATCTGAAGTTCTGGCTGGAAGAATACCATCTTGACGGTTTCCGTTTTGACGGCGTCACTTCCATGCTTTATCGGGATAACGGACTGGGCACGGTTTTTGACCACTACAACAAATACTTCAGCATGAACACCGATGTTGAGGCTGTGACTTACCTGCAGTTTGCCAATGAGTTGATTAAGGAAGTCCGGCCAGATGCCATCACCATTGCCGAGGACATGAGCGGGATGCCCGGCATGTGCCTGCCGGTGGAGGATGGGGGAATCGGCTTTGATTACCGTCTGGCCATGGGTATGCCCGATTTCTGGGTAAAAACGGTCCAAAAGAATGATTATGATTGGAATATGCACCAACTCTGGCATGAGCTCACCACTCACCGTCCGATGGAAAAGCGCATTGCCTATGCGGAATCCCATGATCAGGCTTTAGTAGGGGACAAGACCCTGATTTTCCATATGGCGGACAAAGAAATGTACTGGCATATGAACAAGGGCAGCCAGAATATGCTCATCGACCGGGCGATAGCACTCCATAAGATGATTCGCTTAAGTACCATTACGATGGGGGCCGAAGGCTATTTGAATTTCATGGGTAACGAGTTTGGCCATCCCGAATGGATTGATTTTCCGCGAGAGGGTAACGGCTGGAGCTTCAAACACTGTCGTCGGCAGTGGAGTTTGGCCGATGCTGACTATCTCAGGTATTACGATTTGAACGAATTTGACAAAGCGATGATTCATTTTGTGTCCGAAGAGGGTCTGATGGGGGTTGAACCAACCCAGTTGTGGATCGATCAAAGGAAGAAGCTTGTCGCCTTTAAAAAGAAGAATTTTGTGTTCATCTTTAACTTTCATCCCACCGATTCATACCCCGGACTGGAGATCCCCATTCATGAAGACGGTAAATTTAAGGTCGTTCTGGATACCGACGAAGAGCGCTTTGGCGGCTTTGGCCGGATCTCCCACCAAACAGTCTACGAGTCAAACCATCTTCCCACGATCAAAGATTACAAGGGAATCAAGATCTATTCGCCCTGCCGGACGGCGATGGTGCTCAAAAAAGTAGAGAAACCGCTTAAATAATAGCTTATAAAGGGCTTGTCAGATCTGCGAGGGAGGAGGAATCACGTTTGATCCTCCTCACTTTTTAGGTCTTTTTACGATTGCTTTTTTTCGTTGGGGATGCTTTTAATAAGGAAGAGCTTGTGAAAAGAGGAGGACAGTTTTCCTGATAATAACAAGGAGTTTTGGAAATCCTCCGGGTATATTTCGATCAGTCTGATCCCTTCGTGCTGACTTATGAGTTTTACCCTGGTGGGGACACGGTGCGGGAGGGAGCTCAGGTAAATCGCGATTTTTTGTTTCGGCAGGTAATAATCAAAGGTGATGCTGCGCAGCTCATAATTTTTGATGATTTCTTCCTGCGGATAAATTAAGGCAATTAATTTTTCTAAGAGCTTTTCCGTGCTATCTTCCTGATTTGTTTCGTGCGTGCTGTTTATTCTCTTTGCGTGCACATTTTCCTTAATATTGATTTGAATACATTCGGTGGGAAAGGGTATGTTTTCTTGTCTTTGTGCCGCTAATTCAGCTTGCGGAAAGACAGGGCCGGTTTCCTCGTATCCGGCAGCATTTGCTTCGGTGGAGGATTCTGGCTCCGGAGCAGGTTCAGGAGAACTGGCCGGGGCACCTTCCAGAGCAGGTTCCGGAGTAAACTCTGGCGAATCATCCCAAGAAGGTTCCTCGGATAGCTCCTGGAAAGCTTTTGAAACAGCTTCCGAAGGAATTTCCATAGTCTTTTCCGTTGAAGGCTCTTGAAAAGCATCTTGAGCGGATTCCGGAGCGGGAAACGGGGCAGGGTGGTCGAGCAAGGGATAAACCACTGCCAAGGCTTTTTTTACCGCGGCAAAATTAGTGCTTAATTCACTGATTGGCAACTTTTGATTGATGAGTTGCTGGTAGGTTGGCGCCAGATATTCCTGTTTTCCTTCGAGCAATTCCAAAAGCAGAGGACTTGTCATTTGAATAAGCGCTTGGATTTCGGCCAAATACTTGTGATGATTTTCGGGTTTTCCACGTGCGATTTTTATGATAAGATTAATAATGAGGTCAATGTTCGCCAGAATCTGTTTTTCAAGCAGGTGGTTTTTCTTCGTCATCTTTCAATCACTCCATAAAATATTGGTATATGTTAAATTTATGTTGGATTCACAAAAAATAGACATGATTTCGTGAAGAATTATGCTTGAAAACTACTTGACCTTTGTAAAAATATTTGTTAATATATATTTCGTCACGTCAACGACGGGGCATAGCGCAGTTTGGTAGCGCACCTGGTTTGGGACCAGGGAGTCGGGGGTTCAAATCCCTCTGCCCCGACCATGCGCAAGGCACTACCAAAGCCAGGTAGTTACCAAACTTGGTTGTGGATTAATTGAAGATGGCCCGGTGGTCAAGTGGTTAAGACACAGGCCTTTCACGCCTGCGACACGGGTTCGACTCCCGTCCGGGTCACCATAATTTTAATCTCCCAACTGTTTAATTTAGTTTAAAACGTGGAGCCGTGGTGTAGTGGTCTAAC
>DGEB01000064.1 GCA_002385735.1 Peptococcaceae bacterium UBA3937
GGTCCGGTTAAACGGGAAGCAGTTACCGCTCCGTCCGAAAATATGCCGGCGGCCCCAGGAACAGGAGACGAATCGGCTGTGGGTGGCTCCACGGAAAATCCCATTGAGTCCGGAGATACGGAAGGAGATACAGTTGAGCCCGGAGAAACCGGAACCACAACAGATGATAACAAGACGGAAGAACCAAAGAGTGATATAGACAAGCCTGATAGTGAAGATAAAACCGAATCTACAGGCGGGTCAACTGAAGGAAGCGGTGAGGGTTCTGAGCCTTCATCCGGGGGTTCTGATTCCGGTGGACAATCTGATGAATAAAGGCGGCAGAAGGCATGAGCAATTTGGCTAGTTTTTTCGGGGGTAAGGTGTTCAGACGGATTCTTTTGGTAGGGATGGTCCTGATGATGATCATCCTGACCGGTACTGAACTGGTTCCTTTCGCTAATGAGTCTTATTTTATCTATTTTGTAAGGCCGTTGTTGTGGCTGGGGATTGCCTTGACCGTGTTTTTGTTCCCGCGTACCAAACCGGTCGCTCGTCCGAGCTTAAGGCGATTTGTCATCAATATGGCGGTGGGGGCGGCAGTTGTATATATCCTCTTTATGATGGTGGGCGGGATGATTACCGGGCTGGGTAAAAGCCCATATTCTTTTGGGCTTGTTGCTTCCACGATCAATTTGTTCTATATTGCCGGTTTTACCCTGGGAGTGGAGGCAGCAAGGTCGTACCTGGTTAATAGTTACCAGGGCAAATACACAGTGCCGGTTGTTGCATTAATCAGTCTTTTTTTTGTTTTTACGAGGCTTTCCCTGCGGGAAATGCAGGGGCTTGAGGCAGGTATGGCCTTGATGCAGTATTTCGGCGGCACTTTTTTCCCGGCTTTTGCCGAAAGCTTGCTTACTTCATATTTTGCCTATCTGGGCGGTTTTGTGCCAGCGGCCGCATTTCATGGAATTTTGCTGGCTTTTGAACGGTTTTCACCTATTTTGCCGGATATGACCTGGCCGATGAAAACCTTCCTGGGTTGTTTTATCCCGGTCTTTACCTTGCTTTTTGTCCGGCATATGTATTTTTTACAGGCGCGTCTTTTAAAAAGAACTGCGGAGGAAAGTAATGAATTATTCGGCTGGCTGTTGACCAGCGTCTTTTCCGTAGCCATGATCTGGTTTGCCGTAGGGATTTTTCCGGTCTATCCTTCGGTTATCGTGACGGGGAGTATGGAGCCCATGATTAAACCGGGGGATGTGGTGCTGGTGCAAAAGCTCGAAGGCGACGAGGTCCGGCTGGGTGATGTGATTCAGTATTATCACCCTGAGATTAAGATAAATATTACCCACCGGGTAATTGATATAAATCGGGAAGGGCAAATGGCTCTAATCACGAAAGGCGATAATAATTCCAGCGTGGATGCGGATCCGGTGATGCCGGAACAGGTCAAAGGAAAAGTGATCAAGGTACTGCCCAAGGTCGGCTGGTTTACGCTTATTTTAAAGAGCGAGCAACCGGTTCCCGAAGGGGTAACCTATTAAAAGGGGTGCAGGAGATATGAAAACGAAGGAAGAGAATAAAGACCGAAAAATGGCGCTGCCGAAGAATGTACGGCTTTTTCTGAGCATTACTCTAACGGTTGTGCTGGTGGTTTTTTTGGTGACCCTGGTCTTAAAAGTGTCAGCGCCAGGTAAAGTGCAGGAAGAAGTACCCAGGTATGAGTATCTCCATAAAGGGGACCTTCAGTACCAGGTCAGTCTGCGCAACAATCTGCTTTACAGCGAAAACATCCTGGGGATGGGGATGGTATACCCCACCGCTTATGTGGAACAGATCCTGGCCAAGGCTGTTTACCAGTATAGCGGGGACAAGCCCGGCGAGTTGACCGGGCAGTACCGGATAACGGCCCGGGTTGAAGGGGTGCAGCAGGAAGAAAAGACGGAAAAGGTCCTGTGGAGTAAGGAGTATACCCTGGTGCCCGATAGCTCCTTCCAAAGTGCCGATGGGCAGATTCAACTGGAGAAGGATGTTACGATTCCTTTTGCCGCATATAATAGTTTTGCTTCTCAGGTGCAGGAAGACTCGGGGATTATGTCCAGTGTGAAACTCACGGTGGCCTGGCAAATTAATACCCAGGTGCAGACCGAGGAGGGGCTGGTTCAGGAGGAATTAACCCCCAGCTTTACGGTGCCCTTAAACAGCAGGTATTTTGAGATTGACGGGCCTTTATCCCAGGAAAAAGAAGGGGCCTTGACCGAGACGGTCACGAAAACCGTTCCCGTTGAGGGTGCGGTGGTGGCTGGTTTGTTAGGCGGTGCGCTCCTGAGTCTCCTTTTGTTATTAGGAGTGCGGTTCTTTACCAAGGCGGCCCAGTCTGATGAATATACCAGCCTGGTTAATCGCATCTTTAAAAAGTATGAGGAAAGGCTGGTCGCTTTACAGGAGGGACTTTCGGCAGAAGAGACCGGGAATGCGGAGCAGTGGATCCGGGTGAAAACCATGGATGATCTGGTTCGGGTAGCCGATGAAATCAGCCAGCCGGTCTACTATTCGGAACTGGGGCTTGACGGAGAGGAAGGCTATGCCTTTTACGTGATAAGTGACAAGGAAATTGTGACTTATGAACTAAAGCCGGATTTAGCGGCAGAAGCTTCTATAAAGGAAAAACAGGATGCGCCTGTAAAACAGGACACGAAAGAACTTGGGGTATAATTGGATAAGCTCAACCGCCACTTCATCCCATTATTTGAAAACTAAAGAAAGAAGTTCTATAATGTAATTAT
>DGEB01000027.1 GCA_002385735.1 Peptococcaceae bacterium UBA3937
CAAAAATGTAGATGGCCAAAACAAGGTGCCATTACCAATTTTCTTGCGCAACAAAAATCCCGCATAAGCAACATATTTATGCGGGATAAGATTTTTATCTGTGTCACTTACACTGTTGTCACAGTTTGTAAATGATTTCACTCCAACTCATAAGCTTTTTCCTGGTAATCCTGGACAAAATAACTTTTGCCCTTGCGGATGACCGTATGCCCTTCTGCTTCAAGCAGCATTTGATGTCCCTCAATTCCCCCTGGATATTTTTCGTTGAGTTCGCCATCTTTTTTCAGCACCCGCCAATAGGGTGTTTCATCGATTATTGGCCTCGTACCGGGTATTGTGCCTTTTTCTGCCCGCTCCACCGCAGCATGGGCGGCAATATTGATAAACAAGCCCGCCGTCAACGGGCAGGTATAATCGGCGTCATGTTTTTTCGCCAAATACTGCCTGAGGTAATCCGCGGTCATGACTTTACCATAGGGTATCTTTCTCATGACTTCATCATAGGCAAGGGGCGGGGCAATCAACATCTTTGTTCCGCCATAACGCACCACCGCCTTGGGATCTAAAACCTCGACCACTTTGGGCATGTCTTTGCTATCCTGTAGTTTTTCATTAAAGGATTTTCGCCCCATCACTTTGCCTTCTTTCCATCACATGAAATCTCTAAACCCAGTTAAACATACCCCATCAAGACCGTCAAGAGAACAAATATTCATTTTGATTCCTATCTTAAAGTGTTCTTAGCTTTTCAGCACACGCATCGCGTTAAACACAGCCAGTATAGCCACCCCCACATCAGCAAAAACAGCTCCCCACATGGTCGCAATTCCGGCGGCGCCTAGAGTTAGCACTAGCCCCTTGACCGTGAGGGCAAGAATAATATTCTCCCATACCACCCGCTTTGTTTTTTTCGCAATCTGCAAAGCGGTGACCAGCTTCGACGGTTCATCCGTCATGATCACCACATCGGCCGCCTCAATGGCGGCATCCGACCCCAGGCCGCCCATCGCGATACCTACATCGGCTCTTGCCAAAACAGGAGCATCGTTAATCCCATCGCCAATGAAAACTATACTACCGTCGCCTTTCTGTTCATACAACTGTTCCAGTTTTTCCACCTTTCCCTGGGGCAAAAGGTTCGCATAATAACGGTCAACTTGCAGCTCCGCCGCAATCTGGGCCGCCGCAGCTTCACAATCCCCTGTCAGCATCACCAAATTACGCACACCTTGCCTTTTGAGATTGCGTAAAGCCTCCACACTATCTTCCCTGAGCTCATCGGCAATCAGCAGCGTACCCATATAGCGCTGTTCGAGCGCCACATGAAGAACCGTCCCGGCTACTCCAAAACCGTTAGTCTCGCCTATTTCACGTACCCCATTATGCGCCCGCTGCTCCCAATTAAAATCCGCAACTCCTTCTTCGGTTAATAATTTGCTATTGCCTACCAGGATTTCTCCTTTTTCTGAACGTACTTTAACCCCCATGCCGGCCTTTTCTTCATAAGACAAAATGGCAATATCATCTTCAAACCGACCGGCAAATCCTTGCTGCTTGCTAAACGCCTCTATAACGGAATGAGCAATGGGATGCGTTGAGAATCTTTCGGCCAGAGCCGCCCATGCTAATACCTCTTCGGCGGTAAACCCAGCAGCCGGGAAAACTCCCTGCACCGCAAATACTCCTTTGGTCATGGTCCCGGTTTTATCAAAAACTACTGAATCCACTTTGTTCAACGCTTCTAAATAGTTGCCGCCCTTCACCAGAATACCTTTGCGCGAGGCGGCCCCGATCCCTCCAAAGAAACCGAGCGGAATCGAAATCACTAAAGCACAGGGACAAGATATCACCAGGAAAATCAAGCCCCGGTAAAACCAAGTGGAAAAAGCAGCGGCCGGAGCGCCCGTACCGGCTAAAAATAACGGCGGAAGGAAAGCTACGGCGGCGGCGATACCCACCACAACGGGAGTGTAATAACGGGCAAATTTGGTAATGAAGTTCTCCGTGGCGGCTTTTTTGCTTCCGGCATTTTGCACCAAATCCAGAATCTTCGCTACCGTAGACTCCCGGTATTCCTTTTCCACTTCGACCACCAGCAGGCCGGAAGTATTAATACAACCGCTCAAGACCTCATCGCCCACTTCTACCTCCCGGAGCAGCGTTTCACCTGTTAAAGCGGCCGTATCAATTAAAGAATGACCTTCGACAATCCTCCCGTCCAGCGGAACCCTTTCGCCTGGCATAACGACAATACGTTCACCCACAGCCACCTCTTCCGGTTTGACCTGTACCATATGTCCGTTATTGTTTCTTTTCACATGGGCATAATCAGACCTGATCGCCAGTAAAGCCTGAATGGAACGACGCGACTTGTTCACCGCCCGCTCCTGAAGAAATTCTCCAATCTCGTAAAAAAGCATTACGGCAACAGCCTCAGGATATTCCCGAATCGCAAACGCCCCCAGGGTGGCAATGGTCATCAGCATATGCTCGTCAAAGACCCGACCCTGGAAAAGATTCCTGAAGGCCTTCGCCACAACCTTCCCACCGATCAAAAAATAACTAAGCAGAAATAGCCCTACCTCCATGTGGACCGGAAGCCGGAAAAACAATGCTCCAAGATAGATCACAACCCCGCCGGCCAATTGAAGAAATTGGCTGTTTACTTTTTCTTTGATTTCTTTCCTTTTTTCCACCTTTGCTTCCGTACTTTCCGGCGCTTCTCCATCGGTTCTGCGGGGAACTACTTCCGGTTCAATCCTCTGAATAATCCTGGGCGTATCTTGCACAATCTGCTGCATATTTGATGGACTTCCTTCTATCTCCAATGTACCGGCACTGAAATTGATGACCGCATTATGCACGCCAGGCAGAGCCTTAATGGCTTCTTCCATTTTAACGGCACAATTGGTACAATCCAGACCTTCTAAAAGATACGTTGCTTTGCCTGTTTTATCTTTCATCCGGCTCGTCTCCTCCTTCTGCTGTTCCGAGACTGGCTCATCAGAACTAATTCACCGCTATTTCTCATACTTGGAACATTCGCTCCTATCTCAGCAGTTTTTACCGATGCCTGATATGCTCCAAACCCTGCGTAAAGAGTTGGAGAATATGCTCATCATCCAACGAATAATACACCATTTTCCCTTCCCGGCGGTGCTTCACCAAACGCAGGTTCCGTAAAACCCGTAACTGGTGAGAAACCAGCGACTGGGACATCCCAATAACCTCGGCCAAATCACAGACACACATTTCTTCTTGCGATAAGGCGTGCAATAACTTGATGCGCGTACTATCTCCCAAGGCTTTAAAGATGTCCTCCAGACCCAGTACCTCTTCTGCTTTCAGGCTGTTTTGCTTCACCCTGCTCACTCTGTCCTCGTGAATACAGGTAACTTCACACTGTTCTGAAGAATGCTCTGTGGTCAGCTTCTTTTTAGCCACTTTGGCTCACCTCAACTATGCAATGATTTCCCAGCTATATTTTATTACAACATATGAATATATGTTCATATGTTACTTTAATTTTAGCACACCTTTCTTTCTAAAGTAAAGAATAAACAATAAATACGCAAATAAGTATCTTTGTACTCTCCGGCACATATTAAAAAAGCTAATATCAGGTTATCTTCTGCAAAGAAAAAACCCCACCAAGCTCAGGTGGAGTCAACGGATGAGTTCAAAAGTTACAAATGGGACCAACAGATGAAGTCACAGATGAAGTCAACAGGGGGATCGAAGAACTTTAAACCGTCCGGTAATTACCAAATTGCAACTCGATGCCAAAATCTTGTTCCTTCAGCGCTTTAATCACCTTTTGCAGTTCATCACGGTCTTTCCCGCTCACCCGGATTTGATCATCCTGGATTTGCGCCTGAACCTTCAATTTCAGCTTTTTAATGGTCGCGACAATCTCTTTGCCTTTTTCCGTGGGGATGCCCTGTTTAATCGTAATAATCTGCCTAACCGTTCCGCCGGCGGCCGGCTCGATTTTCCCATAGTCAAGAAACTTCAAAGACACCCCGCGGCGTACCAGTTTGCTTTGCAGAATATCGATCACACTGGAAAGTTTATAATCATCATCGGCCATAATTTTGATTTCCTCTTCTTTGGTCAATTCCACCTGCACTTTGCTTCCTTTAAAATCAAAACGCTGATTGATTTCCTTCATCGTCTGGTTTACCGCGTTATCCACCTCCTGCATCGCCACCTGCGAAACGATATCAAAAGAATTTTCCTTGGCCATACCGCTTCCCTCCTTTTACTTTCCAAAATTATTTAGCATTGCCGTATGCTCCCCCGCCAAAAAACCTGAGCTCCATGCCCATTGCAGGTTGAAACCGCCACACTCCCCATCGATGTCCAGGACCTCCCCGGCAAAATACAAGCCCGGCACAATTTTTGATTCCATGGTTTGGGGGTTGACTTCTGCCGTAGACACTCCTCCGGCGGTGACCTGAGCGCTTTGCCATCCTTTGGTCCCCCGGATCTTAAACCGCCAGTCCGTCAGGAGCGCGGCAATAGCGGCGCACTCCCGGGCACTCACATTCCCCGCTGATTTTTTTAAATCACTGAACCCAGCTTCCTTCAGCACCACCCGGATCAGTCTTTTATTAATCAACCCCACCAAACTAAATTCCACCGTTTTACGGGGATTGCTTTGAAACCGGCTTTGTAGTAGCTGGCTTAATTCCTCTCTTGAAAAACGGTCTAAAATGTTAATTTTTAAAATGGGGGGCTCGTTCCGCTGCAGCAGTTCCCCCGCCTGGCGGCTCAACTGTAAAATCGGCGGACCGGAAACCCCATAATTAGCAAACAAAATATCCCCCCGCTCCTCCCTGATTACCCGCCCCGCGTGAAGCAGGGAGGCAGTCCCCACCAGCTTGACGCCTTGAATCTGCGGAAAAAAATCCCCTTCCAGCATTAATTGCACAAGGCCAGGGAATACGGGCGTAACCGTATGTCCGAGTTCTTCCGCCAGTCTATACCCATTCCCGTCCGAACCGCTAGAGGGCATGGCTTTACCGCCGGTTGCCACAATAACCCTGTCCCCTTCAATAATTCTCCCATCGGCCAGGACAAGACCAAACCGTTTGGGCGCGCCTTGGTCTGTTGACGCCGGTTTCTTTCGGACATCGATTTTCTGCACAAAGGCGTCACAAATAATCTTTATACCTAATTCCTTTAATTCATACAGCAGGACATCCAGCACACTCGACGCCTGATCGGAATAAGGAAAAACCTTGCCCTGCTCCTCTACTTTATGCATAATTCCCAGTTGCTCGAAAAAAGCGATGGTTTCAGCCACGCTGAAAGAGGCCAGCGCGCTATATACAAAACGCGGATGATGACCGTGATAATAGGCAACATCGGCATTCAGATTGGTATAATTACAGCGGCCGTTTCCGGTAGCCAGAAGCTTTTTCCCAATCCGGACGTTCCGCTCTAATATTGTCACCTCCGCCCCTTTCCTGGCTGCCGCAAGCGCCGCCACCATGCCTGAAGCGCCGCCGCCAACCACCACTACCTGTAGTTGTTCTGTTTTCATGCACCCCAACCTCAGTGTCCAATTTGCTTCTATTGTACCAGTTTTCTGGGGTTAAGCAAACAGTTGGGGCGTTAGCGGCCATTACCTAAATTTTCTAAATAAGTTCACAAAAAGTTCACAATTTTGCTGCCCTTTTGCCACATCTTTTGCTTATAGTATATTTAATGAGATGTTTAAATTTTCAAAATATAGAGAAGGGGTGAAATACTGCAAATGTTTAAGAATATTAAAAAGAAGAAGGCGCTTGTCATTGTTATTTTATGTGTAATTAGTGTTGCGGTAGTTGGGTACTTCATGACGACCCAAAACAGGAAACCCCGGTTTGCTAATGCTGATGCTAGTAATTACCTTACGGTCAGGGTGCAACGCGGTGATATTATAGATCTCCTGGAAGGGAGCGGCTCTTTGCAGCCAACGGAGCGTTACACTTTGACCAGCAAAAACAGCGGCACAGTGCAAGAAATCTATGTTACGGAAGGAACTCAGGTCAAAAAAGGACAACCCCTCTTAAAAATCAAAAATACGGAAGTAGAAATCAAGGCACAACAAGCCCAACTCGAATGGGAAATTGCCAGAAACGATTTAATTTCTCTTGATAATCCCACCGGTAAAAAACTCTTTGAGATCCGTTCGTCAGAACTTAAAGTAGAAGAATGTAAAACGGCTCTCCAGAAAAAGCTCGATGAAAAAGAAAAGCTAACGATTAAAGCCCCCTTTAGCGGTAAAATTATTGATACGGAAATAGCGGTTGGCGAAGAAGTAAGTAAGGGCGATCCGGCGCTTACTATTGCTACTTCTGACCAGATGGAAGTTGTCGCAAGATTCCCGGCGCATGTGATTAGCAGCTTTAGCACAGGCATGAAAGCAAATATCTTTGTTACCGGTCTTGGCAAAACCTATAAAGGAACGATCAAAGAAATTGAATATGATACCAAAGATTCAGATGATGACGACTATAACACCGTTACCAATCGTAGTTCCAGAAATAATACCACTTCCTCAGGCGATTATTTAACCATCATTTCCCTTGAAAAGCCTGATGCTGATCTTAAACCGGGCATGGAGACTTTCAACACCGTCTATATCGCTTCCGATCCGGATCAAGACGTGTTCCTGTATAAGCAGGCAACCGGTTATTTACGCTATGCCCAATCGGAAAGAATTAAAATTGAAGTAAACGGCACCGTCGAGAAAATCCATCGTCCGGAAGGAGCAAAAGTGTTTGAAGGAGAACCCTTGGTCACCATTATTAATCAGGATATCGATCGGGAAATTGAAGAAGCCAAAATTCAATTAGCCAAGGCGGAGGACGAACTTAAGGACCTGGTTGCTCCGGATGATCAAAAACGCCGGGAGCAAGAACTGAAAGTCGCTCAAAACCAACAACACATGATGGTTACCCAGGAACAATTTGATAACCTTCAAGCAACGTCGCCAATTGACGGTGTGGTGGTAAGCCTTTTCGTCGTCACTGGTGATGAAGTTTCTTCGGGACAAGAAATTATTGTCATTAGCAACTTTGCGAAAAATACTATGGAAATCGAAGTAGACGAATTGGATATCAACAAACTCAGATTTGGCCAGGAAGCTGAAATTGCGGTTGACGCTTTACCAGATGTTACCTTGACCGGTCAAGTAGTCGGTATTGCGCAGGAAGGCAGCATTAGTGAGGGGGTAACTAAATACCCGGTAACCCTGGAAGTCGGTTACCACGAAGGGATTAAAAGCGGGATGACTGCTTCGGCCACTATTAGATTAGAAAACAAACAGGACGTCCTCCGCATTCCAGCAGAGGCCCTGGTCACCGAAAACAACAGCACAATGGTCCGTTATTTGGATAATGGCCAAATCAGAATGAAGCCAATTAGAATAGGCGTAAATAACGGGCGTTGGGTCGAAGTAGTGGAAGGTTTAGAGGAAGATGAAGAAATCGTTCTTGTGGCCGTTACTACTCAAGAACGCGAACAGAATATGAGATTCGGAATGCCCGGCATGGGGATGCCTCCCGGTGGTCCTCCCGGTGGCAGTTGGGGCCGTGGTGGTGGCGGCGGAGCTGGTTTCCGGGATCGGGGTTTCGATCGGGGAGGTCGCAGTTTTAGCAACAACCGTAGCCGTGATCGGCGTTAGAAAGGGGGGCGGAGTATGCTTCTACAAACGGTAGAACTGCAAAAGGTATATAGCACCAATATCATCTCCGTTACAGCCTTAACGAATGTCAATTTAACCGTCCAAGAAGGAGAATTTGTCGCCATCATGGGTCCATCCGGTTCCGGAAAATCTACTCTAATGAACATTTTGGGCTGTCTTGATCGTCCCACAGCCGGTCAATACATTCTGGCAGGCGAAGATATCAGCAACAAAAATGATAATGAACTGGCCCGTATCCGCAACCAATACATCGGTTTTATCTTCCAGAGTTTTAACTTACTGCCCAAACTAACCGCCCTGGAGAATGTCTGTCTACCCCTGGTCTACCGGGGAGTACCCACCAAAGAACGAATTATGAAAGCTGAAGTCGCTTTAGAAGCGGTAGGTTTAGCCGACCGGATGCATCACTTGCCTACGGAGCTTTCCGGCGGCCAGCAGCAGAGGGCGGCGATCGCACGCGCTCTGGCCGGTAACCCTCCCCTCATTTTAGGGGATGAGCCCACCGGCAACCTGGACAGCCGTTCCGGACAAGAAGTGATGGAAATTTTCCAAAGCTTGAATCAACAAGGCATCACCATCATTCTAGTAACACATGATGAACAAATCGCACGCCAAACGAAAAGAATCCTCCGTTTTATAGACGGGATGATGCAAAGCGACGAAGCGGTTACCCCAATTCAGGCTACTGCCTCCTTAAGTCAGGATCCAACTAAGCTGAGCTCTGACGAAGAGGAGTTAAAAAAGGCGGTGAGCGAATGAACTTCTGGGAGATTTTCCGTATGTCCTCTACCTCGCTGCGGGGAAATAAAATGCGTTCCTTTCTTACCGCTTTAGGCATCATTATCGGGGTCGGCGCTGTAATCGCCTTGATTTCCGTAGGGCAAGGAGCTTCGAAAAACATCTCCGACAGCATTGCCAATATGGGTTCCAACTTAATTATCGTATCTCCCCAAAGAAACTCCCGCCTGAACATGGAGGATATTCCCGATTTATTGGAAAGAGTTCCGACCATTAGCCATGTCGTCCCTAGTGTCACTTTCAACAGTACGGTCAAATGGCAAAGCAACACCCATAGTACTTCCATCGAAGGAACATCCGTTGATTTTCCAGAGGTAAGAAATATCAAAGTGGCCGGGGGACGTTTCTTTACGGAAACAGAAACCGCGTCCAGAACGAAAGTGGCCATAATCGGGCAAACAGTAGCCACCGAGCTTTTCGGTGAAGGGGCCCGCCCTTTAGGGGAAACGATCCTCATTAACGGGCAATCGTTTACGGTAATCGGCTTGTTGGAGAAAAAGGGCTCTTCCATGGGCCGGGACACTGATGATATCATTCTCATTCCGGTCTCGGTGGCCCAACGTCTTTCCGGTTCCCAAAGAATAGGCTCCTTTTATATCAAAGCTAAAGGCCCTAAGGAAGCAGAATTAGCCGTTGAACATATTACCGCCATCTATGATGCCAAATTCCGGCGGGAAGATTCGATTCGCGTTACCAGCCAGGATGAACTTTTAGAAACGATTAATACTACAACGAAAACCTTTACCTTTATGCTCGGCGCTATTGCAGGTATTTCCCTTCTGGTTGGCGGCATCGGCATCATGAATATTATGCTGGTATCCGTAACGGAAAGAACCAGAGAAATTGGCATCCGCAAAGCTTTAGGCGCTAAGCGGAGAGACATCATGGCCCAATTCATTGTCGAATCCATCTTTTTAAGCACTTCCGGCGGTGTTTTCGGCATCTTTCTCGGCATCGGCCTTTCCAAAGCGATAGCCAATATTGCCGGATGGATAACGGTCATCTCTCCGACCGCCATCATAATTTCCTTCCTTTTCGCCTTAGGAGTAGGACTATTCTTCGGAGTATACCCGGCCTACAAGGCGGCGCACCTTGATCCTATTGAAGCTTTGCGCCATGAATAATTAATGAATGATCAATTGCCAAAACAAAGGGCACTGCATCGTCAGTGCCCTTGTTTTGTATCCTTTGCTCTGGGAACCTCCTTCGCCCTTGCCTCTGCTGTTGTGCTCCTGTCCACATCCTGCTGGTCTTAAGGCATAAGGAGCTCCGTTTTTACCGTCGTTTAAAAACAAGGGTAAAGGTGGTCCCTTTGTCTACAACACTCTCCACCAAAACCTCGGCTTGATGCAGCTCGGCAAGCTGTTTCGCAATAAATAAGCCTAAGCCAGTCCCGTCTTCTTTTTGCCGGCTGCGGGATTTATCCACTTTATAAAACCGCTCCCAGATGTAGGGCAGCTCTTCGCGTGGGATCCCAATACCCGTGTCCTTAATGATCAGGTAGACTTTTTTATTCGTCTCATTCTCCCATACGTTAACCTCGACCGTTCCGCCCGCCGGGGTATATTTTAAGGCATTGTCAATGAAAATATACAACAACTGCTCCATCCGGTCGGGATCGCAAAACAACATAATCTGCCGGTCCGGTTCATTGCTGGCGTTCGTCATGAGGGTAATTCCTTTTTCCTGCGCCTTCAGCATAAATTTATTTGCCGTTTCATAAACCAAGGCGACCAGATTAACTTCCTCCAGTTCCAAATTAATCTTTCCGGCCTGGAGCAAGCTTAACTCCATGATATCATTGATTAACCTTTCCAAACGCAAAGTCTCGTCTTTAATGACACCATAATAATAAGCGGGGGGATGTTGGGTCACCCCATCCAATAAACACTCCGTGAAACCCCTGATCACCGTAAGCGGAGCTCGTAATTCATGGGAAACATTACTAATAAAATCGCGGCGCAGTTGTTCCACTTTCTCCATTTCACTGATATCCAGCAAAATTCCTACGGCCCCGAGAATCTCCCCGTTTTCTTGCTTAATCGGCGATACAGTGATTTGACAGGTACTGTGCACTAATTTGAACTCCTTGACCACCAACTCTTCTTTTTCCAAAGCCTCGGCAAAGGCCTCACTAAACTGGGGATGTGGAGAAATTTCCTCAAGCTGTTTACTCATCAGGTTTTGGGCGGTCGTCATAAAGAAGGTTTCCATCATCGGATTGACCAGCATAATCCGCCCTGCCCGGTCTACGGCCACCAAACCCTCATTGATACTGGCCATAATCGCTTCCAGCTTCCCTTTTTCCTGTTGAAGAGCACTAACGTTTACATCCAACTGCTGCGCCAAATAATTCATCGAGTTGGCCAGTTCTCCTAATTCATCATTGCCGGTCGGGCTAATCACCTTTTTATAGTCGCCTTGCGCCATAGCCAAAGCGACTTCATTGATCTCTTTTACCGGTGAGGAGATTTTTTTGGCAAAAAAATAAGCGATCACAATAGCCAGGAAAATGGCCATAATGCTCGAAATCCCTAAAAAATATCCCACTTTCTTCACCAGATCGGTAACCAGATAAACCGGTGAAAAAGACAAAACCGCGCCCACTACTTGTTCCCCGGCTTTTTCTTCCGGAATCTCCATCAGCACAGGGATCGCCACGGAAATAACCGGGATATTTAAGTGCGCCATCGTCCCTTCCTTGGCGACAATCTGTCCCGAAAGCACTTGCCCGACTTCTTCCCTGCTTAAGCGCGTTCCCCTGGGGAAGCCCCTTGTCCGGAATTCTCCCCGGCGCTCCGGACGTGGTCTTACCATGTTGGGCGCAATGACTTTCCCTTCCCGGTCAAGAATCACGACCCGGGACTTATTGATTCGATTCACATTATCCAAAATGCGATTAAAGGTGCTTTCGTCAATTTCCCCAACATAATATTTTTCTGTTAGGTTCACGATTTCCTCGGCTTGCTGCATCAGCTCAGTTTTTTGCGCCGTGACCAAATAACTCCGAAAAAGTGGGGTTAAAAATGCCCCCACCAACATCAAAGTAATCACGACCAAAGCGCAATACGACAGCAACAGCTTTTTCCAGATCTGAACCTTCATCTATTTCACCTCGAATTTATAGCCGACTCCCCATACCGTTGTAATCTCCCAAGCATCTTGCGGGGCAATCATCAACTTGCGCCGCAACCTTTTCACATGGGTATCCACGGTTCTGGTTTCCCCGGAATAGGAATAACCCCAAACATGTTCCAATAAATTCTCGCGAGTAAAAACCATATTGGGATGAGAAGCCATGAGCCAAAGCAGCTCAATTTCCTTAGGCGTCAACGGCACAACCTTGCCGTTGACACAAACCCGGTACTTCGCCATATCGATTTCTAAATGGGGGAATTGTAACAGTTTTGTCTCGTTGCCGTCCGCTCCCCCTTGATTGGACAAAACCTGGCCATCAGTATTGCTCCCATTGTTGGCGCGCCGCAATACCGCCTTTATTCTGGCCACCACTTCCCGGGGATTAAAGGGTTTTGTTATGTAATCATCAGCGCCCAGTTCCAGACCCAAGATCTTATCAACGTCTTCCGACTTGGCGGTTAACATAATAATCGGAAGCGTCCTCTCCGCCCTTACCTTTTGACAAACCTCAATCCCGTCTATCTCGGGCATCATTACATCCAATACCATCAGGCAGGGACTAACCTGTTTCACTTTTTCGAGGGCGGCCCGGCCATTATCTGCGCAAACTACCTGATATCCTTCCTTTTCCAAATACAAAGAAAGCACTTCGGAAACATGAGGATCATCATCAACAAGTAAAATAGGTTTATTTTGCATAACAAATCCCCTCCTGTTCTCACTATACTAAAAATATTAAGAAAATACCAGAGGGGGGCAAAAATTCGTAAAAAACGAGAAAGCCCGGCCTTTTACGCCGGACTTCCAAAAATCAGGTTATTTAACTAATACAGAAAACGATGCTGCAATAGAATCAGCTTATTTTAGGTAAATCAGTGTCGATTAATATCTGAACCCTATATATCCGAAGGGTCTTCTTATCTTGCTAAAACTTTTACGCATGCCATCGAAGTCACGATAATTATAGTCATAACGGTTGTCAAAGCGGTTGTAGTCATAATCGTAGTTGCGACTTCCACAGCGGTTGTAGTCATAATCCCGGTTGTAAGTATAATCCCGGTAGTAATCATAGCTCGAGGGGTAACCATAACCACGATTGCGGGCAACATTGTTAGCATAGCAATTGTATTCAGAATTGCTACCTTTGGAAGAGTTCCCTTGATAAAGAGCGTTTACTTCGTTCGCAGTTAAGGCCCGATCGTAAATCCTAATTTCATCGATTCTCCCTTGATAATTGGAGGCATAAGCATCTCCGCCGATCCGTAAAACACCACCGTGATCCATAATCGGTCCGGCCGCCGGATTTTTGCCAGCTTCTTTTCCGTTGATATAAATAATTACATTTTTACCATCATAAACTCCCACCACATGGGTCCAATTCCCTCTGGGCACCGAGTTAGCCGGGGAATAAACCGAATAAGCGGTGCTTCCTACTTTCACGGCAAATCCGACATTGTCTTTATCTCCGCAGAAGAGACTGTAATCGTAGTACTGGCCAGGAGTTTTCGTAATGATTTTCTGATACCGAATCATTTCCTCCGGGCAAATCCATGCTTCTACCGAAAGCATATTCCCATTATTCAATATATTATCATGGGGGACTTCAACAAAATCATTGCCATCAAAAGCTAATGCCGAGCCACGAACACCTTTAACCCAAGCTGCTCCGAATAATGTGCCATCCAAGTAGTTCCCGCTGCTATCAGTTACACAAACGCCCTTCCCCTCGTCAAAAAGCCACTCCGCTACCGGAGCCATATTTCCATACGAATTACTTGGAGAATAAGACCCTGTGGCCACCCCGGCGAAACAAGTCAGCATCAAGAAACAACTCACCACGAAGCAAATAATTTTTTTCATTACACTAACCTCCAAAATCCTTAGAATAAAATAATTCATCATAGCCGTTATTTAAGTATTTAATGGGCGAATGTAGTTTTTTTGATCCTCACCCCTCCATTGTTAAATTACCAGTAGTTTCCGAAACAATAAACACACACAATTACATTATATTATAATATTGAGTAATTTTCAATTAATTTTCACGTTAAATATTCATATATTTTCACCTCTCATTTTTTTCTATAATTTACACGTTTATTACAACGTACCATTCGTTAAAAAGTTACGCATAAATGGAAATTTCTTATCACCATTTTTTTCCTGTTGCTGTCCCTTCTTTATCATGTATAATCTATTATGAGTTTACTAAAATTAAGGAGAAACAGGAAATGTCCAAATTGACCAATCATCTTCATCGTTTATCTGAACCATTTTTGGTTTTAACCTTTCTAATTCTTCTCTGCAAAATATTTTTTTGGGGAATAGCCGTTGACATAAAGATGATTAATCTTCCCATGTTCAGCACAACGCTCGGTCTAATGATATTATTACTTAGCCCTGCCTACTTTTTGATAGCCAGAAGACGCAAAATATACTTATATGCCCTTAACTTTGGGGTAACCTTTCTGATTATTGCCGACCTTCTCTATTTTCGTTACTTTGCCACACCCATGTCTGTTTATGTTTTTATGCAGTCTTCCAATCTTACGGATTTGGGCCCCAGTATTTTTAATCTCATTCACTGGACAGATTTTATCTTTTTAATCGATCTTGTGTTACTACCTATTCTCTTTTGCCATACCTTGAACCGCAATATCCTGGCCCCACGGGTTACCCAATACGGGATAATTCTTGGTTTGTTTCTTGCACTCTTTTTTCCAGCCATTGAATGCTGGCAAAACCGCACTCAAGAACAGAACCGCTTTACTGCCCATGAAACGCTGAGCACTTACGGCCCCTTGGGTTTTCATTTCCTGGATTTCATCTTTTTTGTGCAAGAACAAAATTTACAACTAACCCCGGAAACGAAAACAGCCGTCCAGAATTGGTATAAAACCAAGCATTATCAAACGAATCAAGAGGACGCTTCACCCTACCAGAACTTGGGCCAAGGTAAAAACCTCATTGTGATTCAAGTGGAATCCCTCCAAAACTTCGTTATTGGCAAAAAAATAGACGGACAAGAAATCACGCCTAATCTGAATAAGCTGGTGAAAAAGAGCCTCTATTTTCCCCACTTTTATCCTCAAACCATCGGTGGAAACAGTTCCGACGCGGAATTAATCATAAACACATCGCTTTTCCCCCTCGAAAAAGGAAGCACCTTTTTTTCCTATCCCAATAACATCTATGACTCTCTTCCCCTTTTATTAAAAGAAAAAGGCTACGTCACGCTGGCCATTCACGCTGATGAAGCCAACTATTGGAACCGCCATGTGGTTTATCCGAACCTGGGTTTTGAGCAATATTATTCCCTCGAAAACATGGAGTTGACCGAAGAAATTGGGATGGGGCTCAGTGACGAAGAAATGTTTAAACAGTCCATCCCTATCCTCAAACAGACGAGACAACCCTTTTATGCGCTGGTCATTACTTTAACCAGTCATTTCCCTTACTATGTCCCCAGTGAAAAATCCGCTTTACAACTCCCCTCGCCCCTAAACAAAGCCCATATCGGCAATTACTTTCATAGTATTAACTATGCCGATTATGCCATCGGTCAGTTTATGGAACTCCTCAAGCAAAATGGTTTGCTCGAAAACTCGATGGTCGTAATCTTCGGAGACCACGATGGCTTGTTTAAAAGGGATCAGGACGAAATAGAAGAGCTTTTCGCCAGGAAAAAAATTAGCGATGAAGAATGGATCCGCCAATACATGCCCGTACCGCTCCTTATCTATACTGAAGGACTACAGGGCCAACGCATCGAAACCTATGGTGGACAAATTGATTTTCTTCCTACCATTTGCCACCTGATGGGGGTGGAAAAAAATAAACACCCCTATGCTATGGGCAAAAACCTTTTTACTAATCCAAACAACTCCGTAATTGTGCCTAGCGGTGACTATAATAAGGAGCCCTTCCGCGTATCAAAGGAAAGAATTAGTTTTACCTTAAGCAAATTTGATCAGGACACTTTAAAAATAGCGGATCTGATGATTAAAACCAACTTTTGCGCCAGGCACTAGATAAACAAAAAAAGCGCTGCCAAGAACGCCAGCGCAATCAAACAAGTCAAAAGAAGCTGTTCGGCTCTCCCTTTGCCGAACAGCTTCTTTTTTTAACATCTCGCTTTTTTGTTTTAGTAGTTGGCAGCATTTCCACCCTCGTCATAATTCACCGGATAATAGTAATGAATCAACCGTTCATGCCATTTCGCCGCGGAAAAAGCAGTCAACAGGTTTTGTAATTCCTCGGTATTTCTTTCCCACTCGCACATCACAATGGCTTCACTTTCTTTCAAAGGATAGCGGAGAATTTCATTCCAGGTCCTTTCGTTGACGATTTTATAGAAAATAGCATCATTATTGGTTAATACAACCAGCACTTTGCGATCGGGAGAAGACACCGCATCAACAGCATCAGGCACTTTTTCTTTAATTACATCCCAGGAGGGATAACTTGTTGTGTTATGAAACAGTCCTGATATATCAATCGGGATTTTAAAATCCTCAAAATAACCTCGGCCTACTTCCGCATTGTAATCTAAGCGACCGATTAAAATTAGCTCGCCTTGCGTATGGACCAATCCCCAGTTGGCCACATCCGCATACTGTAATAACCGGTCACTGTTTCTACTCCGTAAATAAGCTTTATTGCTTTCTTCAAGCATGATCTTTGTTCCTTCTTCGCCGAAAATATCGGAGAACAAGATATTGTACTCATACAAATTGCTGATATTTTCCACAGGCAACACAGCCAGTTTTCCATAAGCCCAACTGTTCATCAAGCCAGGATCGGTTCCCTCGGTGGAAAAAGCAATAGACATCAAATCTTTCGTGACATAATTAATCAAAGTGGTGTCGGTCCCGTTGGAAATCCGCATCCGATTGAATTCGGGCTTTTGCAACATCGGTTCCTGGCTCATGGGAGCAGCAAAAACTAAATCTTCCATCCACTTTTGATCAAATAAGGTCCTCACTACCCCCACGTTCCACAACTCACCGTTTTTAAACAAAAAAAGGTCTTGGGTTTCGATAACCGGTTTGTCGATATTTTTGAAATCAACAATCAACGTCCGATAAAAAGGCGGGGGATACTTTCCAATAATACTGGAGGGAATTACCTTCACGGCCGGGTCATGAGGGGGTTCTTTATAACTCCTTAGTCCCAGGAAAAGCCGGTATTGAGTATCGATGACCTCTTTCAATTTCTCATCATACATTGCAGGCGTCCTTTGTTGCTGACCTTGCGCCGGCGCATTGTTAGGATCTTCCTGCGGCGCAACGTCAGCAGGATTAAACGGCTCATGCGGGTATTGCGTCATTTGTCCGGCCTGCTGTGCTGGCGGTTCTTGCCCCTTGTCTTTAAACATCTTTATCAGCTTTTCTGCCCCGAAGGTTAACAAAACCGCAATCGCCAAAATAATTGACAACATTTTGATTTTATTATTCATTCCTCACCCTCCATCCTTTTCCCTATATTTCCAGAAAGCGTCTCCCGTTTTATCTTGAGTGGTAATTTATCCCGCCGGTTAAATCGCAAGGTAATGAAATCTTTTTCCGACAAGGATTTCTGCTTCTCTCCGATGACAGGTGAACAATAGGACCTGATGCTCTTTTGCATATGCTAAAAGATAATTGAGGGTAGCGGCAAGTCTTTGGTCATCGTATTGGGTGAAAGCATCGTCGAGTAACAGAGGAAGTTTACGCTCTTTGTTGTAAGCCAAGTCAATAATCCCCAAACGTAAGGCAAAATAAACCTGGTCCAGCGTCCCATTACTGAAGAATTGCAAGTCCCGAATCGAATCATGCTGATCTTTTAAACTAATCCGGTAGTTTTCCGCTACTTTGACTTCGCCGTGGCGACCGGCCGTGATCCCTTGCAGAATCTGTCCCACTTTCTTATTAAGATCCGGACCAAAGCTCTTTTGCAATTGTTGAAAAGACTCTTGCAGTAATTCCTTAATTAAATCCAGCACCTCAACTATCTCTTTATATTTCCCGATTTGTTGCTCTGCTTCCGCCAGCTCTTCTTCGATCCGCGGAAGCTCCCGAACGTCTTGCAGCCGGTTTTTGATTGCCGTCTCAAGACTTACCACTTTCTTTTCTATATTCAATCTTTCTTCGCGAAATTCCTTCAATTTCGTTTCGAGTCGTTCTTTTTCTTCAGCAATCTTTTCCTTCGGAAAAGCCACCGGAGAGAACTCCTTCCTACCCTCCTCCTCGGAACAAGCTGCTTCTACGGAAGGGGCTAAAGATGCTAAATCTCTCCCTGCTAAACTTTTCTCGAAATTGTTTTGTTCCGTGGACAAACGAATTTGCAATTCCGTTTTTTGGTCCAGCAAGGACCGGTAATTTTGTAAAAGCTGCTCTACTGTTTCTATTTCGACATTTTCTGAACATTCTCCTTTTTTGTTATCAAAAAAGTTCAGTCGCTCCGCTAATTTTCGGACCGCTTCCTCCTTAACTGCCCGCAGCTCATTGAGCCGGAGCTCCAAATCGGTCCGTTCCCGGATTAAACTATCCCTCTTGTTTTTTTGGACCCGGTATTCCGCTAATTTGTCCCGGAATTCCGTGGTCGATACGCACCGGGTTTTTTGTAACAGCGCCGTAATAAACTCCTGGCCCTGGGCCAGCTGTTGACGCACCTCCTCTTCTTTCTCTTGCCCGAGCCGCTCCCGGCGCTCGGCAACCTTCGCCTGCAAAACCTCCAACTCTCCCCTCAGGGAAGTAAAAATCCGGCGACACTCTAAATAATCCTGTCGATCGAAGGCCCCAAAACGTCGATAAAACGCCTGCAACTCTGCTTCGAGGACCGCTAAATCATCTCGGGCACTCCCGTGCTCATCGCTAGCTTCCAATTGCGCCTCAATCTCCGCAAGATTTGCCTTATTCTTTTTGTATTGCCGGTAGGCATGTCCCGCGACCAGAACCCCCAATAAGGCAAAAAGGTAAGCCAGGGGAAACACAAAGATTCCCAGCAGGATGCTGCCAAGGGCCAATAAACTGCCCAGGAGGAGATTGTTTTTCGCCCGTTTGAACTCATCCAGTAAAACATCTCGCCTTAAGACGTGAATCTGCCGGTCATGTTTAATCTGTTCTTCCAGGACTCCTTTCAGCTCTTCTTTGTCCCTAATCGCTTTTTCCTCTTCTGCCGTTAATTCATAAAAATGCACCATTGGTCCCATTTCCGCTTTTTTGGCGGCAATCTCCTGCTCCAACTCTTCAATTTCCTGCTGAAGCCGGGCAATCCCCTGTAAAACATCCTGACACACTTTTTCTTCCTGTTCCCGGAGGAGCAATTGCATCTCAATATCTTCGGGTAAATCGGCAAAGCCGGGGAAGGACCCTAAGTGGGTTTCCAGTTCGGTAAGAACGCTGTTTTTCTTCGTGAGCTCCTCTTCCTTTTCGTGAGCTAAGGAACTTTTCTGCCGCCAGTCATTGAGCATTTTTTCGCTCTCTTGCAAAAAAGCCGCATCAACAGGCCAGGAACCACATACCAACTGCTCTTCCAGCCCGGCCAGCTCAGCCTGCCACTTTTCCAGCAACACCGCCTGTTTTTGCAGTTCCTGATACTCTAAGCACTGTTCGTAATTTTTTAGCGCCTGTTTTTGCGCCTCCAGTTCCGCAAGCAGTTTTTCCAAATCATCCTTTTTCACCAGCAAATCATTTAAGCTGAGTTGATCCTTGATCGTTTCTTCATGCAAGAGCTCCGCTTGCTTTTTTTCCTCCAGTAATTCAGCGCGTAAAAAGCATAAACTATCCAGCTTACCGTTTCCCGAACGTAAAGTAAGCCGTTTGCGCTCTTTCTCGATATTATGCAGCGCCATTTGCAGCGAAACCTGTTCCTCGCCGGTTTCCTGCAAATTCATCAACCGCGCCATGATCTCGTCTTCTTTGTCCGGCGAAACGGCACTCCCCAGTTGAGGTATATAGATCGTCCGGCTATAGGCGCCTTCTCCTAAGCCCAGGATTTTTTCTCCGGGTTCGGCGAAGGCATCACCCTCTTCCACCACTTGCCCGGTCAGGGCGTCGATGATGGTCCAATTATCCCGGCGCCGGTTGCCCAATTTTCTTCTGAGCAATAATTCCCGCCCTTGCTCATTCAGAAAATATATTTCTCCCTCGCCAAATTCCCCATCCCACGGCTGAAACCGGAGACGGTCGTTTTCCCGCAAATCCCGTTTTTGGGATTTCAGGCCGTAGAACATCGCTTTGAGAAAAGCTAAGATCGTGGACTTCCCGGCTTCGTTCGCACCGTAAATGATATTTAACTGATCCTCCAAGGGGATCTCCAGTTCCTTCAGTTTACCAAAATTCCTGATCCTTAGTTTAGTCAGTATCATTCGATTCCGGCCTCCCCCTGTTCCAGAATCCGAAGACCATATTTAAGAGCCAACTCGGCCTTGCGGCGCTCGGCCTCCTCTTGGGCGGCCGCACTTCTGGCCAGTGCCTTTTGGACAAATAAGCCTCTTAAAGTATAGTCATTTGCCAATAATTGCGGATCAACCTGCGTCATCGTTTCATCAATTATTTGCACATAATAAAAGTCCTGCTGCAGTTTTTCGGTTAAAACGGCAGGATAAAAGGGAAAGTCCCCCGGCAAAGCTCCGCTTAAGACCAGGCGGAAAAGGTTCTTTTCCGGTTCAAGCCCTTCCACGGCCGCCCGTATTTTCGCCGCAATTTGCTCGTAAGTCTGGCAGCCGCTGATCTCAATCCTCTCCTCGTAGTATTTTCGCTTCCCAATGCCGCGAAAAGACAACTGACAGCGCCCCTTCCTGAGGGTGCCGAGTAAAACTCCTTTCTCTCCCAACTCGTCAAAGGCTCGTCCCTCCGGACAGCCTGGATACGCCCAAAAAGTATCCCCCGCCTGATTGATCCCGCTAAAGGAATGGCGATGCCCCAAGGCAAGATAATCCAGCCCGCTGGCCGCAATTTCCTCCGTGGTCAACGGATTGTAATCGCTGTCTTGCCCGGTGCCCACCACATCTCCATGTAACACCATCAGATTAAGCTTCGCCGGATCGGCAACCGTAAAGCCCTGCAGCAAAGACTCCCGGACATGGGGCTTCATAAAACCGCGCCCATACACGCAGACACCGAGCTCACAAAGCTCAATTTTCTCCCCTTCGTCCTGAAAAACATGCACATTTTCAGGCCAGTCCACTAAACGATAATAGGACCTTTCGTAAAAAGGATCATGGTTGCCCGGAGCGATAAAAACCCGGATCTGCGGAATTTCCTGTAAACAATCCCTTAAGTAATCAATGGTCATACGGCTGACCCTTTCATTATCAAAAAGGTCCCCGCTGATCAGCAGAAGATGGATGTTTTCTTCCTGCGCGACCCTTACCATTTGGCCAAAGGTTTCCCGTAAATCCTCTTTCCTTTTTTCCCCGAGGCTGCCCGGTAGCTCCCGAAAAGGACTGTCGAAATGAAAATCGGCACAATGAAGTATTTTGATGCTGTCCAACGATCAAGTCCTCCTGTTTTCACATTTGATAATATAGCGCACTTTGCTGATGGTTTTTTGAGCGCTCTGTAAACACCTGTCCACATCTTCGGCAAGAACCGCCGATGCTGCCATACTGCCAGAACCGTTTTCATCGTAATAATACCCGTCCAGGATAGCGACATCTTTTAATAAAACACCAAAGCCATGGTCATGCTTCATGGCTAACCGGCACAACCGCACTAATTGATGCCCTTCCGGCAAAATCCCGGTCATATACACCAGATAACCTTTCAAAAAATTCTCCACGGCCTGATGATAATGAAAACAAATCGCTTTTTTCTCAGAATTATATTTGGTAAGAATTTTCGCGCTTCTTATTTCGCCCTTGGCTAAAGCAAAGCATTTATTACGCAAGCCGACAGTCCCCAACAGAACCACCCCATTCACGTTTATTACAAATAACCAAATGTTCATGGTGTCTGTTCTCTTCTGCCTGTGCTCTGATTGCTTTACCTTATTTTACTGTTTTCCACCCCATTTTACAATCCTTGGCCTTATTCACGCTTTGTTGCATTGGATTCGCGCTTTACCGCATAGCGTGCATCACATTTGGGAACTTGCATGTTGCCGAATCTCAAAAACTCATATTGCTGAGGAAGGATTGAATGCTTTCCAAAGCGGCATTAAGACTGCCCATGATCGTTATATCAGTGCCCAACTGCTTATTGAGGAAAGACATGCCAAAGGCAAGCAGGATCAGCGTAAGTGCCGCACCCACAAACAGCTTAATCGACTTGACCACGATCTTGATAATCACCAGTAGGATGACAATTCCAAACAGCACCGCCAAATCCATAGAAATTACTCCTTTCCAACAACTTTGCGCCGGTTTAGGGCTGAGAAAACACCTTTAAAATAATTATCGCACAGTAATTTAAGGGAAACAAGACAGAACAAAGCACAGCAAGTAAAGAAGCATCGCGCAACAAAAATTCGCGATGCCCCCTTATTAATTATTCCTATCCGGTTCGGTTTTTCTATTACTCTAACCAGGAATTGACCAGGTCCTGATTGTCCGCAATCCATTTCTTGACCGCACCCTGAATATCGTTGGGAGTCTGGTTGATCAAATCTTCCAGAGCACCAATTTCCTTGTCATTCATTTTAAAGTTTTTGATCCATTGAGCTACTTCAGGGTTTTTCTTCGCAAAATCTTTATGCGCTAAGGTATAGATTCCTTCTGCTTCTCCATACATCTTCGAAGGTGTATCATCTTCAAGGTATTTCAAGTCATATTTGGCAAACATCCAATGGGGACTCCAGCCGGTAATGGCGTTAGTGTAAAGTTATTGTAGG
>DGEB01000061.1 GCA_002385735.1 Peptococcaceae bacterium UBA3937
CTTTCGTTCCAACGCTCATCATCCTTCGTCTACCTGCGCTTGAAGACAAAAAATCCTTGTACCAGAAGGCACAAGGATTTTTTCCCATTCAAAACAATCCTTTATTCCCCTTGCCTTCCCACTCGGGACGAACCCTCGTGCCTCAGCGCAATGCTTTTTTGTATCAAGTTACGGGTTGATGATGCCGCACCGAAAGGAAGAACCTCACGGTTTGGTCATCGCTTTTACGACTGTTTTAATTATAACTCTAATTTAAAACGATTACAAGTCCGACCCAAACAAATTTTTGGGCAAAAGGACCTCCGCCCTGCTAACTTGAAAAAGGCCTACCTGGCGGGCGGTTTTTGCTTGGCGCAAGCAGCATACCTTTCCCTTTCGCTAAAGATACAGCCGCAATACTGCTGACGGTACATCTGTTCTTCCTTGGACTTTGCCACCCCTTCTTTAAAACCGACCCGGAAATCCTCGTAATAAAAAGGGACCCCCACCTGGGCGCCGATGGCCGTGCCCAGTTCCTTGATCAAATCGTGCCTTTGGAAAGGGCTGACCAAAAGCGTGGTTGTAAAAGCGTCAAATTTGCCCTTTTTGGCAATCTGGGCGGCCTTTTGCAAGCGCATACTGTAACAAAGGCGACAACGCTCCCCTTCCCGGAAGGCCACATTTCGAAAATAGTCTTCCATTTGGTCGGTTTCGTCCCAAATGACCGGCAGGCCCATCTTTTCGGCGTAAGCCTGAAAGGTCTCCCGCCGCCGCCAATACTCCGTAAAAGGATGGATATTGGGGTTATAAAAGTACCCGCGCAGTTCATGCCCCTGCTTCTCTAAAGCATCAAGCGGATAGATGCTGCAAGGGCCACAACAAACGTGTAATAAGATCTTCATTTTTCTTCCTCCCCTCATGGGCTCTAAGGTTACCACAAGGAGAGATTGCCCTCCTCTTCCCCTTGGCGTGGATCAGGAAGACCCAGGTGTTGATAAGCCATCCGGGTAGCCACTCTCCCCCGGGGCGTCCGCTGCAAAAAGCCAATTTGCAGCAAATAAGGCTCGTAAACATCCTCGATGGTGCTTGTCTCCTCACTAATGCAAGCAGCCAAGGTTTCCAGCCCCACCGGGCCCCCTTGAAATTTCTCGATCAACGTAAAGAGCAGCTTGCGGTCAATGGCATCCAAGCCTAAACGATCTACCTCCAGCATCCTCAAAGCTTGGTCGGCTATTTCCCGGGTAATCACCGTATCGCCCTGCACTTGCGCAAAATCCCGTACCCGCTTTAACAAGCGATTGGCAATCCGCGGTGTCCCCCGGGCGCGCTTGCCAATTTCCTCCGCCCCCGCCGGGTCGATTTGCACATTCAAAATCCGGGCCGCCCTTTGGATAATCGTGACCAAATCTTTTGTTTCGTAATAATCCAAACGGCTGACCACGCCGAACCGGTCCCTTAAGGGCGCCGTCAGATTCCCCGCCCTGGTGGTCGCGCCCACCAGCGTAAAGGGCGGCAGATCGAGGCGGATCGACCGGGCGCTCGGCCCTTTACCAATCACGATATCCAGGCAAAAGTCTTCCATCGCCGGATAAAGCACTTCTTCCACCATCCGGTTTAAACGATGAATCTCGTCAATAAACAGGATATCATGGGGCTGCAAATTGGTTAAAATCGCCGCCAAATCCCCCGGCCTTTCAATGGCCGGACCGGAAGTAGCCCTAATTTGCGCCTGCATCTCCGCCGCAATAATGTTGGCCAGGGTGGTCTTCCCCAAGCCGGGCGGCCCATAAAGCAACACGTGATCCAGCGCTTCTTTGCGCTGTCTGGCCGCCTGAATAAAAATCTTTAAATTATTTTTGACTTTCTCCTGTCCGATGTACTCGGACAAGGAAGTCGGCCTTAAACTCAACTCTTCGTGTTCCTCTGCCATGACATCGGGTGAGACAATCCTTCCCATGATTTGTTCATCTATTTTTCTTTCATCGGCCATGTTTTCCCCTCCATCTACCTTCCCTGACCTGACCTGCCTTCACGCCCTTGACACACCTCATACCCTTACGGAAACGCCTTTACACCCGCGCCAGTTTTTTGAAAGCGATCCGCAGCAAATCCTCCACGGTCGCTTCTTCGCCGGCCCGCACCACCGGCACGGCCTTCTGGGCTTCGGCGACACTGTAGCCTAAGGCCAGCAAGGCGGTTACCGCTTCACTCCGCACATCGGTAGGCACTGGCGCGGCACCCGCTTCCGGCGCCATTTCTTCCGCCAACATCTCCTTACCGATTTTATCCTTTAACTCCAAGAGGATCCGGCCCGCCGTTTTCTTCCCCACTCCGGGGACACCAAGGAAAGGCTGGATGTCGCCAAAGACGATGGCCTGGCTCAGGGCCTGGACGGAAAGATGGGAAAGAATCGCCAAGGCAAGTTTGGGACCAATCCCGGAAACCTGCATTAAAGCCAGGAACATCTCCCTTTCCTCGACGGTGTAAAAGCCGTAAAGGCTTAAATCGTCCTCCCGCACGTGCAAATAGGTAAAAATGGTCACTTCTTCCCCTACGGCCGGCAGCTTCGCCAGTGTTAAGGAGGGACAGTTCAAACGGTAAGCAATCCCGCCTGTCTGCACAATCAGGTAGTTGGCCCCTTTTAAAGAGAGCTCCCCTTGGATAAATTCAATCACATCCCCACACTCCTCAACGAACCTTTACATTTCTTTAATCCTGGTGTAATACCCGGAGGAAGCGAAATGGCCATGACAAATCGCAATGGCCAAAGCATCGGCCGCATCATCCGGCCGGGGGATTTCCTGCAGGTTTAAGATGGCCTTGACCATAAACTGCACTTGCTGTTTCTCGGCCCGACCGTAGCCCACCACGGCCTGTTTGACTTGCAACGGCGTATACTCAAAAATGGACAAGTGCCTTCGCTGCGCGGCCAATAAAGCCACTCCCCGGGCCTGGCCGACCTGGATGACGGTTTTCGCGTTTTTATTAAAAAACAGTTCTTCAATCGCCATCGCGTCCGGTCGATGCGTATCAATCAGGCTGTTGATCCCTTCATAGATTTTGTTCAGCCTGCTCGCCGGCGCTTCGGTTTTCGAACTGTTGAGCACCCCATAACTGACCACGTGGTAATGATTGCCTTCATAGACCACGATCCCATAGCCGGTAATCGCCGTGCCAGGGTCGATTCCTAAAATAATCACTGCGCTCACCCCGTCACTTATTTCTCCATCCCCTGACCATTATCCTCCTCGTTCCCCCGGTGCTCCGCAAAAAAAGCTGTCTCATCGCCCTTTCCCCTTGATGAGACAGCGCCTCCTTACTATCGCCAAAGCTCACTTTATGCAGAGCATTCCTTTAGAGAAACCAGCTTTAGCGTATGTATTCACCTAAACTGTCCAAAGTGGCGATGACTTCTTCCCAGGAAAGAAACTCCCAGGCGCCGTTGACAATCTCCTGCTGGAGGTCCGGTGGTAATTGGTGCAGGTGAATTTCCGTGACCTTGACCGCCCCACCGCTCCGCCCTACTTTCGCCGGCCCGGGATACACCGCGACCCATTTCCCGGAGTCATCACTTTGCAAGTGCCAATATTTCCGGTGCTCCGGACACAAACCTTCCCGGCAAAGCTCCAAAACCACTTTGTCCTTTTGCCAATAGACCTTCCAGCCGGCTTCCGCCTTATATTTTTTCCGCAGTTGCCGAATCGTTAATTGGTTAAAGCCGTCCCGGACCATCCCCGTAGGAACACGCTCCCTCCCACAGGCCAGGTTATGGGCCAAGCAGAGCGCATAGTTTTCCCTAAGGAGCAGTTTGGTTTCCGGGGTAATTACCTGTTCAGCGCCGGATTCCGTCAAAGCGCTCCGCTCTTTTTCCGCCTGCCCGCCGGTTCCGGCGAAATATTGCCAATAGGTACAGGTACCGATGGCGCAGCCAATCGCAAGAAGGACCAGCAGCAGCGACAAATGCTTATACCTGGAAAGAAACACTAATTCCAACCTCTTTTGCTTCATCCTTTTAGTTGGATAGTGTTCCCACCCGACCGGAGCCTTAATCAAGAATCAAGCTTCTTTCTAATCAAGCATCTTACTAATCAGGTCCTTACTCCAACTGCTCCATGATTTCGTCGGGAATGTCGAAATTACTATAGGTGTTCTGTACGTCATCATGGTTCTCCAGGTAATCCATCAAACGCATTAATTGTTTGGCTTGCTCAAGGTCGGTAACCTCAACGGTAGTGTCAGGAATCATGGAGATTTCCGCGCTACTGAATTCCAAGCCATCCGTTTCCAATCCTTCCTTGACACTCTGGAAATCCGCGGGCTCGGTATAGATTTCGATCACCTCGGGATCGTCCGTCTTCACGTCATCGGCTCCATTATCCAAAGCCAGCAGGATAATGTCGTCCTCGCTCTGACTGAGCTTCTCTCTTTCTAAAACCAGCACCCCTCTTTCCTTAAACATCCAACTGACACAACCGGTTTCACCCAGGTTGCCCCCATATTTGGAAAAGAGGTGCCGGATATCGCCGGCGGTCCGGTTCCGGTTATCGGTTAAAACACTGAGCATGATCGCCACGCCGCCGGGACCATATCCTTCGTAAAACAGTTCTTCGTAATTGTTGGCATCCTGGTCCCCGGCCGCCTTTTGAATCGCTCTTTGAATATTATCATTGGGCATATTGGCGGCTTTCGCTTTTTGAATCGCGATCTTTAAGCGAAAATTGGCTTCCGGATTAGAGCCTCCGCCCATCTTTACGGCGACCATCAACTCACGCCCCAGCTTCGTAAAAAGCTGCCCTTTCAGAGCATCTTGCTTCCCTTTCTTGTGCTTTATATTAGCCCATTTCGAGTGACCGGCCACAAAACATTCCTCCTATCTTCATTATTGCTCCTCTGTTCTTGAATTTTTTCTTGAAAAAGACACAGGAAGTCCTGTGTCTTTAGTTTCTCTTCTGATTCTATCATATTTTCGATGCCCTGACAATCGAACATCCCTTACTCCGCCAGGGTTTCCGTAACAGGAAAACCACGCCGGAATAATTTCCTTAACCCTTTACTCCAAAAGATACACTTGCACCTGGCGCCGGCCCCACTTTAAAGCCTCGGCTTTTGTTTCAAAGAAAAGATCGATTTTGTTTCCTTTGATACTGCTACCCACATCCTTCGCCGTGGCGTAACCATATCCATCAACATATAACCGGCTGTGCAAGGGGATTACCTTCGGATCAACGGCGACCGTCCCCACGCTGGGCCAGGTTCCGGTAGCCGTCCGGTTGCCGGTATGAGTATACGCGGTTGCGGTCATTGTTAAAGCCTTCTTAAAATTAAGCGTGCTCCCATCCCTGGATACGGTTTGCAGGGTGCCATAGGCCACAATTTGTTTCACCGGTTCCTTGACAATGACGTTTTTAACCAGATTACGCACTTTCTCCTGACCATCTTCCAAGACTACTTCGTAGATCTTTTTTACTTTCCCGGGCTGTCCTTTTTGAATTACCCTTGTTTCCCCTTGGAAAAGATCGGCTGATTCCCTTCTTTCCTGTTCATAAGGGATACTTTTTTCCTCTTCCACTGTTTGCCTGGTAACCCGGACGATTCTGATTTCATCCTCAACAACTTCATCTAAGGCAGGAAACACCTTGTCCTCGGGACCCAACACAATTTGTTTTTCCGTTAAGATATCCTTGGTGAGCGTCTTTGCTGTAAACAGCTGGTAGGTTTGACCGTCCACTGTTAAATCATATACTTTTTTCACTTCCAGGTTCGCGCAGTTTTCCACCGCGGTTTTCGGCACTAAAAAGACCGTCGCCAAAAGAAAAACAGTACTAAAAATCAATAGTACCTTCCCAATGGACTTTAGTATTTTCACCAGTAGCACCTCCAATAACGTAAGTTATTCGCTATTATTTCTTTTTTTCCTCTTTTTTTGTTTTGAGCTTAAAAGATACCAACAAAAAAGCCGCAAAAACCTGACGTTACCGGCGTTAGGTAGTTGGACCTGTTGACCACGAATGAAAGGATATTTATGGCAACACCGCTCTTTGTAGTATTAACAATCGTGCATTGTTTTAAACATTTTCTTTTTTTCCAGCAATGGCTTTTTTAATAAGATATGCTCTATTCGCGCAATTAATCCCAAAAAAATACGTAAACATGATGAAAGGCTGTACCTAAACATCTTGTGGTTTAGGTACAGCCTGTTTTGTTTTGATTTATGATTTAAGGGATAAACCGCTTCCTCATCTGTAGATCCTGAATTCATCGGCGTAGTGGTAATAGCCCAGGGCTTCTGGGTTTTTCTGCCGGAGGTTCACCAGCATAACGGTGTGTTCCCCATAGGGCAAGTTTCCGGTATCGTACAATAATTGGTACGCGGCCGGTTTAGGACTATAGCAATCGACCGTCTTTAATAGTTTATTATCTACAAACACGGCTACCATACCACACCATCGGTCTTTCAACCCATAGGCCCTTAGCCGCTTTCCAACAAACGGAATGATATAGGTGTCCAATAGGGTTTTGGAATAATGGAAATCACCCCGGTAAGTCAGCGGATTATTATAGGGCATCCAGGAGCCCGCATAAATGATACAGGGATGGCTATCATTCACGACCATGGTTGTAGCATCCTGACCGCTGGGGGTTCCCTGCTGGCGTTGTCCCCCCGACTGCAGCCTGGCCGCATGGGATGCCTTTTGATAGACCCGGACATAATCGACCAGCATGGCATCAGGCAATTCACTGTCTAAACAGGGTTTGCCCCAGGAAGCTACCGCCATACTCAAGATGATAATTTCATCGCCGTAAGGCACTCCCTCTCCTGTGTGCTCCTGGGTTTTTACCCCGTCCACATATATTTCCAGTTTCCCGGGTTCCCAATTTAAAGCGTAAACGTGCCAGTCATTGGCGTCCGAAATGGGGCTGTAGGTTGACCCGATCCCGCCTCCTTGCAGATTGGAGCCGTATCCTCCATACCAGATGGAAGAAGTAACCTGATTCCCCATCCAGTAAGTCTCATACTCCATGATATCAACCTCGGCGCCGGCGCCGCCGTTTTCGTCAATCATCCCTACGCCTTCAGCCGGCATCAGCCAGAATCCCGGGTATAAAGCCCGCGCTTTGGGGAGTTTGATCCTGGCCTCAAACCAGCCGTAGGTTTGTTGGAATTTATTCTTGGTGTTAATTTCCCCGGTCCGATAATTTACCGTTCTGGTCCCACCGCCACACTGCGCAGCCGTGATCGGATTTCTCGATGCGGTGATGCGTAAACATCCACCCGATACCCGAACATTTTCCGGACAATATGCAAAATCATTACTGGTCGTGACAATGCCCGGCTCTCTGTTGCCAAAATTGATATCCCAGTCGTTCCACTTGTTATAATCAAGGGAGTTCCCGTCAAACTCATCGTGGAAAGTAAGCACATATCCCGGCTTAGCAAAATCAGCGGCCTGAACGCCGTTTTCCTCCACCACAACAACGTACGCCCCGACCAGCGCCACCATAAATATCACCAGTAATAACCCCGTTACCATTGGTTTAAAGAGCTTACGCCTTGTTCCGGATTTCCACATTCAGACGACCCCCTTAATTCATTAGCTTTTTAAAAAGTCAGGGATCAAAATGCCGCTCTTTCAATGGCAAAAAAAGTAAATTAATGCTTACGGTATTTCCTTGCTTGTATAATACAATTATATGGAATATTTTATTATTTGTCAATATTCGCGCAATATCGGTCATTAACCCTGCCGTCACCTCCATGGGCACTGCTCATCCATCTTCGCGCAAGGGTTTAACTCCCCACCAAGACAACAAAGATAGAGCACAGTTGGAGGGCTGTAGTCTTTAACACTGTGCTCTATCTTTGCCGTTTGGGGTTCATAGACTTTCTATTTCTCATGAAAGATGACTAAGTTAAAATTTCAAACTTGTCGGCATTGATATAGTATTCCTGGCCGGCCCTGTTTTTCTGATGTAAGACAACGACCTTGACCGTATGGTTCCCGTACGGCAAGACTCCCGTATCATACAACAACTGGTTAGGGGCTGCCTCCTTGCTATAAGTATCAACGGTTAACCAATATTTGTTATCGATATAGATGGCGGCTTTACCACACCAATCATCCTTTTGACCATAAGCCTTTAACCGTCTGCCGGTGAAGCTTACGGTATAATAATCACCTTTCACATTAGAAGAACGATAGTCTCCCTGGTAGTGTTTACTGCCAACGCCTTTCCCCCACGAACCGACGTATTTAATCTTGACATTATCATCATTATATATGATTACCGATGGGGCCCTCTTTTTAAGTTTAGACTCGACAGGAGGCTCTTGTTGAGGTTCAGGTTCAGGTTGGGGTTCGGTTTGCGGTTGCGGTTCAGACTGGGATATGGAACCGGGTACCTTTTTATATACTTTGACGTAATCAACCAGCATGGCACTTGGCAGCTCGCTGTCGACCAATGGTTGTCCCCATGTCCCTGCCGCCATGCTTAAGATCAGAAATTCATCACCGAAAGGAATGCCCTCTCCCGTGTAAGTCTGGGTTTTAACCCCGTCCACGTAAAATTCCAAAAGGCCGGGTTCCCAATTTAAAGCGTAAGTATGCCAGCCATCCGCGTTGTAAATGGGACTAAAAATTGTCCCGATGCCGCCGCCCTGGAGATTGGCGCCATATCCACCCCACCATAAGGAATGAGCAACGGAACCGCCCATCCAATGGGTATGATGTTCCACAATATTCACTTCGGCGCCGGACCCCGTGCGGGGACCTTCCTGGTCAATCATGCTGGTTCCCGGAGCCGGCATCAGCCAAAAGGCCGGGATCAGAGAACGGGCTTTCGGAAACTTAATTCTAGCTTCAAACCAACCATAAGTCTGGTGGAATTTATTTTTCGTATTGACTTCGCCCACCCGGTAATTTACCCTTTTGCCACCTCCGCCGCACACCGGCGCGGTGATCGGTTGTTTACTGCAGCTGATGCTTAAATATCCTCCGGATACCTTGACGTTTTCGGGACAATAAGCGAAATCATCTTTACTGCTAACAATACCCGCACCGCCGGAGAAATTCAAATCCCAGTTGTTCCACTTGGTTAAATCCAGCGCATTACCATCGAAGTCATCGTAAAAGGTAAGTTCATAGCCTGGCTTTTCCCATTCCGGATATTTGCTATAAATACTCGCGTTGTTTTCATTAATGCTCGGAGAACTGTTGGCATTATCATTGCCGTTGTTATTGTTGCCTTCTGAAGGGTCAGCTAAGTTAGCGCTGTTTTTAGAATTGGATTTAGAACCGCTATTACGCGAAGTTTTGCGCTGGTTTTTCGGTTTCGGTTGGGAATCAGGCTGCTGCTGCTCAGGTTGCGGTTCGGGTTCTGGCTCCGGATCAGGTTCGGGCTGGGGTTCCTCGGGTTCCGGTTCGGGTTCCGGGTCATCTTCCGGCTCAGGATCTGGTTCGGGATCCGGTTCCGGATCAGGCTCAGGTTCCGGATCTGGTTCTGGCTCCTCCACCTTTTGATACACCCGGACGTAATCCACCAGCATGGAATCAGGCAATTCGCTGTCTAAACAGGGTTTGCCCCAGGAAGCTACCGCCATGCTCAAGATGATAAACTCATCACCAAAAGGAATGCCCGGTCCCGTATATTCTTGTGTTTTCGCCCCGTCCACGTAGATTTCCAAAAGGCCGGGTTCCCAGTTTAAAGCGTAGACGTGCCAGTCGCCGGCATCGGAAATGGGGCTGTAGGTCGTGCCCAGGCCACCACTTTGGAGATACTCACCATATCCCCCCCACCACAGGGCGGAGGTAATATAATTGCCCATCCAATAAGTTTCATACTCCATGATATCTACTTCGGCACCGGCACCACCTGTGCCGGGACCATACAGATCGATCATTTGGACTCCCGGAGCCGGCATCAGCCAAAAGGCCGGGTATAAGGCCCGCGCTTCCGGGAATTTGATTCTGGCCTCAAACCAGCCGTAGGTTTGCTGGAATTTATTTTTAGTGTTAATTTCCCCGGTACGGTAGTTTACGTCATGGGTTCCCCCACCGCAAAGGGGAGCCGTCATCGGATTTTTCTCCGCCTTGATGCGCAGACATCCTCCCCCTACGCTAACATTTTCGGGACAGATCGCAAAATCATTACTAGTGGAGACCACCCCGGGGCCGCCGGAGAAGTTCAAATCCCAATCATTCCACTTGGTATAATCCAGTGAACTGCCGCTAAACTCGTCCTGGAAGATAAGTTCGTAGCCCGGTTTTTCCCAATCTCCGGGTTGGGGTTCAGGCAAGGGCTCAGGTTCAGGGTCCGGTTCTGGCTCCGGATCCGGTTCCGGG
>DGEB01000047.1 GCA_002385735.1 Peptococcaceae bacterium UBA3937
TTGTAGCACCTCGGTTTTGACTTTTGTCAAAAGAGGTGCTACATTTATCAAAAAAGGAACGGGTTGGACGGAGGTTTTGGACAGAATGGGCGGAATGGCAGCAAGGCAAAATGATCAGGCCGAGATAAAGCAAAAAGTTACTTGCAAGCGGGAAACCTTTGAGGATCTGATGGACGTCTATCAGCTTCTTTTAGAAGCTTATGGACCCCGCCACTGGTGGCCGGCCGAGACTCCCTTCGAAATGATGGTGGGGGCTATCTTGACGCAAAATACCACTTGGGTGAATGTTGAAAAGGCTATTCGGAATATGGGCAAGCGGTTAACGTCGGACTATATTGCGGCTGCGCCCCTGGAAGAGCTGGGAGAATTAATCCGCTCCAGCGGTTACTTTCGCCAAAAGGCCCAGCGGCTGAAAAACCTAACCGAATGGTATGCCCAATATACTTATGATATCGAAAAAGCCAGGGCCAGAAAGGGCGAAGCGTTACGGGCGGAACTACTGGCCATCAAAGGGATCGGGCCGGAAACCGCCGATTCCATCCTGCTTTATGCGCTGGATAAGCTGTTTTTTGTAATCGATGCCTATACGAGACGTATTTTAGAGCGCCTTGGGTATACTTTACCTCAGACCTATGATGAATTGCGTATGGTCATTGAACAAAATATCCTGGCGGATTTAACGGTTTATCAGGAATTTCACGCCTTGTTGGTGGAACATGCCAAGCGGCATTGCACGAAAGAACCCCGTTGTTGCGCTTGCCCGGTGGAAGGGATTTGTTGGTACAGGCAAGGAAAAGTAACGTAAAGGAATAGGGAAGGAAAAGCGATGAAAAACGCGGTAAATGATGTAACTACGGCAAAGGAAACCAATAGGACAGACCTGGTAAAAACGGTCACAAGAAGCGAGTGGAAAATCGATCCGGGGGCCGAAGCAATCATCGGGGAACTGGAGAAGCATGGACACGAAGCTTATCTGGTGGGCGGTTGCGTGCGTGATTTGTGCCTTGGCCGGACTCCTCAGGATTGGGACATTGCCACTTCCGCCCTGCCCGAATATGTGCAGCAAATCTTTCCCCGGACGGTGGCTACCGGTTTGCGCCACGGGACCGTGACGGTGCTTTTAGAGAGCGCTCAGGGCTTAAAGCATTATGAAGTAACCACCTACCGGATGGACGGAGAATACCTGGATGGGCGCCGGCCGGTACAGGTCACCTTTGGGGTTTCCCTGGAAGAAGACCTGCGGCGCCGGGATTTTACCATCAATGCGATGGCTTTTAATCCCCGGACCGGTTTAAAGGATTTCTTCGGCGGCCGGGAGGATTTACATGACAAGCTGATCCGGGCGGTGGGCGACCCCGAACAGCGTTTTGCAGAAGATGCCCTTCGTATGCTACGGGCGGTCCGCTTTGCAAGTCAGTTAGGCTACGACATTGCAAGGGGAACCGAGCAAGCCATTGTGGTCAAAAGCCATTTGCTGGCGAGAATCAGCAAGGAGCGGATCAGAGACGAGCTGATGAAAATCCTCCTTTCCGTTCATCCGGCAAAAATCCGGGATTTGAGCAGGCTGGGTTTAATGAAATACATCATCCCCGAGTTGGAACTGGGCATTGGTTTTGAGCAACAGAATAGGCATCATGACAAGACGGTGTATGACCATACCATCGTGGTAATTGAAAACACGCCTCCTGATCCGGCGTTGCGGCTTGCGGCTTTGTTCCATGACATTGGGAAGCCGGTAAGCTTCAGTATGGACAAACACGGGGAAGGGCATTTTTATGGGCACCAGATGGTGGGGGAAAAGATGACCCGGGAGATTATGGAGCGGCTGAAGTTTGACCGGGCCACCATCCAAAAGGTGTGTATTTTGGTTCGTTATCATATGACCCGTTTTGAGCGGTTGAACGAAAAAGGGGTGAAGAAACTAATTAACCGGGTAGGCCGGGAGAATCTCAATCAGTTGTTCATCCTGCAGATTGCGGATATTTTGGGCAGTAGGTCCCCCCAAGACGAAGATTTTCGAGGAATCATGGACTTGCAGTTGAAAATCGAAAAAATCCTCAACGAGAAACAACCTTTAACCGTCAAGGATTTGGCGATTAACGGGGACGAATTAATCGCGCTGGGGATGAAGCCCGGCGTTAAACTAGGGCAGACTTTAAAATGGCTGCTGGAGAAGGTTTGGGAAGATCCTTCCCTGAACACGAAAGAAAAGTTAATCCAGGAAGTAAAAAAAAGATATCGTTTAAAGAGTGAGCAGAAGCCGGGGGAAAACATCTAGCAACATATGGTGGCGAAGGGAACTTTTCTCGCCTGGAAGCGTCAGTAAAAACAAGATAAAGGCTCTGGGGCAAAAAATGATGCCAAGCTGAGAATGGAGGAATGAGCGTGAGGATGAACGGACAGGGAAAGACGAAGCGGCTTACGTCGTGGTTTTTGCTTACCGCTTTTTTGTTTTCCTTTTCACCGGGCACCGCGATGGCGGGAGAAGGGGAAAATGGGGCCGGTGGTGACGGGAGTGTCCCGGCCGTGGCTGCGGACGGCGTAAGGCTGTTCGGGAGAGGAGAACTGGTTCCGCTTGTGGATTACGGTACGGTGAAAGTGCCACCGGATGGGGTATCCGATGGAAAAGGTAGTCCGACCAACACCAAGGTTTCCCTGGAGGAAGCCGTGAAAATTGTGAAAGGGGTCTTTGTGATCCCTCAGGAATTTACGAAGTTTACTTCGGGATACAGCCAGGAAGAGAACAAGCAGGTATGGCAATTATCATGGAATGCGGAAAAAGAACCTCACGGCAGTTTGAACGCGAGGGTGGATGGCGAGACGGGGGAAATCCTCGAGATGAATCTATGGCAGGCCTCGCCGGGAAGAAAACCGCAAGGCAGACTGCCGGCTCTTTCCCGGGCCGAAGCCGTGCAAAAAGCGGAGCAGTTGGTAAAACAGTTGCAGCCCCAGCGGTGGAGCCAGTTAAAGCTTGAGGAGATGCAGGGCGAGTTATTACCCTTAATGTCCTGGAGTGGGACCAATTATCAGATTAAATGGGTGCGGCAGGTGCAAGGGGTGCCTTTCCCACAGGATGGGGTTACGGTACAGGTGGATAGCCAAAGCGGAACCATAATGGGGTATTCTTTCCGGTGGACCGATGCCGAATTCCCCGATGCTTCCAAGGCTATTGCTTCGGAAAAGGCTCGTCAAATCTGGAAGGAAGGTATGCTGGAGCTCCAATACTTCCGGGCCTATTCCGCAGACCCGGCCAAGCCGAAACCGGTGCAACTGGTGTATCGTTTAACCCACCCTTCGGAGGGTGTGATTGATGCCCTTACCGGAAAACCTCTGGAAAAAGCCTATACTATATTCCGGGACGAAGGAATGGAAGTTAAGGTTCTACTAAGCAAGGAGGTCGAACGCGGGGTGGAGCTTACTCCGCAGGAATTAGACGAGGTCATGAAAGCCGGCAAGGTGATCCCGCAGGAAAAAGCGGAAGCGGTTGTGCGGCAGTGGGTTACGATTCCGGCCCATGTTTCCCTGGAAGGAGTTCATTTGAGTCGGGAGGATTGGCGGGCGCCCGGCGCGCGCACCTGGAATTTTAGTTGGCGCTACACCGGCGAAAAAGAATTGGCGGAAGATGCGATACGCTGGATAAGCGCCGCTGTTGACGCGGAAAGCGGCATCTTGCTCAGTTTCAGCATTGATAAGACTGGGGTACGGCCGGACCAAAGCGACTCGTCCAGGAAGCAGCAGTTGAGCGTGGCGGAGGCCCAGAAGAAAGCGGAAGCCTTTTTAAGCAAGATCCAGCCGCAATTATTCCAGCAGGTGAAGCTGGTCAAAAAGCCAACTTCGGATGTCCGGCCCTTGGAAAAAACGATTGTCCTGCCGCCGGATTTGCCCTCTCAAAGCTTTGAATATCAACGGCTGGTCAATGGGGTGGTCTATCCCGACAACGGGATGACGGTTTCCGTAGATTTACATACGGGCGATATCCAGTCTTACCGGTTTAAATGGAGCGCGTTGGCTTTTCCATCGCTGGAAGGCATTCTGGAGAGGGAGGCCGTCGCCGATTATTACCTGGCGCGGCAACCGCTTACGCTGCAGTATGTTCAGGAAAACTGGGCTGCTGATGCGGGAGCCAGGAAGGAAATCAAGCTGGTTTATGCCCCGCTTCCGGCTGCCGGCCAACAGGCGGAAGCCATGACCGATGCCCGGACCGGAGCGCCTTTGGACTCGCAGGGCGAAAACCTTTCCAAGCAGCCGCAGCCCTACCAATTTTCCGATATCGCGGGTCATTGGGCTGAAAAAGAAATTGCCCTGTTAGGTCAGGCCGGCCTTTTTGGAGAATACGGCGTGCAATTTCACCCCAACGAACCGGTAAAAATAGTCCAGCTCTTACGGGCCATGTTGGCGCTAGAACGGGGAGCGACCGGGGTTGCTTCCTTAAGCGATGAGGAGGTAATGGAACAGGCGAAGCAACAGGGCTGGTTAAAGGAAGATCTGAAAGCGGAGGCTCAAATCAATCGCTTGCAATTATCCTGCCTGGTGATTCGTTTTCTGGGCTTAGAGAGCGCCGCGCAAATCGAGGGGATTTATCAGGCGCCCTTTAAGGACTTCAAGAAAACTCCTCCGGCTGAACAGGGCTATGTGGCTCTTTCCTGGGGATTGGGGATTTTGAGGGGAGAGCAAGGCTCCTTTGGCGGCGCCCAAACCGTATCAAGGGCGCAGGCGGCCGTAGCGCTGGTCCGGATGCTGAAGGTGGAGATAAAATAGGGTTTTGGGGGCAGAACTGGAGGAGAATATAGAAATACGCCGGCACGGTGGTGTGCCGGCGACATTTTTTGGGCGGTTGATTAATTATTTCATCGTTTATCTAGTAGCCGTTAAAAAAGCCGGGGAACAACAAGAGGATTAAGATGATCAGGAAGAGAATCCCGAATCCTCTGCCGAAGCCAAAGCCTATTCCACAGCCAAATTGGGACTGAGTATAGGGGGCGGTTTCCTTGGCTTCACCTTTTTGAAAGCCCAGGCCGGGGCAAGAACCGAAACCACAACCCGGCCCAAATCCGGGATTGCACCCGGGGCCACACCCGGGACCACAACCGGGACCGAACCCGGGACAAGAACCTGGACCGAATCCGGACCAAGGGCTCGGGGTAAAACCGGAGCCGGGGCTTACGGGATAAGCCGGGCCAAACCCCGGACAGGGGCATGAATCATAACCGGGGCCAAAACCGGAATAAAAGCCGGGGTTGCCACCCGGACCACAACCGGGACAAGAACCGGAGCCGTAATCCGGGCTGGCGGGGAAGCCGGCTCCATACTGCTCAGAACTGTTATTTTCGACCATAGAAGTTCCTCCTTTATTTAAAAAAATTGATATTGCTTGGGTAAGGTGGAAATAGGGACCCGTTGTATTTTATGACCTTTGTCCCGAAAAGGTGATGACGGGAAAAAAGGAGTGCCTGGAAGTGTTTATACTGGCTTCGAGGCACTCTTTGCGAGGGATTATTTTAATAAAAACCACCAAATAAGCCCGGGAACAACAAGAGAATCAGGATAATCAAAAATAAAGTGGCAAAACCTGGACCAAAACCTGGACCAAAACCTGGACAACCAGATCCAGCTCCTGGACAAAAACCAAAACCGCAACCGGGATCTGGTTTTGCAACTTCTGCCATGCCAACCCCTCCTTAATAATTTGTTTTGGAGTGTTAAATCACTCTGCGTACTCTATTCTATGAACGGACTGAAAAAGTTGTGCAAGCCTGGCTATATTTAATCATCCTCCTCCTCGTTGTGCTGACGGCAGTGGACCGCTTCGCCGGTTAAGCCGCTGTAATAATGAAGATGCTGGTCGTTGAAGGTAGTCTGTCCTTCCATGCGGTGACGGTGACTTCCCCCTACGCCGGCTACAGCAGGCCCGGTATAGCCGCGAAAATAATGGACGTGACTATCATCTAAGGTTGTGGTTCCTTCATAGTAATGAAGATGACAATCTAATCCACCAACGGCAGGGGCGGTCCTCCCTTGTACCTGGTGGCGGTGTTCATCATTGACGGTGGTGGGAATGTTATATTCATGGATATGGACATTGTCCGGGGTCTCATATCCGGAAAAAGCGGATAGATCATGGACATGGCTTTCACCATCGGGATTGTACATTTCTGACATAATTGCCTTCACTCCTTTCTTTTCCCATAATATATGCATATGCGTAAGAACGCCATTTTGCCAATGAATTCTTGTTGTAACATCGTCCCAGTTCAGGTCATATATTAGGCAAGAGAAACACACAGGTTAAAGACATCTGGAGGGGATAAGGGATGAGGAGCAACAGTTGTCATAGTTTTATCTCTTTAGATCGTTTGCCGATTGGCCGGATGGGACGGGTTAAAGCTCTAACGGCTAAAGAGCAAAGTCGCAGAAGAATGCTTGATTTAGGATTAATCAATGATACGGTGGTGGAGGCGCTTCGCCAAAGTCCTTCCGGGGATCCGGTAGCTTATCAAATCAGGGGCGCGGTGATCGCTCTGCGGTCGGAGGAAGCGGCACAAATTCTGGTAGAACTTGTCTAAGGGGAGAGAAAAGTGAAATCATTAAAGCTATCTACCAGCCGGCTGGTATCGAAAAAAAGCTTGACGGAGAAAATGGTTTCCCAAAGGGCCGGGGCGGAAAGGCTGGAGACGGGGTCAAATGAGGTGGTTGTTGCTTTAGCGGGCAACCCGAATACAGGGAAGAGCACGGTTTTTAACCAGCTTACCGGATTAAGACAACACACCGGCAACTGGCCGGGGAAAACGGTGACCAATGCCTGGGGTAGCTATACTTATCAAGGGAAACCATACGTCCTGGTGGATTTGCCGGGCACCTACTCCTTATTGGCCAATTCGGTGGAGGAAGAAGTGGCTCGTCATTTTCTTTGCTTTGCCCGGCCTGCGGTAACGGTGGTGGTTCTTGATGCGACTTGCCTCGAAAGGAATCTTAACTTAGCTTTACAAATTCTCGAAATTACGCCCAAGGTGGTGGTTTGTGTCAACCTCATGGATGAAGCTGCCCGGAAAAAAATCAGGCTTGATTTGCTGAAACTGGCCGCTATCTTGGGGGTGCCGGTCGTCGGGACCAATGCCCGGAAGGGAGAAGGCTTGGTTGAACTAAAGGAAGCGATCAGGCAAGTTGCCGGGCAGGCCTCGTCATTATGTGAAAATGATGCCTCAGGAAAAGGCGCTCCCCTGGTCCGGTATGACGAGGCGATTGAGGAGTGCCTGGATGAATTAGTACCGTTGGTACGGGCGCATTTAGGGGACCGTGTAAATGCTCGCTGGGCAGCTTTACGGCTTCTGGAGGAGGATGAAAGTTTTCTTGAAGCCTTAGCTGTATTTAATAACAAAAACAAGGATAGCAATAAAGACAAAGGTCATGACATAGACGGCGGTACGGATGAAGTCGCCGGAGAGAATTCTGAATTATGGGACAGTTTACAAAGAAACAAAAGCCGCTTGGCAGCCCAAGGAATGGGGGCTAATCAGCTCAAAGACTTAATTGCCACCACTCTCATCAGGAAAGCAGAGTCCATTGCGCAACAAGTTTTAGTTTTTGTGCCCGAAAACTACCAGCAGTTCGACCGGCGGATTGACAATATTGTTACTTCAAAACGGTGGGGAATTCCGTTGATGCTGCTCTTTTTGGGCGGGATATTCTGGCTGACCATTGTAGGGGCTAATTATCCCTCCCAACTGTTGGCGGCCGGACTCTTTTGGCTGGAAAAAAAGCTCGCGGCGCTTTTTCTGGCAGTAGGAGCGCCGGCGTGGCTGCAGGGGATGCTTGTGGAGGGAATGTATCGTACGGTCGCTTGGGTGGTCGCGGTGATGTTGCCGCCGATGGCCATTTTTTTCCCTTTGTTTACCCTGCTGGAGGATTTAGGGTATCTACCCCGGGTGGCTTTTAATCTGGATAATTTCTTTAAAAAAGCATGTGCCCATGGCAAACAAGCCTTGACCATGTGCATGGGTTTCGGCTGTAATGCGGCGGGAGTAATTGCCTGCCGGATTATTGATTCCCCGCGGGAACGTTTGATTGCCACCATTACGAATAATTTTGTTCCTTGTAACGGACGCTTTCCTACCTTAATCGCTCTGACCACGATCTTTCTTGTGGCCGGGCAGGGACCGATTGGTGCGGTATGGGCGGCTGTTTGGATTCTGACCGCCATTGTTCTGAGCGTCTTCATTACCTTGGGCGTATCAAAGCTTTTGTCCCAAACCATCTTGCGGGGGCTTCCCTCTTCTTTTACTTTGGAGTTGCCGCCCTATCGGAAACCGCAGCTGGGACGGATTATTGTTCGCTCGGTTTTGGACCGTACTTTGTTCGTTTTAGCCAGGGCGGTGCGGGTTGCGGCACCGGCGGGGGTGGTGATTTGGCTGCTGGCCAATGCGCAGTGGGGAGAAATGAGCATTTTAGCCTATTGCGCTCAGTTCCTGGATCCTTTGGGGCACTTGCTGGGGATGGACGGGTATATTCTGATGGCTTTTTTCCTTGGTATTCCGGCGAACGAGATTGTGATCCCAATTCTGATTATGGGTTATTCCGGGGCCGGTTCCCTCATGGAACCGGATAGTATCAGCGCCTTAAGGGCTCTTTTGGCGCAAAACGGGTGGACGATGTTAACGGCTGTTTGCACCATGCTTTTTATGTTGAACCATTTCCCCTGTGGGACCACCTTATGGACCATCCGGCAGGAAACGCAAAGTATGAAGTGGGTGCTGGTTTCTTTTCTGCTGCCGACGGTTTGCGGAATCCTGCTGTGTTTTGTCATCGCTCAATCTGTACGGTTATTAGGCTTATTAGGTTTGTGAACCCGGGACTGGTAATTTTTTTTAAATATTCGTATTGATTCTATAGCAGAAAATTCATTGTTGTTGTAAAATGGAACTATGGCGTGAGTATTAGAATACACAAGAAGATTGTGGTAATGTATTATAATACAGAGATAATACAGATGGCCTGTTTTAACAAAGAAAAATGGAGGAAGATAGCAATGAAACCGAAACCGTACGGAGATCCGGAGAAACTGGTTTTTGGCAGAACTTTTACGGAACATATGTATACGATCAGGTATAGCGAAGGAAAAGGGTGGCATGACGGCAAAATAGAGCCCTACAAGCCTTTTGTGCTCGATCCGGCGGCCTGTGTCTTACACTACTCGCAGGAAATCTTCGAGGGGCTGAAGGCATATAAATCAACGAACGACCGGATTTTGTTATTCCGGCCGGAACAAAACGCCCGGCGTTTAAATCGTTCGGCCAGAAAGCTCTGCATGCCTGAACTGCCGGAAGAAATTTTTCTTAATGCGGTGAAAGAACTGGTGCTGCTGGATCAGGACTGGATTCCCGATGCGCCGGGGACCTCTTTGTATATCCGTCCTACGATGATTGCCACGGAGCCTTTTTTAGGGGTAAGTCCCGCCAAAGAATACCTCTTTTATATCATTATGTCTCCCGTGGGACCGTATTTTAAATCCGGCTTCAATCCGGTCAGCATTTACGTGGAGGACGAACTGGTGCGGGCCGTCGTCGGCGGCGTCGGTGACGTTAAAACGGGCGGTAATTATGCGGCAAGTTTGCTGGCGGGGGTGAAAGCCGAGGAGAAGGGTTTTTATCAGGTTTTATGGCTTGACGCCAAGGAGCATCGTTATGTTGAGGAAGTTGGCGCGATGAACGTGTTCTTTGTTTTCGGGGAGAAGGTGGTTACCCCGATGCTCACCGGTTCGATTTTGCCGGGCATCACCAGGGATTCGGTTATTAAACTGGCCCAGGAGTTGGGAATCGAGCTGGAGGAAAGACGCATTTCCTTTGATGAGGTGCTGGAGGGAATCAAAACCGGCGAACTTACGGAAATGTTTGGTTCCGGGACAGCGGCGGTCATTTCTCCGGTGGGGCATTTGTACTATAAAGACAAGGATTATTATATTAATAACAATAAAGTAGGGAAGCTGACCAAATCCTTCTATGACCATTTGGTGGATATTCAGTTAGGCCGGGCCGAGGACAAACTGGGTTGGTCGGTGGAAGTGAAATAGTATCAAATAAGGAGCTATTTCGACTATTAAACAAAACCTCTCGCCAAAAAACCATTGGCGAGAGGTTTGTTTGTATTATTTGCATTGGCCGTTTTTCATGTTCACGGTGACTTCTTTGCTCCGTAGTGAATAATGACCATCCATAGTTTCTAAAACAATGCTATATTTGTTTATTCCGGATCCCGGTCTTCTATCTCCAAATGAAGTGCTTACATCATATGAAGCGTTATTATTCACTACATTAACTGTAAAAATATCTATAATTGGCTTTCCTGGTCTAAATGGTGTTTCCCTTAAGAGTAATCTTTTTAGATTTACCACCTTTATAAATCAGTTGATTGTTGTCATAAATTGTGTAACCTATCCAATTTCTATTTGTATATCTGTCTAAGTCAAAAGCATCGTGTTGGATAATAATAGAGACTTTTGAAGGGTCTTTTACGTTTTCCTGTCTTACTTCTACGATATTAAAATTTCCTATGTTCATGTCAGATGCTAAAGCTGTCATCGGAACACAACAAAGAATAAAAGACAAAACCAATACTAATACTCCAATAAACCTTTTCATAAAACCAATCCTTCCAATAGATATTTTTCTCTGGTCCCATTAGCCCACGCCTTCCATAAAACGCAAATAGAACCACTAATAATATATTTTACATAACATAAAAGCAGAATCAAGCAAAATATTTATAAAATTATAGATAAATATACCCTAATTTGACATTTGTTCATTTATTTCTTATTCCGGCGAAAATGGAAAGAAGTCGGGATTTATTTCCCGACTTCTTTAGTATGAGGATTGCTTTACCTGATTACCTCTGCGGATTATACATGTTGTGGCTTTGCATGTAGAGGAAGATATCCTCGCCATGTTTTTGCTCTTCTTTTTGAATATGGTTTAATATCTGCCGAACCTGAGGATTGGTAAATTCAAAGATGGTTGTGTCGTATGTGCCGGAGATGTATTTTTCGGTGTTTAACAGGTCATTGCAGAGGAAAGCGTCAATGTCGTTTCCGGAACCCGTTGGCAGGTTGATTTGCGCTTGCTGCCGGAGTTGCTGTTGCGGATACTGTTCTTGCATTTGTTGCTGTTGTAGTTGTTGCTGCTGAAGCTGGTACTGTTGTTGCTGGTACTGTGATTGTTGCTGCCCTTGTTGCTGGTACTGTTTCTGTTGCTGTTGTTGAGCATTTCCTTGTGGGGAGACTGGTGGGAAGTGCCCGTTTAATAATTGGTTGATCGTATGATAGTGTTGTTGTTCATGGGAAGCATGGGTTAGGAAGAGCTGCTGCAATTCAGGACTGGATGCCTGTGCAGCATAACTTTGGTACTTTTGGATGCACAATTCTTCATGTTTTTTGTTGTCTTCTAAGAGCATTCTTTCCTTTTGGGTTAGAGTATAGTTCAACTGTACCACCTCCTTTTAGTTAGCTTCCCTTATTAAGGATGGAAGTATTCATGCGATTTGAACCTTATTAAAAACACGGGAACTTATTTACATTTATACCAGTCTGTAAAAAATGCAAGGATAAAATATTAATAAAGGAGGACGAAAAATGGCATTTTCTCCAAAGTTTATACGCACTTGCGTTATCGGGCTTTGCCTATTTGTTAGTTCGGCATTTATGCCACCCGTATTTGCGGGCACACCTGCCGAGGCAGGTCTGGAAAAGGGCCGTACAATCCAGGCGCGATTAGAACTCGCTGGGTTGGTTTCCCCGGACACGCCGGTTTCTTCTGATATGAAACCGGGTAATGCGGGCACCAATTGCACTGTACGGCTCAGGGTGAACGGCGAAGATATGGCCATGGAAGCGGTTCCGTTTATTGAAAACGGCCGTGCTTTAATCCCCTTGCGCGGGGTGATGGAAAAGCTGGGTGCGCAGGTAAACTGGGATGCCAAAGCGCAAAAGGCGGAAGTTAAGACCCCCGAGAAAAAGTTAGTTTTCCAGATTGGGAAAAGAGCGGTGCGCATTGTTTCGAACAAGAATGGTAGAGAGGTCGAAGATACAGTAGACCTGGATGTACCGGCGCGCATCAGGAATAATTATACATATATTCCCGCCCGCTTTGCTTCGGAAAGATTAGGAGCTACGGTTATATGGGACGAGATACGCCGGATTGTCATTATCAGAAGAGACCGCAATTATGCGGATGAAATCAAAAAAGAAACCATCGGGATCAGGGGAGCGATTACCGATATTGCAAAGGGTTTGGACAATGAGGTTAGAGCAATTCGGGTTGAAGGGAATGCTGATGAAAATGATCTCGGTTATGACAAGGCAGTGGTAAAGATTACGGCTGATACGATTGTGTTTAAGGAAAAGAATGGAGAAAGAATCGCCGCCGGTGAGCTCGCCGAAGGAAACCTTGTGGAAGTTGTCTTTGCCGGTCCCGTGATGGAATCTTATCCTGTGCAGGGCAGCGCGAAATTCATCAGGGTTGTAGAGTCTGAACAACCATCCAATCAGGATGAGGTTGGACCTTCGTTGAAGGAAATAGGCAAGGCGATTAATGTTGCCTCGGTGAAAAAGATGGAGCTATACAGTTTAATGGGTGAGAAAATAAAGACCTTTAATCAGAAAGAGGTTGAACGGATCATCAGCCAATTAAACACAAGTCCGACGTATCTTGGGGCACACATTATGATGCTGGCCGGCAATAACATCAAAATCACGTTTAAGGATGGCACGGGTGTTTCCTTAACCAGTTTTGGCTCCGAGAAGCATGTGGTGTTGTCCGGCCAAATCAACGGCGAAAAGGTGTCCTACTGTCTAATCTGCCCTGAAGTAGGCAAAATTTTGCTGGCCCAATAAGGCAGGTCCTACTCGAATCAGCAGCATTGGGGCAGAAAGGTTTGCTGTCAAGATTTTAGCAAAAATTAACAAACACCTCTTGCTAATTCCCTAAAGTATTTAGAAACAAAAAGAACCTCGCGAGGAAAGAACCTCACGAGGTTCTTTTTTTACATTGAGGTACGCCTGGGGCTTTACCTTTAAGCGCGTTCATTGTTTGCTAAAAGTGATTCAGGAGGAAAAGTAATTGTGCTGGTGTTTCCTTGCCTGGTTATGTTACAATAAAGGATATATTAACTTGGGGAGGGCGAAAGATAATGAACAGTCAGCAAGTTACAAAAGGGGTGGCACGGGCACCGCATCGTTCCCTTTTTTATGCGATGGGATATACGGAAGAAGATTTGCAAAAACCTTTGGTAGCGGTTGTATGTGCGCATAATGAGATTATTCCCGGCCATTTTCATTTGGATAAAGTGGCTCAGGCCGTGAAACTGGGAGTTGCTTCCGCAGGTGGCACACCGATCGAGTTTCCGGTGATTGGGATTTGTGACGGCATCGCCATGAACCACAGTGGGATGAAATACCCCCTGGCCAGTAGGGAATTAATTGCCGACTCCATTGAGGCCATGATGGTGGGGCATAAGTTTGATGCGATGGTTTTAATCGGCAACTGTGACAAAATTGTGCCCGGCATGTTGATGGCTGCGGCTCGCCTGAATGTGCCCTCGGTTTACGTTGGCGGAGGTCCCATGCTGCCGGGAAGCCACCGGGGTGAAAGGACCGATTTGATTAAAGGCACTTTTGAAGCGGTGGGGGCATGTGCTCAGGGAAAAATCACGGAGGAAACCTTAACGGAAATGGAGAAAACCGCTTGTCCCTCTTGTGGTAGTTGTGCCGGGCTTTTTACCGCCAACTCGATGAACTGTCTGGTGGAAGCGCTGGGAATTGGGCTCCCGGGGAACGGAACTATTCCCGCTCCTTTTGGGCAACGGTTGGCCCTGGCCAAAAAAGCTGGCCAACAGGTCATGGAAATGGTAAAAAGGAACATCCTGCCACGGGATATTCTCACTTTGCAGGCCTTCCGGAATGCGATTACTTTGGATATGGCCATTGGCGGCTCCACCAATACGGTTTTACATCTTCTCGCCATTGCTTATGAGGCCGGTGTGGAATTGTCCTTAGAACTGTTTGATGAAATCAGCGGGAAGGTGCCGAATATCACGAAGTTGAGTCCGGCCGGGTCGCATTATTTAGTGGATTTGCATGAAGCGGGCGGTATTTTGGCGGTACTGCGGCAATTGAATGAAGCCAATTTATTGGCGGGTGGGCAGATTACGGTTACCGGCAAGACCTTGGTGGAAAATATTGCGGATGCGGAAGTGCTTGATGCCTCAGTAATCCGTCCCTTAGATAAGCCTTATATGAAAGAAGGCGGGATTGCCATCCTGCGGGGCAACCTTGCGCCGGACGGGGCAGTGGTGAAGCAATCGGCCGTGGTGCCGGAAATGCTGGTGCACGAAGGACCGGCCCGGGTTTTTGACTCGGAGGAAGAAGCTTTTGAGGCGATTATGGGCGGCAAGATCAACAAAGGCGATGTGGTGGTCATTCGCTACGAAGGGCCGAAAGGCGGCCCCGGGATGAGGGAGATGCTCAGTCCTACGGCAGCGCTGGGAGGAATGGGCTTGGATAAGGATGTGGCCTTGATCACCGACGGCCGTTTTTCCGGCGGAACAAGGGGAGCAGCGATTGGACATCTTTCTCCGGAAGCGGCGGAAGGCGGGCCTATTGCTATTATTCAAGAGGGCGACCTTATCCAGATTGATATGCCCGGTCGCAAGCTCAATGTGAAACTGAGCGATGCGGAAATCGCCGCTCGTTTAAAGGTCTGGAAGAAGCCTGCGCCCAAGGTTGGTGGTAATTCATATCTGGCCCGGTACGCTTCATTGGTTACTTCCGCCAGCACCGGCGCGGTAGTGAAGGCAAGATAAGAAACTGGCTAGAAACAAAAGTGATATCCAGTTCTTGACATCACAGGTGAAAAGGAATATCATATAATTAAGACAGCACGGGCATAGCATCGTTGGGTTTTCGGGTTGAGTTGAGTTGAGCTGAGAAGAGATTAGATTGAGGAGAGCTGAGATGAGCCGGAAAACATAAGAGCACGACTTCTTAACCGGTACTCATTTGAGTACTGGTTTTTTGTTTCTCCTCAAGAAATGAAAGGAGGGTGGAGCGAAAAGTAATGACAGCATGCTTAGCTAAAAACTAATGAAAATTCATTTTTTGAGGAGGAAAAGAAAATGTTTAAAAACAAAGGGTTTAAGAAATTATTGGCCATAACCGTTTTAACTCTATTCATGACCGGGTGCGGTGTGTCTAACAGCTCCAACAATGGGGAAGACGGAGCGAATAAGCCTGAAGGCAAGGTTTTTAAGGTGGGAATCAGCCAGTTTGTGGCCCATCCCGCCTTGGATTTAGACCGGCAAGGCTTCCTGGACCAGATGAGGGAGGACGGCTTTATGGAAGGGGAAAACATCATCTTTGACATCAAAAACTCCCAGGGCGATCCTAATCTCACCAAGACCATTGCCGATCAGTTTGTGGCCGATAAAGTGGATGCCATTTTAGCCATTACTACCCCAAGCTCCCAGGCTGCCGCCCAGGCGACGCGGGGGACCGGTATTCCGGTAGTGTTTATTGCCGTCTCCGATGCGGTCGGCGCCGGGCTGATGGGGGAGATTGGCCAGGCCACCGGGACGAATATCACGGGGGTATACAGTGCGGACCCGGTGGAACAGCAAATGGATCTGATTCGGGAAGTGCTGCCTAACGCCCAAAAGCTGGGAGTTATTTATAACGCGGGAGAAGCTAATTCGGTCAGCAATGTGCAAAGAATCAGGGAGTATTTAAAGGGGAAAATGGAGATCGTGGAAGCCACCGTCGCAGGCAGCAGCGAGGTACAGATGGCTGCCCAGTCCCTGGCGGGGAGGGTCGACGCGGTTTTTATGCCGCAGGATAATACGGTCATGTCGGCCGTGGACGCGTTAATTAAGGTGTGTCAGGACCACGATCTGCCGCTCTTTACCGGGGATACGGAATCGGTCAAAAAAGGCGCTTTGGGCACTCTGGGCAATGACGAATATGACTGCGGTCGGCAGGGTGCCCTGCTGGTGGCAAGGATTCTGAAAGGGGAAAAAGCAGGGGAAATCGTTCCGGAGGAGATTCGCAAGCGGACCTTGTTAATCAACCGGGGAACTGCGGAAAAATACGGGATTACCTTGCCCGAATCTGTGTTGGAACGGGCCGACGAAATCATCGATTAGGTTGGATTGAAATCGTTGATAAGGTTAAGGTTTGGATTAGGGTTGCGAAGTAACAGTCTGTTCGATTTGGCAAAAAAGGTGGATGAAGCGCATGGAAATGGTGCTGATTAGCGGATTGCAACAAGGTTTAATCTATGGCTTTATGGCGCTAGGTGTTTTACTAACCTTTTGTTTACTTGGTTTTCCGGATCTGACGGTCGAAGGGACCTTCCCTTTGGGCGCGGCGACTACGGCCACGGCAGTGATGGAGGGTTTTGATCCGATCCCGGCGGTATTACTGGGGGCCATGGCCGGAGCCTTGGCCGGCGCGGCCACCGGTTTGATGCATACGAAGCTAAAGGTCAACAACATTTTGGCTGGTATTCTCACCACCAGTGGGATTTATACCGTGATGCTGTGGGCGATGGGCCGGCCGAATATATCACTGTTGAACAAAGAGGACTTCTTTACGCAGGTCCTGGCTTTGTGCGGAATTACTTCAGGAGAGCTTTCCCTCCGGGCCATGCAAATCAGCATAATTCTCATTTTGTTCTTGATGGTAGCGGCGGCTCGTTTGTTGCTGGGGTGGTTTTTAAGGACCGATTTGGGGCTGACCATCCGGGCCGCCGGAAACAACGAAAAAATGCTCAGTGCCCTGGGTGTTGATGTTAACCAGACGAAGCTCTTAACCTTAATCCTGGCCAATTTCCTGGTAGGTCTGTCCGGGGCCTTGGAATGCCAACTCCAGGGCTTTGCCGATGTGGGGTTGGGGATCGGTGTGTTGGTAGCCGCCATTGCTTCAGTGATTTTAGGGATCATGCTTTTTGGCCGTCGTAGCTTGAGTTGGCTTCTCACGGGGGTTATTCTGGGCTCGATTCTTTATCGTGGCTTACTTGCCTTGGGTTTGTGGTTAAAATTACCCGCGGAGAATTTTAAACTGGTCACGGCGGTATTAGTATTAATAGTGTTGACCTTGCCGAATATATCGGTTTTCAATAAGAAAGCTGCGCCCAGAAGCAATGCTGATGCTTTGGCGCAGCAGGGTCCCATTAATTGATGGCAGGAGTAAAGAATAAATCGTAAAAGTTGAGGGGAGATGGGCCATGATTAAGTTAAATAATGTTTCGAAAGTGTTTTTTCCCCATACCCCCAATGAAGTCCTGGCTTTAAATAATATTAATCTGCATATCAAGCCGGGTGATTTTATTACGGTCATTGGGAGTAACGGCGCCGGCAAGACCACTTTGTTGAAGGTGATTAGCGGAGCGGAAACGGTGAATGAAGGCCGACTCACTCTCGCCGGCAAGGATATCACGGCTTGTCCCGAGCACGAAAGAGCGGCTGACATTGGCAGGATCGACCAGAACCCCTTGGCGGGCACTGCCGCGGAGATGACGATTGAAGAGAATTTGGCCCTGGCTTTCTTGCGTGGGAAAAAGCGGGGTTTGGGGCAAGCGGTGAACGAGAGCCGCCGGCAATGTTTTCGGCAGGCTTTGGCCGAAACCAGATTAGGGCTGGAGAAGCGCCTGCAAGCACCGGTGGGAACATTATCCGGCGGGCAGCGGCAAGCTTTAGCACTGGTAATGGCTACTCTGGCTTTACCCAAACTATTGCTTTTGGATGAGCATACGGCTGCCTTGGATCCGCAAGCGGCTCGGCAAATCATGGCGCTGACCGCACATCTGGTGCAGACCAAAAACCTGACGACGGTAATGATTACGCACAATATGGAACATGCTCTGCGGTTTGGGAACCGTTTAATTATGATGCACCGCGGGCGGATCATCCTTGACCTTGCGGGAGAGGAAAAAGCGCAGTTGACCGTACCGCAATTGATTGAGAAATTCAGTGCGGCCAGTGGGGAGGATTTTGCCGACGACCGGGTGTTGCTGGAGACCGTTCACCAAAACAATGTGGTCGCATGAGCTATGCTCAGTTGGAAATCCTGGCTCCTTCCTTTAACCCTTCTAACTGCGGGTCCAGGATTACAGTGTCGCCAGCTTTTAATCCTTCGGTGATCACGATTTCCTGTTGATTTTCAAATCCTGTTTTCACCGGTTGAATTTGGGCCACGTTGTTCCGGACGACCCAAAGGGCTTCCCCACCTTCAAAAGGGAAGAGCGCCGTTTTCGGCACCGCTAGGACGTTTTCTTTTTTGCTTAAGGTGAAATCCACATCCAGAACATAGCCCGGTTTCAATTGGACCTTTTCCGGAATGTCCGGCTTAATCGTCACTTTGATGCGTTGTTCCAATAGCCCTAAGGCCGATACTTTTTCTTCCGCCGCCGGGGATATTTTGGTAATTGTGCCGGGGAAAACCAGGTCCCCGTCCGGGTTATCCTGGATTAATTCCACTTGCATCTTAGGTTGAATGTTAACCACATCTTCGGTTAACACATAAGCTTCCACGAGGTAATTGTCGTTTTCATGGAGGGTCATCAAAGGAGAACCTGGAGCTAAGAACATCCCTTCTTTGACTTCCACTCGGGTTATGGTGCCGCTTGCCGGGGCATAGACGTTACTTTCCTTCAGTTTATGTTGCACAGCGGCGATTTGGGCCTGGATTGCTTCGATTTGGCCGGGGAAAGTGGAATAATTGGCGGCGTTTTGAGCATCTTCATACTCTTTTTTACTGATGGCGCCTGCTTCATATAATTGTTTCAGCTTATCCAGTTCCAGTTTGGATTGTTCCAATTCATGCTGGGCCTGCAGGCTTTTGAGCTGCCCTTCCAGTTGCCGTAGTTGCAAATGGAGTTCGGTGGCATCGAAGGAAAGGAGCAGGTCACCGTGCTGTACCTTTTCTCCATCCTGTACCGCTAGCACTGTCACTTTGCCCCCGGTGGAGGTATAGAGGGGTATTTCTTTTTCCGGGACGACGTAGCCATCTTCCGTAAAGGTCTGGGCAATCGTACTCGGTTGCACTGTTAACAGATCCGCCTGCAGAGCTTGTTTGTTGCCAAAAACCAGGAAACCAACAATCCCAAGAAGAATCAAAGCGCCAAGAATCAGCTTCCCTTTCTTTTTCATAATAAGCCCCCTATCTTCCGGACGCACTTTCACCACCTTCCGTAAAAGTGGTGAGGGCGCGCCCTTTGATTATATAGTCCTATTATATAGATGCACAAATACTTGCAAACCCGCAGTTACTCTCTTGCTTTCAATACTTCAACGAGGGAGAGTTTTTTGATCTTGCGAGCGGCCATCAGTTGGGCGAAGCGGATACAGACAATGGTAATCAGGAAGGCCGCGAGGATGGAGGTGGCACTAAGCGTAGTGGGCATGGTAAACAGATCGGTGTCCAGCGATTGACTCAGCCCAATAAGCAGGAGTTTCGTTACCGGGATGCCGGTGAGCATGGCCAGGATGCTAATGAACCATTGCTCAAAGGTGATCACGGATAAAACCTCCTGAGGGGTCATACCCAAGACCATCATCGAAGCAAGCTCGCGGCTTCGTTCGGAAACGGTAATGGTTGAAATATTATAGATAATCGCAAAACCAATAATCAGGCCCATGAACAGGAAAATGTAGACGGTGCCGGAAAAGGTCGCCATTAGTTCCTTGGATTTGCGAAGGGTTTCATTCTGGTCTTCGAAGCTTTCAATTACCGAGGAATTTTGGTAATGCTCCTTGAGCAAAGGGATGCTACTTTCGTTGACACTTAACATGATTGTTGTGATTAGCTCTTTTTGCCCCAAAAGATTTTGCAGGGCGTTCAACTCCATGTAGGCATTAAGCCCGAGATATTGCGGAATAATTCCGGTTACTTCAACGGTCAGCGCTTGGTCCGGTTCTTTGTTAAAGGGGCTTTCCAGTTGCAACTTTGTGCCGACTTTGGCTTCAAGGTTTTGTGCTAGTGACTCGGAGAGGAGAATGCCGTCGGCCGGCGGTTGAACCGGCTTGCCCTTGCTGTCGCGTATTTTGTAAAGCTCGCTGTTTTGGGGAAGGCCCAAAAGGACTATTTCTTTCTTGTGCCAGTTGTTTTTTAAAGTAACGGGGATTTCCGCTCTGCCTTCCGCCTTGCGGGTGCCGGGGAAGCTGTTTAATTCCCTTTCCGCTTGTCGTTGGGTTAAAGGGCGGGACAGATTGACCTTTAGATCGTATATTTCAACCTTTTCGTACTGGTCATAAAGCAGTGTTTCCATCATTTCCATCATCGACCAGGGCGAACCTAAAAGGGAAAAAGCGAACATGACCCCGAGAAACATAAAGGCAGTGCGACCGGGGTGCCTTGACATGCTTCGTAGTGACATTTTACCTTGTACCGTTAAGGCGTTCCAGAATAATGTAAACTTCTCCAGGAGAATGCTTTTTCCTTTCGGTGGAGCCGGGGGACGCATTGCTTCTGCCGGCTGGAGGGCAAGGACGCTTTTGCAGCCCTGATAACCGGCGAAAAGGGCAAAAGCAAGGGCAAGCAGGACACTCATAATTAAATAGGAAAAAGAAAAGGTTATTTGCAGCCCCGGAATATTGAAAAAGGCCTGGTAGAGCGCAATTAGGGGAAAGGACAGCAACAGGCCGGAAAGCCCCCCAAGCAAGCCCCCGGAAAAGCCGATCAGGAGCGCGAAAGACAAGTAATGCAGCGTGATTTCACCGCGGGTATAACCCATGGCCATTAGAATCCCAATTTGTCCTCTTTGGTTTTCGACGGTGCGCTTCAGCATAATATAGAGAATCATGCAGGCAATAGCCAGAAAGAGGACCGGCAAGGACTTGGACATATTCTCCATTTGATTTAGTTCCTGGGTGAGCAGGGAGTGACTGATTTGGTCCTTACGTGGGTAGATACTTATTAGGCCATATGATTTGAGCCGGGGCTCCAGTTGTTCTTTGACATCCTCATATTCTACCCCCTGTTCTAAAGTAAATACGAGGTTATTGACCGTAGAGCATTCGGCAAAGAACGTTTTCATGATTTCAAAAGGAACATAGGCAATACCGAAGGTTTCAGGGTGGGGGAAAAGGTCATTGGCGGTACGCATCGTATAGACGAATTCGGGGCTAAAGCCCGTTCCGGCGATATATAAACGGATTTTTTTACCGTTGGCAATGATCTCCACGGAATCATTGAGGTTAAGGTGGTTGGCTTCAAAAAACTGATTATCCACCCAAATGTTAAAAACGTCATTTTGCAAGTGTTGCCCTTTTAGGAGATGCATATCATTTATGGGCCGTGGATGTGTAGGGTCTATAGAGATCAAGCGTAGGTATACTTCTTCCGAACGGTCTTCGGCCTTGTCTTGCGCGGCTACACGAACATCTTTGATCATACGGCCTTGAATATCCTTGATGCCTTTAATGGTTTGCAGGCGGTTTACTTCAGAAAGAGGCATGGCCTTTAAGTCGACGAAACCGTCGGCAAAGTTTTGGTGATAGTAAAAGGCTTGTTGTGAAGACTTTAGATTGTCCATTACAATCGAAAGGGAGGAAAAAAGCATTAGCCCGATTAGAATGATCGTGACACAGGCCAGATAAGCCCCTTTATTTTCTTTAATATCACGGAACAATTTACGCCACAGCATCACCAAGTCACCTTCTCCGGTGCAATGGGCTGTTCATTGGCTGTAATACGGCTGAGTTGCCCATCTTTGATGTAAAAGATCCGATTGGCGATTTGCGCAATCGGCGTGTTATGAGTTATCAGGATTACTGTTTTATGATATTCTTCACAAAAGTGTTTTAACAATTGCAGCACCTGAATGCTCGTTTGATAATCGAGAGCCCCCGTTGGTTCGTCACAAAGAAGGATTTCCGGGTTTTTGACAATGGCCCGGGCTAAAGCCACGCGCTGCTGTTCCCCGCCGGATAGTTGGGCGGGGAAATGAGAAGTCCGTTCGGCCAGGCCAACCTTTTCCAGCATTTCGCCGGGCGAAAGGGGATTTTGGGCGATTTCGGCCGAAAGGCAGACGTTTTCATAAGCGGTTAGATTGGGAATAAGGTTGTAGAATTGAAATACAAAGCCCACATTATTGCGGCGAAAAAAGGTTAGTTGTTTGGGAGAAGCATTATGAAGCGGGGTGTTTTTATAGTAGAGTTCACCGCGGGTAGCTTGATCCATTCCCCCAACCAGATTAAGCAGGGTGCTTTTTCCTGAACCGCTTGGGCCCAAAATGACAATTAACTCACCGGAATAAATGGAAAAATCCACATTTTGCAGGGCTTTTACCGTAATATCCCCCATTTGATAGTACTTGCAAAGCGCTTTTGCCGTAATGAGCGGGGACTGCTCGTTGAGCATGGTCATTGCTCCACCCACTTTCGCATTTGTATAAAAATAAATATATAACAGGTACCACCTTAATAGTAAGAAAAAATATAAATATGGTCAACATAGTGTAAAATTGCTGTAGGAAAAAAAATAAGCAAGAGACATCCT
>DGEB01000019.1:0-7646 GCA_002385735.1 Peptococcaceae bacterium UBA3937
CATGGGTGGATTTGACCCATTCTCCTTTTTAGAGGGCATGGGATTCCCCAGCTTTGAAGAGTTCATCGACATGGCGATGTCCGGTAACCTGCCCGGCATGAACGGCATGGGGATGCCTGACTTCGGCGGATTCGGCGGCTTCGATGATGATTATGGCTACGGCGGCTATGGTGACTACGACTTCGGCGGCTTTGATGACTACGGCTATGGCGGCGGTCGTGGAGACCGTGGCGGCTACGGCGGCGGTGGACCGAGCTTTGGTGGCGGCTATGGCGGAGGCGGACCCTCCTTCGGCGGCTTCAGTTGTGGTCCCAGTGGCTGAGGCTAGAAGAACGTGCTGACTCCGGGAAAGTCAGTACCAAAAAGCTTCATTCTCTAAGGTTTACTGAAAAAAGACTTACGGATCCTTCCCACAAAAAAAGATCACGTAAGTCTTTTTTTGTTCCTTTTTCTAAAGGCTAATGTTTAAGCATTTTTACCACTATTAAAATTATTTTCTCCTTTGCAAAATCTAATCCTATCCGTTACAATTAGGTGTGTGATATAATAAATGTTATTATAAAAAAAGTGTATTATTTGGAGGAGTGTGAAAAATGTGGTCAGAAAAATGAAAACTATGGATGGGAACACTGCTGCAGCACATGTCGCTTACGCTTTTACCGAAGTCGCCGCAATCTATCCAATCACTCCATCATCGCCCATGGCTGAGCTAGTTGATGAATGGAGTGCCCATGGAATGAAAAACATCTTTGGTCAGCCAGTGAATGTCGTTGAAATGCAATCAGAAGCCGGTGCTGCGGGAGCTGTTCACGGATCTCTTTCCGCGGGAGCTCTTACCACCACCTTTACAGCGTCACAGGGACTCTTACTGATGATCCCCAACATGTACAAAATTTCGGGAGAGTTGTTGCCTGGTGTCTTCCATGTCACCGCCAGGGCATTGGCTTCCCATGCCCTCTCGATCTTCGGTGATCAATCAGACGTTATGGCTTGCCGGCAAACCGGTTTCGCCTTATTAGCTTCCGGCAGTGTCCAGGAAGTAATGGATTTAGGCGGCATTGCCCATTTGGCCGCGATTAAATCAAGAGTGCCCTTTTTGCATTTCTTCGATGGATTCAGAACTTCCCACGAAGTGCAAAAAATTGAAGTCCTCGAACATGAAGAATTAGCCAAACTATTAGACTGGGATGCTCTGGAAGCTTTCCGGAAGAACTCCCTTAATCCGGAACATCCTCATGTCAAAGGCACCAACCAGAACCCGGATATCTTCTTCCAGGCCCGGGAGGTTGCCAACCCCTTCTACGAAAAAGTGCCTGACATTGTCGCAAACTACATGAAGGAAATCACGAAACTTACCGGTAGAGAATATCATCCTTTCAATTATTACGGCGCACCCGATGCTGAACGGATCATTGTGGCTATGGGTTCGGTCTGTGAAACAATTGAAGAGGTTGTTGACTACCTCATGGCGAAAGGTGAAAAAGTCGGGGTTATCAAGGTTCATCTTTACCGGCCTTTCTCGGAAAAATACTTCTTTAATGTTTTGCCGAAGACCGTGAAGAAAATTGCCGTGTTGGATCGCACCAAGGAACCGGGCGCACCGGGCGAACCTCTCTATCTTGATGTCCGCAATCTCTTCTATGAAAAGAAAGACACGCCCATCATCGTTGGCGGACGTTACGGCCTGGGCTCAAAAGATACCACGCCCGCCCAGATCCTGGCCGTCTTTGACAACCTGAAACAAACCACTCCGAAAAACCTCTTCACCATCGGCATTGAAGATGACGTCACCTATACTTCCCTGCCGGTTAAAGGCGTTGTCTCCACCGCTCCAGCCGGAACAACCCGCTGCAAATTCTGGGGCTTTGGTTCCGACGGCACGGTTGGCGCCAACAAGGATGCCATCAAAATCATTGGTGACAACACCGATTTATACGCGCAGGCCTATTTTGCCTATGACTCCAAAAAATCAGGCGGTGTGACCATCTCCCACCTGCGTTTCGGGAAAAAACCGATCAAATCCACCTATCTCATTGACGAAGCTGATTTCATCGCTTGTCATAAACAGTCTTATGTTTACCAATATCAACTGTTGGAAGGATTGAAAAAAGGCGGTACTTTCCTCCTCAACTGCACCTGGAAACCGGAAGAACTGGACGAAAAGTTACCGGCCGGTCTGAAAAAACAAATTGCCGACAATGACATTAACTTCTATATCATTGACGCGGTGGATATCGCCAAAAGGATCGGTTTAGGCTCGCGGATCAACATGGTTATGCAGGCGGCCTTCTTTAAGCTGGCCAATGTGATTCCTTTAGATCAGGCCGTTAAGCTGCTGAAGGAAGCGATTGTCAAGACCTACGGCCGCAAAGGCGAAAAAGTTGTCAAGATGAACCACCAGGCGGTGGACGAAGGCCTGCAAGCCCTCGTCAAGGTAGACGTGCCCAAAGCATGGTCCAATAGTGTGGAAGAAGAAGTCGCGGCTACCAATGACCTGCCGGAATTCGTGAAAAAGGTGGTTATCCCGATGAATGCCCAGCAAGGCGACAAATTACCGGTCAGCACCTTTGTGGGCAGAGAAGACGGTTCCTTCCCCCTCGGCACCACGGTCTACGAAAAACGCTCGATTGCCGTGGACGTGCCGGATTGGATTCCGGAAAATTGCATTCAATGTAACCAATGCTCTTATGTCTGTCCCCATGCCGCCATTCGGCCTGTCTTAACCACGGAGGAAGAAAACAAAAAAGCGCCGGCCGGTTATGTCACGAAAAAGGCAATTGGGAAACAACTGGAAGGTCTCTCCTTCCGGATCCAGGTCAGTCCTTCCGATTGTACCGGCTGCGGCAACTGTGTGGAAATTTGCCCGGCAAAACAAAAAGCCTTAGAAATGAAACCCCTGGAAGAAATGACCGCCAAAGAAAGCGATAACTGGAACTTCGCGATGAGCATTCCTACCAAGGAAGGACTCTGGAATCCGCATTCGGTCAAGGGCAGCCAGTTTGTGAAACCCTTGCTGGAATTCTCCGGAGCATGTGCGGGCTGCGGTGAAACACCTTATGCAAAACTGCTCACCCAGCTCTTCGGCGATAGATTGATCATCTCCAACGCCACCGGCTGTTCTTCCATCTGGGGAGCTCCGGCACCCAGCATTCCTTACTGCACTAATGCGGAAGGGAAAGGACCGGCTTGGGCCAACTCCCTCTTTGAAGACAATGCGGAACACGGCTTTGGTTTGGCAATTGGCACTAAACAATTACGGAATAAAATCGCGGGCTACATGGAAGAAGCCCTCACGCAGAACCTTCCTGCCGAGCTGAAAGATGCCTTTGAAAAATGGCTTGCCGTGAGAGAAAACGGTGAAGAAAGCAAAAAAGCGGCCGCCCTTGTTCGTCCGCTCTTGAAAAAATACGCCGATCTGCCGGTATGTAAAGAAATCGCCGCATTTAACGACTACCTGGTGAAACCTTCCACCTGGGTGCTCGGTGGTGACGGTTGGGCGTATGATATCGGTTACGGCGGTTTGGATCATGTGATCGCTTCCGGCGAAGATATCAACATCCTCGTTTTCGATACGGAAGTCTACTCCAACACCGGCGGTCAATCCTCCAAAGCCACACCTACCGGCGCCGTCGCGAAATTCGCCGCCGGCGGAAAGAGAATCAAGAAAAAAGACTTAGGGATGATTGCCGCTTCTTACGGCTACGTTTACGTAGCGCAGGTATGTATGGGAGCCGACCAAAATCAATTAATCAAAGCCTTTACGGAAGCGGAAGCTTATCAAGGTCCTTCCCTGATTATTGCTTATGCTCCCTGCATCAACCACGGAATTAAGGTCGGAATGCGGTATTCACAACAAGAAGGCAAGAAGGCCGTCGAATCAGGCTACTGGCAGCTCTATCGTTTCAATCCGCTGCTGAAAGAACAGGGTAAGAACCCGTTCGTGCTTGACTCCAAAGAGCCGACCGGTAACTTCAGAGACTTTATCATGGGTGAAGTCCGCTATGCTTCCCTGGCGCAATTCTTCCCCGATGTGGCCGATAAGCTCTTCGAGCAGGCCGAAAAGGAAGCGAAAGAACGCCTGGAAGGATACAAACGGCTCGCCGGACAATAGGCGCAAAAACGCAACATCTTGGTGGACACTCAGAAACAGAAAACCCGTGGCATTTGCCACGGGTTTTTTTTGCGCCGAAAAAGAAACTTATCCAACTGTCTTCTAGCTACGATCGTACTTATCTTAAGAACCCTTCAAGAATGGTTTCCTCGGCTTCCTTTTCCGAAAGCCCTAAAGTCATCAGCTTGATTAACTGTTCGCCGGCGATGCGACCAATCGCTGCCTCATGGATTAACTGGGCATCCGCATGATAGGCCGTTATTTCCGGAATGGCTCTTACCGTAGCCTGGTCCATAATAATAGCATCACATTGCACATGCCCCCGGCACCGGCAGTAACCGGACATGCGGGGATAAAAGACCTGCCTGGACTGTTCCTGGACCACGGAGCGGGAAATAATCTGGGCTACCGCAGCTTCCCCTCTTAATTCGATTTCCATTTCCGATTCGGCGGTTTGCCGGCCGTGGGTCAGTACCTTTTCCGTAATCAGGATATGGGCCTCTTTCCCGAGCCTGGCTTTCGTCTCCCTTTTGGTCGAATCCACCCCCCGGATTTGCACCATTTCCAGTTCCGCGCTGGCTCCCTCTTCCAGTTCCAAAAAAGTTTGCGGATTAAGAATTCTTTCCCCGGTCCCTTCGCCTTCCCCATAGTGCTTTTCCACATAACGCAGCCGCGCCCTTTTCCCCACATAAAAGGTATGCACGCCGTTATGCTGCGCTTTTTTCTGCCCCGGGTTGTGGATGCCGCAACCGGCCACAATCAGCACATCGGCGTCCTCCCCGATATAGAAGGTATTATAGACCAGGTCGTCCAGCCCTTCGGCCGTAATAAGGACGGGAATATGGACGCTTTCCCCTTTGGTACCCGGTTTGACAATAATATCGATGCCCGGTTTATCTTCCTTCGTCCTGATTTCAATATTGGCCGTAGACCGTCTTTCCACTCCCTGCCCGTTTTTCCGGATATTATAGGCCCCTTGCGGGGTTTCGTGCAAATCGGCTATTTTGATTAACATTTCCCTGTCCAGCTTGTCCATTGCTCCATCAGACCCTTTCCTGACATTCTTTTCGACAACTACATGTATCAATAATATTTTCCAGGAAAGCCGCTTGGGCCTCGTTTTCCTGAATTCTCCCGTTGGCGACCAGGATGATTTCATCGGCGAGCCTTAAAACCCTCTCCTGATGCGAAATAACCACCGTGGTCAAATTCTTTTTCTGTTTAATCCTTTCAAAAATCTCGGTTAAGCGGTTAAAACTCCATAAATCGATTCCCGCCTCCGGCTCGTCGAAAACGGCGATCCGCAAGTCTTCCCGGGAAAGCAATGTCGCAATTTCAATCCTCTTAAGCTCCCCGCCGGAAAGGCTCGCGTTAACCTCGCGCTTTTCGTAATCCTTCGGGCACAAGCCCACGTCATATAAATAATGGCAACCGGCCCCTAAACATTCACTACCCGTTGAACAGCCACAGGACAAACTGAGCAGCTTTTCCACGGTAATGCCTTTAAACCTGGGGGGCTGCTGAAAAGCGTAACCAATGCCCAGGCGCGCCCGCTCCGTAATACTGAGGTCGGTAATTTCTTTTCCATTAAGGAAGATCTTCCCGGAACTGGGCCGGTAAATCCCCATAATAATCTTCGCCAGGGAGGATTTGCCCCCGCCGTTAGGGCCGGTAATCACATAAAAACGGTTGTTCTCCAGGACAAGATTAATCTCCTTTAAAATCGCCTCGGCATTTTTTTCGCCCTCGGGATAATAAGAAATGTCTTTTAGTTCGAGCAAGCTCTATTCCTCCTCCTTAAATTCGGTATAGATGCAATATTCTACTATTTTAATAACAAATATTTGCCATTTTCTCTATTTTGTTTTATTATAACCTATAGATATTATAGTAAAATATGGGGGATATTTTTATGAATTTGAAAGGAAGACAAAGGCAATTAATTGAAAAAAACGCTAAAATCCTTAAAGCCTTAGCCCATCCGATCCGGCTCTGTATTATTAAAAATCTAATCGAAACCGGCGGGTCCAATGTCTCCACTATCCAGGAATCCTTGCTCCAGCCACAATCAACAATTTCCCAGCATTTATACAAATTAAAAGCGGCCGGCCTTATTGAAGGCAAAAGAAAAGGGACGGAAATCACCTACAAAGTGGTTAATGAAGACGCTATCAAGCTGACTGATTTGCTCTTCCCCGAAAAAGTAGGATAAGCTTCTTCTTTTAACCATTATACCACTTCTCATCCTTTGTTTCATATATTGTAAAATCAGCCGCAATTTCTGTCAATATCGCAATTTTTCGCTAGCCTAAAGAACAAACATCCTAAACAGCCCGCCCCAAGCCAAAACTAAAAAGAAAAAGAATACGAAAAAGAGAGGATGAGGCGTCCTCTCTTTTTCGTATTCTTTTTTCCTCATTGACTGGAAGGGGTTATTCTCCGGCCAATTTCATTTAACTCCTCAAGAAAGCCGGTGATGGGTTTCCCCCGCTCCACTTCCCGCGCAATTTCCTTTAAACGGGATACCGAATCAGCATCGGCCACCACATACACCCGGTCAATCCCTTTCTCTTCCCTTTTCACAAGGGACGTAATGCGGTTTTTCATCTCATTGGTCAATTTGTTTTCGCTTCCCGCCGCTAAATCAACGCCGACCCAGGCGCTGTTGCTATAGAGCACCACGGTGGCCGAATGGATATTTTCCAGGTCACTGATCGCTCGGGCCAGTTCCTGGGCGCGGGACGTTTTCTCATTAGGCAGATCCGGCGTGGTTCGCCCTCCCGGACTTGGTTGGGTCGGGGACGGGGTCGGCGTAGGACCGGGTTCTACCGGCCCGGGTCTTCGCGCCGGGCTGCAGCTTGCCGCCCAAAGCAGCACACTTAAAATAAGTATGACCGAAAGGCTAACCCCCAATTGCTTCCGCTTTTGTTTCATCCTCATTTTGTGAAAGCCTCCTAAGATCTAAATTGAGATGGTATTGCTTCTCTCTTTAGTATTTTCTTATCCACGGGAAGCTATGCAACAAAATGAAGGGGTAAAAACAACAAAGGTAGGCAGTACGAATACCGTCTACCTTCCCCAAAAAGCACGGGTTAAGAAGTCTTTTTTAAGAAGTCCTATGTAAATTATCTTAGATGGGCAGCTTTTTTTTGCCGCTTTCAATGATGTTGATACGAAGATCCTGTCTTTCCACCTTCCCGGCAAGGGCATCAATTTTCACTTCCACCCGGTCCAAACGATCCAGGACAAACCTCTGCGTATCAAGCAGGGCTCCCATTTCGGTTTTTAATTCACTTTCCACATTGACCATATGGTTTTCTACATCATCTAATTGTTCGCCCAGTTGCCGCATCTGCTTGTCCATGTCTGCCACGGTTTTATTAGTGTTCTCCATTTGGTCGGCCAGTTGCTCCAGTTTATCGGCGAATTCGGCATACATTTTCTCCAGCATCGCAAGGATTTTCTCTTCCAAACTGTTCAACCACCTTTTATAATGTCTCTTTGTTATTATTTTAACAAAATTGTTTAATTATTT
>DGEB01000019.1:7865-8662 GCA_002385735.1 Peptococcaceae bacterium UBA3937
CCAGTAAAATTTTTCCTTTTACAATATTATATATATTTTCGTGAATTGCCCTAATACTTTTAATTTGTCCATTCTCAACACAACTTATTTTCGTCCACTGGTATTTTTCGGCCACCCAACAGGCATTCCGGTAGGATTGTTCCAGAAACTGCTTGTTTTTCTCGTGAATATCCTTCTCCTGTTGCCCGGTCATTTTGTTGGTCCGCTCCTGAATCAAGCGACCGCTGAAACGGGGCGGAAGATCAAGAAAAACAACCAGGTCCGGCACGGGCAAGGCGAACAGCCGGAACTCAAAATCCCACAGCCAATCCAGGTAACGCTCCTTCTCTTCATCTTGTTGGAATTTGGCGGCCTGATGCACCATGTTGGAAGTGGTATAACGGTCGGCGATAATTATCCCGCCGGCTTCATAAAAATCCTGCCATTCCGTCCGGTAAGTCGCATAACGGTCCACCGCATAGAAAGTAGAAGCCACATAAGGATTGACGTCATGGGGTTCTTTGCCGAAGGCCCCGTTTAAATACATTTTCACCAGTGCCGAAGAGTCACTGCGGTAATTAGGGAATTCCACTTTTTCTACTTTTCGCCCTTCTTCCTGCAGCCGCTTAAAGAGCAACTCCGCCTGGGTCTTTTTTCCGCTACCGTCCGGAGCCTCGATGACGATTAACTTCCCCTGCCGCTCTTTCTTCTCTTTACTCTCCTTCTTCAACTGCTTCTACCTCCATCCCGTGTCTCACTTTGGCCGGCCATTCTTTCCCCTCTTTCCGCCCGATGCCTTAGACGTTTTCCCGTTTAAA
>DGEB01000062.1 GCA_002385735.1 Peptococcaceae bacterium UBA3937
CTCTTGCTGCAGTTTCCCCTGGGGATCGTAAATGCCGATTCCTTTTCCGCTGTCCCGGGCTTCCATAATGACCTTCCAGGCACCGTTCGCCAGGTCTTCCGCACATTGTTCGGCGAGAGCTCGGGGCGAAGGAGCCTGGTGCGGGTCTTTCTTTCCGACCTCCGTCAACACCGTAAAACCTGCTTCTACTGCTCGTTTTAGACAATCTTTCCGCTTTGCTTTGTCTAAAAAAATGGTGCCGTCGGAAATCTCGACGGCCTCAAAGCCTAATTTCCGTGCCTCCTCCAGATATGGCTCAAAGCGTTTTTGCAGTAAAGCGATTTCCGTCAAGGTTCCGCCGGGATATACTTTCACCTGGTATTTCCGGCAGAGCCTTATTTTTGCTTTCAAAAGACTGTCTTGATACAGGACCGACGTGCCGAAGCCCAGTTTAAGAAAATCCAGGTAGGTTCCCGCCACTTCCAGCAAATCTTTTAATTCTCTTAAACCAAGGCCTTTATCAATCACCATGGTAATGCCTTTTGTTCTTGGTTTGGGCTCTCTTTGGCCCAAAGGAATTCTGATAACTTCCTGCCAGGGATTCTGCATACCGCCAACTCCTTTGTGCTCCGCACTTTTTTCTTTTTCTCTTTATGATATGTACGGACAATTAAGAGAAGTGCTTGCTTCAAAAAGTTGCCCAAACCTAAATTTTGCGGACCCTCAACATAGCTGTTTGCAAAAAAGCTGATTGAAAACGTTTTTCAATCAGCCTTTTTCGAAAAGGTATTTACTAAAGATGAAGTGGGGGCTGTTAAGTTAAGAGGTAGAGGAGGCGCATGGCGTTGACGATATGTTCGATCAATTGACCGAAAATCGTATCATGATGGCATTTATCCGCATTCAGGTAGATGTTTTTCAGCATTTGGATGATTTGGCTTTCTTCAATAAAGGCGTATTGGGCGGCGGCCCGAAATTCCGCGAAGACCGGTACTTCTTCCGCCACCTCCGACATGGCGGCGAGATTCTCGTTGAAGGTATCGTTAAACATATTTCCGAAGAGTTCCTTCGTAGCCTTAACCGTTCTCCTGTTGAGTTCCGACAATCTTCTTGCTTCTTCCGTCGGGGCGTTTTGAATCATGTAACCATAGACGATCAGTAGTTCATTCAGCTCCATGATCAGGTGACGCACGCTGTTATACATTTTCATCATTCAGTAATTCTCCTTTCGTTTTCGCTACTCTTTAATACTCTATGCGAATATCGGGAAAGGGTGACGGGGCATATTTTGATTTGTATTTTCAAAGAATAAATTAATAACCGGAAAGGAAGAAGAAGATGGCCAACTTTTGGGAGAAGCTCGAGGAGAAATTATTCAACTTTAAAAATGCGCGCTATCAGGAAAAATTCATTTTAGAACCAGGCAATGAAGACAAAACTGAAGACAAAGGTGAAGGCAAGGCTGAAGACAAAGGTGAAGCAAAAGGCCAAGCAAAAGGCGAAGGGGAAGAAAAGGCTCTGGACAAAGCAAAAGACGCGGACCAGGACAAAGGCCGGGAGCAGGAGAAGGACCAGGCCGGGGACAAGGACAAGGAGCAAAACCAGGCCGCAGCCGGGGAAAAGGAGGATAAAGAAAGGGACGCAGACCAGGACAAAAACAAGCTGAAAAAGCCGAGGAAGCCTTTGCCTCTACACAAGCAAAAAGAAAAAAGGTCCGGTAAACCGGAAGACCTTTACGTAAGCATGGATTTAGAAACTAATCGGGAGTATCTGAACAAAATCTATGCCCTTTCCAAAAACAAGGACATCATCATTCGTGATTTTTATATTGCCACGAAGCCGCCGTTAAAAGCTTTTTTGATTTTTATCGACGGCTTGACCGATAAAAATATCATCAACAACGACATTTTAAAGTCCCTGATGGTTTTGATTGATGAAGGCGAGATCGTCGAGGAGCGCGGACGCCTGGCCGAATATGTTATGGAGCATTTACTGCCCGGACATGATGTAGCACTTTTGGATCAATACCGGAGCATTTTAGACCTGGTTAATTATGGGAACACCGCTATATTTATCGAAGGGTGCGACAAAAGCCTGGTGATCGAGACCAAAGGCTGGGACAGGCGGGGTGTCGGCATTCCGCAAACGGAAGAGGTCATCTTTGGGCCGCATGAAGCCTTTAACGAAACCTTGCGCAGTAATACCGGCCTGATCAGGAAAGCGCTCCGTAACGAAAAGTTGATTACGGAAATACAAAAAATAGGCTCACGGACGAATGTGGATGTGGCCATCATGTATATCGACGATTTGGCCAATCCGAAGCTGGTGGAAGAAGTCAAACACCGGATTGCTTCCATTAAGACCGATTACATCGGGGTAGCCGGGATTTTGGAACAATTTATCGAAGACGCTCCTTTTAAACTGGCGCCCCAGGTACTTACCACGGAGCGGCCGGACCGGGTAGTCTCCTTTCTGGTGGAAGGGCATGTGGCGATTATTGTCGATGGAAGTGCGCAGGCTTTGATTGTTCCCGTTACGATGTTTTCCCTTTTACATAGTCCGGAGGATTATTATTTACGGGTTCCCTACGGGAATTTTTTGCGGGTCTTAAGGGTGCTGGCCCTTTTTATTACCCTTCTTACGCCCGGCCTGTATGTTTCGGTGGTCAATTTCCATCAGGAAATGATTCCGACGGAACTCTTGTTAGCCATTGCCGCAGCTCACGTGATCGTACCGTTTCCGACGATTTTTGAACTTTTTGTGATGGAATTCGCTTTTGAATTAATCCGGGAAGCGGGCGTAAGGGTGCCGGGAGTTATCGGCAATACCATCGGGATTGTGGGGGCGCTGATTCTAGGGCAGGCCGCCGCCCAGGCCGGGATTATCAGCCCCATTTTGATTATTGTCGTGGCCATCACCGGTCTGGCTTCCTTTGCTATACCAAATTATTCCATTTCCTTTGGTTTACGGTTTATCCGCTTTGTTTTTACGATCCTGGCGGCCTTTTTCGGATTCTTTGGCATATCGGGAGGTTTGTTTTTGTTCTTAGTGACGATGGTCAGCATGAAATCCTTCGGGGTTCCTTTCCTTGCTCCGGTGGGGCCGCCCGTGAAAACGGAGCCGGATGTGGTCTTGCGTGGGCCCGTTTGGTCCATGGAAAAGCGGGTAGACTATCTTACCCCGTTGGATGAAATACGTCAACCCAAGATCAGTCGTGGTTGGATTAAGAATACGCGTGGAGGAAAACAGCAATGAACAAGATTCGGATCGGCTATTCCGAGATGACGGCCGTCCTGGTTATCCTGATTGGGATGAAAGCGTTTATCGGTTATCCTCGGATGATCACGGAACATGGCGCCACCGCCGGTTGGCTTCTGCCTATCGCCAGCGGCGCGTTGGCTCTTGGTTTATGGTTAATCATCGCGAGGCTTTTGGAGCGTTTTCCCGGAAAACCACTGACGGCGATAACGGAATTACTGTTAGGTCCCGGTCTGGGGATAGCGGTCAATTTAATTATGTTTTGCTATTTTCTGGTCACCACAGGGCTGCTTTTAAGGATTTTCAGCGAGTTGGTAATCTTGAGTCTTCTTCCCGAAACCCCGCTTAGCGCCATTGCGGTTTTTTATCTGTTTGGCGCCTGGTATGCGTTATATTACGGGGTTGAAGCCCTTGCGCGAAGCAGTTATATTGCGCTGGTTTATATCGGGATCGGCTTAGTGACGTCTCTGGCGGCTTTGTTTCCCTACTATGATTTTAGAATGCTTTTTCCGGTAATGGGTTTTGGGTTCGGTTCTTTTCTGAAAAGCAGCGTTTTTGAAATATCTTCTTTTGGCGAAGTGATCGCGCTGGCCTATCTGGTCTCCTATTTTTCTTCCAGCGACCGGGCGAAAATAAAAAAGATCGGCGTTTGGAGTATGGGGGTTGTCATTCTGCTTTTTACGAGCATGGTGACAGTTTATCTCATGGTGCTGCCCTATCCTACCAGCACGGAAACTTTTGTGCCGATTTACCAGTTATACCGAAGTATTTTTTTAGGGCATTACGTCCAACGGGTCGAAGCGGTCTTTGTTATTTTTGCGGCTTTTACCGCCATTATGCGGATTGCCATCGGCTTGTTCGTAACATTGCAGATCCTGAAAGACACCTTAAAAATTCCTTATTACCGCCCGTTGCTAGGACTGTTTTCTTTGCTGCTTTTTACGATCGCTTTTACTCCGCAGAATATAGTTGAAACAGTAAAACTGGAAAGTCTGTTCAGTATGTACTATGGGGGGGCCATTACTTTTGGCTTGCCCTTATTGCTGTGCGCCATTGCTTTTTTAGGCGGGAAAGGAGAGAAAGCAAAATGAAGCAAAAAATCGTCTTTCTGATGCTGCTGGCGGCAGCTTTGGTCTTTTTGACGGCTTGCTGGAGCTCACATGAAACCGACGAATTGGGCTATATCATCCTGCTGGGCATTGACAAAGGAGAACGGAATATCGTTAATGTTACTTTCCAGTTGGCCATCCCGCAGCCCATTGAAGGAGGAGATGCGGAAAAAGCCAGTGAAGTAATTTCGGTGGAGGCGCCTTCCCTTTTTGCCGCGTTAGAACTGGCGGACAGTTTTATCAGCAAACATCTGACCTTCATCCATAATAAAGCGATCATTGTTTCGGAAGAAATCGCCCGGGAAGGCTTAGACCGGTATATTAATCCTTTGGTGCGCAGCCGGGAAGTGCGCCGGACCAACTTTTTAATGGTTACGCAAGGGAAGGCCAGTGAGCTGATTCAGGCCAATAAAACCCTTGTTTTTGAAAGATATCCCTCGCGGCAAATCGATATTTTTATGGCGGCCTCCAGGACGACGGGACTGCTTCCCCATGCCGATATTCATCGCTTTTATGAAGGGTTGAATTCCCCCGGGAGCCAGCCGATTGCGGCCTTAATCGGCATGGAAAAAAAGAGCCCGGAAAAAGAAAAGGAAGACGAGTTGAAACAGCAAGAGCAAAACAGCAAAGAGAAAGTGGAACAGGGACTGGCTTATCTTCCCGGGGAGATTCCCCGGAAGGGGGGCAATGAGATTGAGATCATCGGATTGGCCGCATTTCGCGAGGATAAATTGATAGGGTATCTCAACGGGAAAGAAACCAGGTTTTATCAGCTACTTACGGGAAATTTTGTCCGGGGAAGCGTTACCTTTCCTGATCCTGACCCGAAGGAAGCGGGCAGTAATATTATCGTGGCAGAAATAATCCAAGGGCGTAAACCGGAGGTAACAATTGATCTCAGGCAGCAAAAGATGAAGATCCGTTTGTTTTTGGAAGGGGAAATTCTCTCGATTCAAAGCGGCGAAAATTACGAGCAGGGAAGATTAAGAAGGCAACTGGAGGATTACGTCAGCCGAACCATTTCCCGGGAGGCGACTCGTTTAATTCGCAAAACCCAGGAGGAATTTCGTGCGGACATTTTTGGCTTCGGAGAAAATACCAGGACTGATTTTTTGACCTGGCAGGATTGGATTGAATATGATTGGCTGAGCAAATACCCGCAGTTTGAAGTAAGTGTGGAAACGGAATTTCATGTGCGACGGACCGGCATGATGATGAGGACAGCGCCTTCGGAGCAAAAGGAGGGATGATGATGAGTGTCCTGCTTTCCGATCTCTTATTGTGGCTAGTCGCCCTTTGCGTGGGATTGTATACCTTGGTTTACGCCAGGTGGCTTCTGCGCCGGAAGAATAAAAGGGCTGGCTGGGGGGTGGCTTTCTTAGCGGTTTTCGCTGTGCTGTATGCCAGTTTTGTACTTTTTTTCCTGCATTGACCTGTCTTGATTTGATGCGGTCCTTTAAAAACGCAGCATCCCGGGAAAATAAAAAAGCGCCCTCAGCAGTGCGCTAAACATCTGAACATTTATATAATTTGCGTTTACTTAAGCTCCTGACGGCAATTTTTACAGTAGCCGTATATTTCCACATGGTGGTTGGTCGGAAGAAAATCGGTCCCGTTTTTGATGAAGGCTTCCAGTTCCCCGTATGGGCAGAAGGGAAGAGGCTCCGTTTTGTGGCAATGGGTGCAAATCATTAAATGATGGTGCTGTTTCTGACTGATTAGTTTGTACCTGATGCCGTCATGGCAAGTAATTTTTTCAATGAGTTGATTGGTTACCAGCGTGTCTAAGTTCCTGTAGACCGTGGAAAAATTGATTTTGGCGTTTTCCTTGCGGACCAGGTCAAAAGTATCGGCGGCACTAAGGAGTTTATCATCGGCTTGCAGAAATATTTTCAGCATGATTTCCCGGGCCGGCGTAAATTTAAGCCCTTTTTCCTTCATGGCGTGTAAAAGTTTGGTGAGTTGCTTATCGTTCATCGGTGCTCTTGACCTCCTTTTTGCTGAAAAAATCGTATACTTTTGTACTGAGAAGTACCACGAGAAGGATGATGACCGAAGTGAGCACAATAGTCCCGCCGGGGGCCAGGTCGAAATAAAAAGAGCTGGTAAGGCCGATGACGACCGAGGCCAGGCCGAAGCAAACCGACCAGAGCATCGTTTGCCTGAAGCTGCGGGAAAGTAGCAAAGCGGCCGCCACGGGAACGGTTAAGAGCGAAGAAATGAGTAAGGCTCCGACAATTTTCAGCCCCAGCGCAATAACCATCGCGGTCAAAAACAGCAGCAAATAGTTAAAACGTTCCACCGGTATCCCGGCCAGGCGGGCCCCTTCTTCATCAAAGGTCAGGAAGAAGAATTCGCGGTAATATCCCCAAAGCAACAGCAGGGAAAAGAAGGCTAAGACCGTGATGATCAGCAGATCCTGATTGGTGAGTGTTAAGATGCTGCCGAAAAGGAGGCTGGAAAGTCCGGTATCGGAGGTATTGGCAATCCCCATCAGAATCACGGCTAAGCCCAGCCCGGCGGACATGATAATGGCCAGGGAGATTTCAGCGTAATTTTTGTAGATCATTCTTAATTTTTCCAGCAGGAACGCTGTGAGGAGCGAGAAAAAAAGGGCAAAAGGAAGCGGGCTGATGTTCCATAACAGTCCCAGCAGGACTCCGGTCAGCGAGACATGGGACAAGGTGTCCCCGACCATCGAAAGCCGGCGCAGGACAAGAAACATCCCGATGGTGGGGCATAACACGCCCACAAACAAACCCACGATAAAGGCTTTTTGCATAAATTCATATTGCAGGATTTCCGGCATTTTGGTCACACCACTTTCCATTTTTCCGGGGGGATTTCGGTAACTTTTTTGTTGGCCATTAAAAGAAGGCGTGAGGCGTAGGGCCGCAAAGCGGCCAGGTCATGGGTAACCGCGATGATGGTTAACCCTTCTTGATGTAAGGCGGCGAGCAGTTGATACAGTTCCTGTTTGCCCCGGTTGTCCAGATTGTTGGCCGGTTCGTCCAAAATAATGATTTCCGGCTTATTTAACAGGGCCCGCGCTAAAAAGACCCGCTGTAATTGCCCGCCGGAAAGGGTTCCTAAGAGGGCGTCTTTTTTGGTCAGAAGACCTACCCGTACCATGGTTTCCCACGCCTGGGCCTTGTTTTTCCGTTGTCGTGCGGCAAGCGTAAGCACTTCCCAAACCGTGGCCGGGAAACCGGAGTTGATATGGGCTTTTTGCGGCAGGTAGCCGATCACGGGCTTTGGGGGCAACCCGCCGCCGATCTGTGCCGTTCCTTTTTGGGCTTTCAGCAAACCCAGGATGATTTTTAATAGGGTGGTTTTCCCTGAGCCGTTGGGGCCACTGATAACCAGAAAATCATTTTTGCAAACGGTCAAACTAATCTGCTCTAAGATTGCTGGTTGCCCGGGATAGGCAAAGGAGATTTCCGCCAGCCGAAGGATGGGCTTTTTTTGTTCCGGTGTTTCCTTGGTCCGGAGAGTTGCGTTTATGTTCTTCATGTTACTTCTCCTCCAGGGCTAGCTTCAGATTTTGGAGGTTTTGGCGCATCACGCTGAAGTAGTCTTCACCGTTGGCGACGGCTTCTTCGGTCAGGCTGCCCAAAGGATTAAGCGGGAGCAGCTTTGTGTTGGTTTCCCGGGTGATGGTTTCGGCGACTTTGGGACTATAGAGAGACTCAAAGAAGATATATTTGATCTTGTGTTTACGGACGAAGTTGATAATTTCCTTGAGGGTGCCCGGTGTCGGTTCGGCTTCGGCGCTTAAGCCCATCATCGGAACTTGCGTTAAGCCGTATTCCCGGCAAAGGTAACCAAAGGCCTCGTGGGTAACCACGATCTCTTTGCGGGGACAGGCGGCAAGAACCCTTTGGTAATCCCGGTGCAGTTCCTGTAATTGCTGCTCCAGCTTTTGGTAGTTTGCCGCAAAAGAGGCTTCATGCTCAGGGGCGATCTGGATCAGCGCCTGCAGGATATTGTGGCAGAGCTCTTGCGCGCAAAGGGGACTAAGCCAGGTATGCGGGTCGGTTTGGGCGTGCCGGTGCGTTTTGTGGGTTGAACTATCCCCATGCTGTTGTGGCACTGCCTGGTGCGTGGCTTTTTCGTGGGAGTCAGTTTTGTTGGAGACTGTTTCGCCGCGGTGCGTTTCGTGGGCTTGCTCATCCTTGGGATGCTCATGCTTGATCAGGGAGATGCCGCGGCTGGCTTCGATCATCAGTAAGGGGCTCCTTTGGAGGGTAGCCTGCAGTTTTTCCAGGTAGGGCTCCATCCCGGCACCATGATAAAGAAAGAGCGAGGCTTTGCTCAGGTCGGCGATTAACTTGCTGGAAGGTTCAAAAGAGTGGGGGTCACTGTCGGCGGGAGTAATATTCAATACGGTCACTTTGTCGCCGCCAATTTTTTGAGTAAAGTCGAAAAGCGGGTAAATGCTGGTATAAACAACAGCTTGCGGAGAGGCAGCCATAGAAGGAGAAGGAGGTGTGGCCTGGTCGGTTTGGCATCCGGAAAGCAAAAAAAGGGCGGTGCCGAAAAACGCAAGCAGGATTAAGACAAAAAGTAGTTTTCTTACGGACAGCATGTTTGTTCCTCCTAAATGCAAAAGATTAGCATTTGCATCTTATATTATATCCCAGCCCGCTTTGTTTATGCAAGAAAAAGGGGAGAGCAGGAAAAACAAAAGAAGCTTTCTTCAAGTAACGCTTGATGAAAGCTTCTTTAACAGGCAAGTCCGGCATATGTTGTATTTGTATTTAGTAACGAAAAACCATTAGAGATATTTAGTTGGATTAACCGGTTCTCCGTTTATTCTTACTTCAAAATGGAGGTGAGGACCGGTACTCCAGCCTGTGCTGCCTACTTTGGCGATCACGTCACCCTTTTGGACGGTTTGGCCTACGCTGACCAGAGTGGCAGAGCAGTGGGCGTAAAGAGTAACCTTGTTATTACCGTGGTTAATCATCACTGTATTGCCGTAACCGCCGTTCCAGCCCACCTGAATCACGGTACCACTGTCCGCGGCCACGATGTTCGCGCCTTTGGGAGCGCCGATGTCCATTCCCGTATGCAACTTTCTTTTCTTAAGAATGGGATGATAGCGCATACCATATTGAGAGGTAATCCGTTTATAGCCGGGCGCCGGCCAGGTAAAGGTTCCTGTTCCTAAGGATTGTCCGGTAGTGCCCTGAGTTTTGCGCCGGATTTCTTCGGCAATCTTTCGCGATTGTTCCTCCAGTTCGTTTAAGGCCTGCTCCAGTTTGGCTCTTTCGGATTTAACCGAGGAATACAATTTTTGCTGACGTGAACTGGCGACGGCTAATTCGCGTTTTTGGGCATTTTGGTGCTCTTTTAAAGTGGCTAAAGCCTGCTTTTTCTCCTCGATCGCTTTTTGTTTTTCTTGAATCGAGGTAACTTTCGCCTGGGTTTCACAGATCAGGTTTTTGTTGTTTTCCGTAAGGCGGCTTAACAGATCCCAACGGGTTAAAAAGTCGGTAATAGTTGTGGAGCCGAACAGAACCTCCAGAATATGTACGTCCCCCTGCTGATATATGGCGATCAGCCGCTTTTCGAGGGTTTCCTTGCAGTTTTCCAGTGTTTCGGATTCCTTGGCCAGCTCTTGTTCCAGGGCAATTAATTCCCGCTGGAGGTTATAGAGCTGGGATTCGGTACTTTTTAACTGCCGGGAGGTTTTACTTAAAGTATTATTAATGGCCTTTAATTCCAAATAGGTTTTATTTTCTTCATTTTTCTTCGATTGAAGCAGGCTCTGGTTCTGTTTAATCTGCTGACTCAGCATTTCCTGTTGTTTTTTTAAATCTAACTCCGTTCCATAGAGCGGGGAAAGAGGAAAAAGGCTGGTGGTTATAAAGAAACAGGTGGTAATCGTTGTTACTTTGAGCCAAGAAAAGTTGTTAGAATATTTCACCACTATATACCTCCTTGATACCTGTTTGCCACTAGCAATACTTCGACATTGATTTTATAAATCCTGCTACTTTTTGTGTTTATTTCTGAGAAAAATTGGTGTTTTTCACTTTCCGCACGAATTTAGTAATATAACCGTGTTTCCCCAGCCAGGCAAAACCGATGATGATAATCAAAGCGAGGACATAGGACCCCACAGTGTGCCATCCTGTAAACAGGTACAATTGAAGGGGGCTTAGTCCATAACTGTGCATTAACGCCTGGCGCCAGTTTTGGCCTTCTCCGATTTTACATAATAATTGGGCAAATCGATGGTAATCTTTTTGCTGGAGGTATTTAAAAACATAATAGTACCAGTTTTTACCCAATAACAAGGCATCGCCAAATTTGGCGATCTCCTTTTCAGGGAGGTAGTTCCAGCCTGCGCCATACCAGTAACTTAAAAAATGGCGGTGGACGGCAATCCGGGCCTGTTTGGGGGAAAAGGGAGCCGGAGTGTACTGCATGAAAATGACCCCCTGATAATCTTTAATGAAGTCATAGTTTTTGCCCATGAAGATGAAAAGGGGGCTTTTGGCTTCAATAGGCACAAAGCCAACTTCCTGGGCAATGTTCAAATAGCTTTTGAACCAGGCGTACAGCTTGTTTTGTTCCCGCGGCGTGTAATCCGCCAGGATCAGGTTGGCCCCATCCAGGACGAAGGTTTCGCTTTGAAAATCCTCGGTCAGGTAGAAGGCCTCTTTTGTTCCGGTGGTAACCTTATTGCCGCTAAAATCCACGGCGCTGATTTCAAAATAGAGGCGTTTAAAAGGACTGGGGGCGGGGACAAAAAAGACCGGTTCGTATTCATAGTAAAATTGCTGGGCCTGTAGTGCCATTTCTTCGGTTCTTTCGCCTTCCCAGTGGTAGTGGAGCGTAACCTGGTCAATGTCACCATCAGGGTCCGTCAGGTGGCCTTTGATCGTAATTCCCTTCTTGTTCATATTGGTATCGGTATATTTGATGATAATTTGCGGGGCGGAGGACTCCCTTTCTCCATCGGGCAGTTGGGCGAGGAGCCATGGTTGCAAGAGTGCATGCACTTCGTGTTCGCGTACTTTTTCCAATAAATCTTCCAGTTTGCCGGGATGCTGAGCCAGGCTTTTCCCCAGTTCCCAGTACGCCCGGGGATACGCCTCCTCGCTGTCGACGAGTTCCTCGAAGATGGAGAGGGCTTTTTGCTGGTAATTTGTTTTGGTTAGATAATAGGCTTGTCCCAGCTTTAACAGGCGCTTGTCATGTTTGTTCTTTACTTCGCGGGCCTTTTTCTCCAGGATTTCCGCGGCCGTTTTATAGCCGCCCAGGGCCGTTAGTTCCTGGAGTTGGGCTTTTTCGCCGGGAGAAAGGAGCTTTTGCCAGGACTTCATTTCTTCCTGGAGGCTGGCCAAAATCAGGATGTCTTTTTTCTCCGCGTTGGCGGCTTGCTCCCAAACCAGGGAATTCCTTTTAAATTGAAAGCTGTAGGGAACAAGCTTGAGGATTTGCCCGGGATGGGTGTCTTTAAAGTTTAGAGTAAGGGAAAAGGAAGGAGAACTTGTATTTCCCCAGAACGCAGATTTTTCAGGATTAAAGCGGTATCCTGTTTTCATGATTCCTGCTTCGTCCACGCTGTTTTCGATGGTGTAGATAAGATGCAGGTTGATTTCCGCTTTTGCTTCCAGTTGCAGTTCCCAGACTTGGGCGTTTAAACGGGGTTCCAAGGTGCTTTCCTTCTTTTCTTCATTGCAGTATATTTCTAAAGCTGAGGTAATGTTGGGCAGCCCGAGCTTAACCTTGACCTTTTTTTCCTCGGGGTTGACGATTTTATAAGCACCTTGGACGGTTGTGCTGAGTTCCGACCAATCCAGGGTGATTCTTTCTTCATGTAACTCCAGGCTGGTTTTGGCCAGCGGGAAAATCGCTTGCGGAAAGACCCCGGGGAAACTGCTCTCCGCAGGCACGGTGACTGTGTTTGAGCTAACGGGGGCTACCACACTTTGCGCTGCCGTTGACGCGGCCACAGCCGGTGCCGGCAAAAGAATGCCCAGGAAGAACAGTAAAAAGAGGGTGATCATAAAGCGAGTATTTTTCAAGACAATAGCCTCCTCACAAAAAACGGATCTGCGTTTAATTTTATCACAACTCGGCAGATGACGACCAGTTCTCTCTTTTTACTTTTTCCGGCATCGCGGAAAGACCCCCTGGGCACAAAAAAGGGGCTGTGTGAATTCAAGTTTCACACAAGCCCCTGGTGAACTAGGTATTTGCTTGAGAGCTTAACGAGCAAAGCGTCCGAAAAGGTCTTCATAGCTGAGATTGGGGATGATAACGTCGGAATTAGGACCAATACCGGGAGCAATAATATAAGTCTGGCCGGAACGGTTATTATTATTCGGGCGTGAACTGCTAGGCCGGGAACTATTACCGGAACGAGG
>DGEB01000057.1 GCA_002385735.1 Peptococcaceae bacterium UBA3937
AAACTCCACACTGGCGTTTTCCACCCGCTCCTGGTTATAGGCAAAGGTCTTCAGTTCACTGTAGTGGGTGGTGGCAATGGTTTTCGCTCCCACCTTGATCAAATGTTGTAAAACGGCCATGGCCAGCGCCGCCCCTTCCGTGGGGTCCGTCCCCGCTCCTAATTCGTCAAGAAGCACCAGGCTACGCTGGTTCACCTGGGCCAGGATGTCGATAATATTCGTCATGTGAGCGGAAAAGGTGCTCAGAGATTGCTCAATGCTTTGCTCATCGCCGATATCGGCAAAAACGCCTTCGTAGAGGGCCAGCTCGGTGCCGTTTTCGGCCGGCACGTGCAGACCCGCCTGGGCCATCAGCACAAACAGACCCACCATTTTGAGGGTAACCGTTTTCCCGCCCGTATTGGGCCCGGTAATCACCAAAGTGTCAAACCGGTCCCCCAACTGAATGGTCACCGGGACAACCGGCCCTTTCAACAGCGGATGCCGGCCCTGAATAATTTTCAGATGGCCCTGGTCATTAAGCTGCGGCTCCCCGCAATCCAAGTCGCCGCTTAGTTTCCCTTTAGCCAGGATAAAATCCAGTTGCCCCAGCCGCCGCACCACATCCGTCAACTCCTCGTAATGCGCCGCCGTAAGTTCACTGAGTTCCCGCAAAATCCGCATGACTTCCGCTTTTTCCATCGCTTCGCAGCGCTGGGCCTCGTTATTGAGTTCCACCACCGCCATGGGTTCTACAAACAGCGTCGCGCCGCTGCCCGACTGGTCATGAATCAGCCCCGGCACCTGGGCCCGGTATTCCTGCTTCACCGGGATCACAAAACGCTCGTTACGGATGGTAATGAGGGGGTCCTGCAGGTATTTCTGCATTTCCGGCGAACGAATCATGTTCTCCAGTTTATCCCGGGCCTTCCCCTGCAAACTGCGCAGTTGCCGGCGCAAGCGCAGCAATTCGTTCGAGGCGTGATCGCTGACTTCCCCTTCGGCCGTGATTTTGCGCTTAATCTCCTGTTCCAGCCGCGGAAAACCAGGCCAATCCCGAACATAGACGGCCAAATGGCCAAATTTCTCCCCGTCGCCGGAGAAAAAATCTTTCGTTTTCCGGGCGGCCTGCAAGGTGTCGTAAATTTGCAGGAAATCGCCGGGCTCAATCACCCCACCCAGCTTCACTTTTCCCAGGGCCGGCCGGATGTCCCGCACCCCGCCCAAGGAAAAGCCGGGATACAAACGTAAAACTTCTTTCGCCTCGGTGGTTTCCCTTTGCCACTTTTGCACCAGTTCCTTATCGGAAGAAGGTTTTAACCCTTCGGCCAGTTCCTTCCCCACCTGGAAAGTACACCGCTCCGCTAACCATTCGGTAATTTTGAAAAATTCCAGTTTCCGGAGTATTTTTTCCTGCAAAACTCTTCCCTCCGTTTTTTCTCAATATCTAAACCCAAACCTGGATGTCATCCGATTAGGAATTACTCTTCCACTTACTCCACGCCACGGAAATAGTGGCCCTTGGTAAAGCCGGCAGGTGACAGCTCCTCCAGAATTGCCATGCTTTCCGGAAGAGGTTGAACTGCTCCCTTTTCCGCCCGCGTCAACTCGGCGCGATACACCTGGACCACCTTTTTCACCCAATAGGCTTCTTCCCGCCTGGCCTCAATCCGCAGCCAATTCACTCTTGCCGCCAGCAGCTCAGATAGCTGCTCCAGCATATTCAAAACCTTGGAATTAAAAATGAACATCCGGCAATTTTCCACACTTTCCAGCGGAAAATGCATATTTAAGCGGTCTTTTAAGCTATAGGCCTGCTTGCGGCACGGCAGCGGACACCCCCGGTCCTGATGCCCCTCCCCTAAGACATTGCCGATGGTACAATGCTCCGTAAGCATCAAGGGCAAAGCTCCGTGCACAAAACACTCCCAAACAGGATGGGCAAAAGCAAAAGAACCCGCGCCAGCCAATTCCCTGATCTGGGCCAGGGTGAGTTCCGGCGACAGGGTAATGCCCACCACCCCGCCGGCTAACAAATGCTTGGCCGTAAGCAGGTTAAACACGTTCAGCGAATAATCGGCTCTTATTCCGTTTAGCCCCAGATCCTTAGCCAGTTGCAGTGCGCCCGGGTTACCGGCAAGAAAACCGTCCACTCCCGCTTCCTGCCCCTTGAGGCAATAGGCTTTGATTTTCTCCACCTCATCCTCATGGAAGATGCGTGGGATTACCAGGACGGCCCGCGTTCCCCTGGCGTGACAGCTTTGCACCACCGCAGAAAAATCGGTCTCCGCGATGCTCTTTTTCCTTCTTAGCCTTTCCCCGCCAAAATATATTAGATCCGCTCCGGCCTCCAGTGCCGCTTCCACCGAGGCCAGATCCCCCACCTGTACGGACAACTGGGCCTGATGACGCCGGTTTTTGTCTTTGGGGGAAGGCCACGCCAACGTTTCCCTTGCCCCCGTACCAGGCAAGCCGGACAGGGCCGGAGTTGACCCTACCACATCCCGCAAAACCGCCTCCACCCGTGCCTGGTACTCGGAAAATGACACTTCCGGCCTGGCAAATTGGGCCAGCCTTAATTTCTCGATTTTACTTACCGCAGCCCGCCGCAACGCATTCAACTCGCTTAAGGGCACCATCAAGCCCGGTTCCAGGTGCACCCTGAAGTCCCCCAGGCAAAAAAGAGTATCCCCTAAACGCTGCATTTGCCGCTTGATATCTTCTTCGGTGACCGGATGTTTCTGTGCCTTCTCGACGATAAACTGCCCCTCGACCCGGGCGTAATTTCCTTGCCTGTCCCTGGCCTCCAAAAGCACCGGGCGTCCTTCGGCAATTTCCAGCGCCAGATCCAATGGCTCCTTTTTTTCGTTTCGGACAGAAGCATAGGTGGACGTTGCTTTTTCCATTAAGGCCGCATCAAGGGTTTTAAAAACCCGGTCCCCCGCCTGGGGCCGTCCTCCCTGTATAGAGAAGGAGACTTCCTCTCCACCCTCCGCCCGGCTAACCGTGGCCTTTCCTTTCCGGAGGCTTTTAATTTCTCCGGCGATGCGGCCGCCCTTAGTGACCCAAATCACATAGCCGTCCCCCACCGCCAAAGGTTCTTCCAAACGCACGGTAACACGACCCGTGCGGGGATCAAAGCGCGTCACTCGCCCGATCATCACCCCGCGGTTGTTGGGACGCTGATAGCTCATTAAATGGGGACCCGGCTTTTCGAGAAAATAGCCGGTGGTAAACTCCCGGTTAAAGATTTGGGCCAGTTCTTTTTCCGCATCGACGGAAACGGAGAAGGTCTCCGGCGCGGCAAGATATGTTTCTTCATCCGCGTAAAACCGGTCCAAGGCCTCCCGGTAGTTGCGAATCACCACCGCCACATATTCCGGGCGCTTCATCCGCCCTTCCACCTTCAGGGAAGACACCTTCGCCGCCGCTAAAAGCGGAAGGTTTTCAACCATTTTCAGATCCCGCGGCGAAAGGAGATGCGCTCCCTCTGCCTTAACTTCCTTCCCCTGGGCATCCACCAAAGTATAGGCCAGACGGCAAGGCTGGGCACACCGGCCCCGGTTGCCGCTCCGGCCTCCGATCATGCTGCTCATCAGGCATTGCCCGGAATAACATACGCACAAAGCCCCGTGCACAAAAACCTCCAGGGGGAGCTCCACCTGCTCCGCCATCCGGGCAAGATTAGCCAGAGACACCTCTCGGGCTAAGATCGCTCGGGCAAAACCCCGTTCCTGCAAAAAGCGCACGCCCAAGCTATTATGAACAGTCATTTGGGTGCTGGCGTGAATCTCCATCTCCGGCAGCGCCTTACGCAAAAAAGCAGCCACACCCAGATCCTGCACAATGATCGCGTCAACCTGGCTTTCGTACAACTGATAAACATACTCCGCCAAAAGCGGCAGTTCCTGATTCGACAGCAGCGTATTGACGGTAAGATAGACCCGCACGCCGCGTAAATGGGCATAGCGTACCTGCGCTTTCAGTTCTTCGACGGAAAAATTTTCGGCATACTGCCGGGCATTAAACAACTTGCCCCCGCAATAAACCGCATCGGCTCCGTTTTGCACCGCGGCACGCAACGCTTCACTACTGCCTACCGGGGCCAATAGTTCCATTTTGGACATTTACCCAGTGCCTCCCCGCATCTACAAATCACAAGAAATTTTCCTTTCTCAACAAAAACCACTTTTTTTATCATATCTCCCACCATCAATTATCCTTTGTAATATTATTTCTGTCAAAGAGTTATTCCTTTCACGGACGGCAGGGATTCGTAAAGGCGCAGGGGACGTTACTTGCGCACTTTCCGCAGACATCGGCAAAGCCTAAGGAGGCGTATTGGGCGGCGTTTTGCAGCAAGCGTTCGTAACAACTGTGCCGGTTATATGAATCAAGCTGCAGCGCCCCGCTAACGCACTGCCGCACACATTGGGCACAGGAACGGTTCTGTTTATACAGGCAGAATTCCCCCTCCGGTCGGGGGGAAGGTTCAATTTCCAGATTGGTGATGATACTGCCCAGTCGTCCGGAACATCCTTTTTCCGTAATCAACATCTGATGCAGGCCAAATTTGCCCAGGCCGGCAATATAGGCCACGTGTTTATGGGACCAATCGCTGACCAGTTTATTCTGGTCAAAATTGTGGGTAGGCGGCAGTTGGGCTGCCTGATAGTTCGTTTCCTGAAGTTTTTTCGCAAGATAGCTGCTTAAATCCACAATCAAGCGGTTTGTTTCCAGATAGGCGACCGCCCATGACGCTGCACTGGCCTTTCCCTCAAGATTTTCCAGATTAACCGCTTCCTGAAAAGGAAGAAAAAACGTAATGACTGTTTGGGCATCCGGCAGGAAATCGGTAGGCAAGGCATGGGTCGGTGACACCAACTCCTTTAACTGCCTGAAAAGGGGATCCTGCGCCCGGGCGAAAGCGACTAGCGGCTCTTCCCACCGGATTCGCGGATATCTCACGGAACGGTAATCGCGTACAAACGCCTTGATTAACAGTGCTACTTTTTGCTTCATCTTCATCGCCATTTCTTCTCCTTCTTACTGCGCTTTTTTACTTATCCTTCTTCCTTCACTCTTTTACTTGTTGCTCTTCTTTCTTCTCTTCTTTTTCCTTCACGCCGCGCTGCGGACTTTTTTCTGTTTATCCAAAAAAAGACCTCCGCAGAGGTCTCTTGGCTATTAATTGGGCCAGCTTAGCTTATTTTAATTTACAATCTTCTACGCGGATATTAATGGTCTTTTCCCCAATCTTGCCAATGATGGTTATTTCTTTGCCTATTATCAGTTTTGTATCGAATACTCTTTTGATTTCTTCCGGGTTCGTAAAGAAACATTGCACTTGCGATGTGGCATAATCACTATGCGGCATAAAAGTGATAAAAACTTGTCCTAATACATCCCCCATGCTCGAAATTACTCCCGTGATCTCAGCCCTCTTCCCGGTGTAAAGCTTAGTGGCTTTTTCCTGGTTATCTTCAAAAGCCTTTGCTAACTCTTCGGCATTAATCGTAACATCAATTTTTTCCCTGGGCAAGTTGGCTTGCCGCGCTGTCTGTAGTGGGTCTATGCTGGTTGTGCTTACAACAGTGGACTGAGGGGGTACGCAACCTACTATTCCCACTAGAACGATCAGAACAAGAAGCGTGAACCACCACCGTTTTAATTGGGGTTTTGGCGTGCTATTTCCCATATAAATTCCCACCCCCCACCAAGAATTTATATGTTAATACCATAATTCGCCAAAGGAAGGAAAAACTCCTTTATTTTTACTCTTTTTTCACTTTTTCGACAAATTCGCGTAGAAAAAATCAAATGCGTTCGAAAAAGATCGTAACGCATTTGATTGCTCTGGTGGGCGGTACTGGGCTCGAACCAGTGACCCCTACGATGTCAACGTAGTACTCTAACCAACTGAGCTAACCGCCCGCGAAGTATATTATATGATTTCTTCAGGCGTTTGTCAAATACCCGTTTACACCATCT
>DGEB01000059.1:0-8493 GCA_002385735.1 Peptococcaceae bacterium UBA3937
GCGCAAAGGAGCCTCCAAGGGAGGCCCCTTTTTTTGCTCCGGCCCTTCTTTCTGCTCCTGTCTCTCCCGTTGCTCCTGACTCCCCTGATGCTCCTGCCTCTCTCTTTGCCCCTGCCTCTCTCTTTGCTCGTTGAAGGAGTCGTCCCGGAGCCCGACCAGCAAAGCCTTAATTCCACCATTGTCGCTCCTTACGACCACTCCGCCAAGAATAGCTTTCAGCTTCCGGAAGCATTTCACCTTTTGCCAGGTTCTGTTTTTTTCTCCACAATAGTACAAACCGTTTTTTTCTTTGGCCACAATCCCCTCCATTCCTTTTTCCTGCATAATTTGAAAAAGCTCTTTCCCTTCCGGATAGTTTTCGCATAAATAAATATTGCCACCAGGACAAAGGTGCTTCTCCAGCAGCCTTTGCCGTTCCAACAAGGAAAGCCCGGTCAAAAACTGGTTGTTGCAGAAAAGCAGATCAAAAACCACATAAACGACCGGATTTATCCGCATCAACTCCGGCGTTAGCTTTTTTTGCCCGTCGCGCTGCAAAATCCGGTGAAAACTGGGGACCCCCTCTGGTCCTAAGACAATGACCTCCCCGTCGAAAATCGCGCTTTCCCCGGTAAAACATTGCTTGAGCCCCCACAACTCCGGATACCGGTCGGTCCTGAAGTGCCCGTTTTTTGTCCTTAAGACAAGGCCTTGTGGCGAAAGGTAAGCGATAATCCTGATGCCGTCCCACTTGATCTGGTACAAAAAACGGGGATCATCAAAAGGCCGGGCAACTAACACCGGTTCCATCGGTTTAATGAATTTTTCTGTCATATCTCCCTGCTCCTCATACTATGCTTAATTAGCCAACAAAATGTCCCTTCGAAAAGGTAAAGGAGAAATGATGACTACGGAACTAACGGTAATGGCCCAGAGCATGATCGCCGGCCTGGCCACCGTTCTGGGGGCGCTGGCCGTCCTGATTAACGGACGGCCGGGCGAAAAAAGCCTCTCCTTTTTACTGGGCATCGCCAGCGGAGTGATGCTATCCGTTGTAGTTTTCGATTTGCTGCCTTCGTCCCTGGTTTACGGAAACCCCCTCCTCTCCGCGGCAGGTTTCCTGGGCGGCCTCCTCTTCATGCTCTGTTTGGACCTGTTGCTTTCCTTTTTTGCGGCTCGCCCCAGGCACAGGAAACGGGGCGCCCTGCAAAAGCATTTTTTTAAAATGGGCTACCTGATCGGCACGGGCATCGCCCTGCACGATCTTCCCGAAGGGATTGCCATCGCCGCAGGCTATGCGGCGGCGGACCACCTGGGGCTTTTGATCGCCCTGGCCATCGGCCTGCATAATATCCCGGAGGGAATGGCTACGGCCGCTCCCCTGCTGATGGGGGGTTTAGCCAGAGGCCGCATTATCCTCACCTGCCTCGCCATCAGCCTTTTTACCCCGGCAGGAGCCCTCCTGGGTCTTCTTTTGGTGGCCATCTCCCGCCACGTAATTGCCCTGCTTCTGGCCCTGGCCGGAGGAGCGATGGCCTATATCGTCAAAAACGAGTTGCTTCCGGAAGCCTACCGCCGGTACCCCGGCTATGCAACCTTAGGTTTCCTCCTGGGCGTCTTTTTAATTCCCTGCTTAGACTGCCTGCATTAAGATGCCGCCCCTAATTAATGTTGCAGCATCCCGGATGAGGAACTGCCCAAGAGGGACCATGTATAAAATAAGCCTCCCGACAAAGACTATGACCGAACGAGGAGGCTTAGGCCATGAACTTTTCCTTTCTGAATATTTCCGGTCATCATTTTCCCCATGTTCTCCGGCTCGGAGGGATTGGCCTCTTAACCGGTATCATCAACGGCCTGTTAGGAATCGGCGGCGGCACAATTCTCATCCCGGCGCTTACTTTTCTGCTGCAGAAAGAACAACACACCGCCCACGGCACTTCCCTGGCCATTATCCTACCTACCGCCATGGTCAGCACTTTTGTTTACCAGGCCAACAACCATATTGATTGGCCTTTGGCCTTCAAAATCGCCTTAAGCGGAATGATCGGCGGCTACCTGGGGGCGAACCTGATGGAACATATCCCGGCAGCTTCTTTAAAAAAACTGTTCGGCATTTTTATGGCCATAGCCGGATTAAGGATGGTTTTTTAGATGCTGGCCTACATCATCGGTCTGCTAACAGGCATTCTGAGCGGTTTAGCCATCGGGGGCGGCACCTTGCTGGTCCCAGCCCTGGTGTTTTTAATGCACCTCCCTCAGCAAACGGCGCAGGGTGTTTGCCTGGCTTCCTTTGTTCCTACCGCTTTCGTGGCCGTCCTGACCCATTTTCGGCAAAACAATGTGGACCTCAAACTGGCTCTTCCCCTCACCATTGGCGCTTTAGGGGGAGCACTGCTGGGCTCTGTCCTGGCCAACCATGTGGATGCCGCCTTGTTGAAAAAGCTCTTTGGGCTCTTTCTCATCGGGATGGGCATTTACGAATACTCCTGTTCGTTGCCCAAGAAGTATCTGGGCAACTAAAAAACTGTCCCCCCTGCAAGAGGAAGACAGTCTTTTTTTGCCGGAACGATCTATCCCTGTGCCATCCAGCGAAGTGTTGCTTCTATGCCAGTATTGTCTTTCTTCTGGTTTTTTAACTTTGAGCCAGTTCCTTTCTTGCTTGCTCAAGGTATTCTTTCAGCCTCCCCACCGCTAAACGCACTTGCTCCGGCGAAGTCCCGCCATAGGTGCGGCGGCGGCTGACCACATTCTCTAAGGCTAAGGCCGCGTACACGTCCTCCGTAAACAAGGCGGCCCCATCATGAAGTTCCTTGCCTGGACCGGGCCCTTCTCCTCCTGGAGAGGGGTTTTCTTTGCGCTGATGAGTATCTTCCCCGCCTTGATTGGCGTTATCCTGCCCCCAGCCGCTTTCCCGGCGCATTTCCTCCAGGCCGAGCTGCTCCAGGGTTTTGCCCCGGGCAAGGCAGTAATTTACCAACCGGCCCACCACATGATGGGCGTCCCGGAAACCCAGCCCCTTGCGCACCAAATAATCGGCCAGATCGGTGGCATTGGAAAAGCCTTTTTGCGCCGCTTCCCGCATCCGTTCCCTGTTAAAAGTGAGGGTCGCCAGCATCGGCGTAAAGATGGACAGGCAGTCCTGCACCGTTTTGACCCCGTCAAAGAGCGCTTCCTTATCCTCCTGCATATCTTTGTTATAGGCCAGGGGCAAGCCCTTCATCACCGTAAGTAGCGTGAAGAGGTCGCCATAAACCCGGCCGGTTTTTCCCCGGATGAGTTCCGCCACATCGGGATTCTTTTTTTGCGGCATAATCGAAGAACCGGTGCTATAGGCATCATCAAGCTCCACAAAGGCCCATTCCTGACTGTTCCACAGGATGATTTCCTCACAGAAGCGGGAAAGATGCAGCATCACCAGGGACAGGGCGCCCAACAATTCCACCACATAGTCCCGGTCGGAGACACTGTCCATGCTGTTTTCCGAAACAGCGGCAAAGCCTAATTCCCGGGCCACCATCGCCCGGTCCAGCGGGAAAGTGGTGCCGGCCAGGGCTCCCGCACCCAAGGGCAGTACGTTGGTCCGCTTGTAACAATCGGAAAGCCGCCCCAGGTCCCGCTTCAGCATTTCCGCATAAGCCAGCAGATGATGCCCCAGGGTCACCGGCTGCGCGATCTGCAAATGGGTATAGCCCGGCATAATCGTCCCAGCATGTTCTTCGGCCAGATTCTGCAAGGTTTCCAATAGCTCCAGCAGCAGGCGCTGGGTTTCGGTAATCGCCTCTTTCACGTACATCCGGGTGTCCAGGGTGACCTGATCGTTGCGGCTGCGGGCTGTATGCAGTTTTTTGGCTACCGCCCCGATTTTCTCGGTGAGGAGCATTTCAATATTCATATGGATGTCTTCCGCTTTTACGGAAAACTCCACTTGCCCCGCTTCAATTTCCTGCAACAAGTCCTGCAAGCCGGCAATCAGCTGCCCGGCTTCCTCTTTACTGATGATGCCCGTTTCGCCCAGCATCCGGGCATGGGCGATGCTACCCAGGATGTCATAGCGGTACAACTTCTGGTCAAAATGGATGGAAGAATGGAAATCATCCATCAATGCATCCGTTTCTTTGGCGAAACGGCCGCCCCATAACTTCATACTTTTCATTCCTCTAAACCTGCCTCTTTTTTCATTAAAGCCCGCACCTTCAAGGGCAAACCAAAGAGATTGATAAAGCCTTCCGCGTCCTTTTGGTTATAGACCTCATCGGCCCCGAAAGTGGCGAAAGCTTCGTTGTATAAGGAATAAGGCGAAGTTACTCCGGCCGGAGTGCAATTCCCCTTATAAAGCTTCATCCTTACCTTCCCGGTCACCGTCTTTTGCGTCACATCCACAAAGGCGGCCAGGGCCTCCCGCAAAGGATGGAACCAGACCCCGTCGTAAACCAGTTCCGCGTAGCGTTGCGCCACCAGTTCCTTGTAATGGAAGGTCATCCGGTCTAAGGTCAGGCGCTCCAGTTCCTGATGAGCCTTATACAAAACCGTCCCGCCCGGGGTCTCGTAAACCCCGCGGGATTTCATCCCCACCAGCCGGTTTTCCACCAGATCGGCAATGCCGACACCGTTTTCTCCGGCCAGCTTGTTCAAGCTTTCGATTAATTGCACCGGGGGAAGCTTCTCGCCGTTCACCGCTACCGGGATCCCTTCTTTAAACTCGATTTCCACATAGGCAGGAACATCCGGCGCCTTTTCCGGCGACGTGATCATCATGCAAAGGTCCTCCGGCGGCTCATTGGCCGGGTCTTCCAGGTCCGCTCCCTCATGGCTCAGGTGCCAGAGGTTCCGGTCCATACTGTAGGGGCGCTCTTTTGTTACCGGAACGTCGATATTCCGGGCCTGGGCGTACTCCACTTCTTCTTCCCTTGATTTGATCTCCCAAATCCGCCAGGGAGCGATAATCTTCATCTCCGGAGCTAGGGCCTTAATGGTTAACTCAAAACGCACCTGGTCGTTCCCTTTCCCCGTGCAGCCGTGGGCAATCGCTTCCGCTCCTTCCTGCCGGGCAATCTCCACGAGGCGTTTGGCAATGAGCGGGCGGGCAAAGGAAGTCCCCAAGAGATACTTTCCTTCATAAACCGCTCCTGCCTTCAGAGTCGGGAAAATAAAGTCCGTGACAAATTCTTCTTTCAAATCCTCGATGTAGATTTTGCTGGCGCCGGTTTGAATCGCCTTTTCCCTTAAGGGAGCCAGTTCTTCCCCCTGCCCCACATCGACCGCTACGGCAATTACTTCGTACCCGTAGTTTTCCTTCAGCCACGGGATAATAATGGAGGTGTCCAAACCACCTGAATAGGCCAAAACAACCTTTTTCACCGCATCTAACCCCTTTCCCATCTTAGTCTATCCACAAGCCGCACCTGTTCCGTACGCGCTTGAGCCTTGTTCCGTATTTCTGCACCTAATTCTTTAATCATGCCGCGGAAGATTAGCCCAGCAAGGCGGCTAAAATAGCCTTGTGAGCATGCATCCGGTTTTCCGCCTCGTCAAAAACTACCGACTGGGGACCCTCTATGACCTCCTCCGTTATTTCTTCCCCCCGGTGGGCCGGCAGGCAATGCATGACAATCGCTTCCGGCTCCGCCATGGCCAAAAGCTCCCGGTTAATCTGGTAACGGGCAAAAACCTTCCGGCGCTGGGCCGCTTCCGCTTCCTGCCCCATGCTGGCCCACACATCCGTATATAGGACCTGAGCCCCCCGGACGGCCTCTTCCGGCTCCCGCAGCAGCTGAATCTGCTCCGGGCTCTCGGCCAGCGCCTTGGCCTTTTCGACCACGGCCGGGTTGGGTTCGTAGCCTTGCGGACAGGCCACCGCCACATGCATCCCCACGAGGGCTCCGGCTAACAGCAAACTGTGGGCCACATTGTTCCCATCGCCTACATAGGCCAGTTTAAGGCCGGCCAGAGTGTCCTTGTGCTCCCAGATGGTCAAGAGATCGGCCAAAGCCTGGGTAGGATGAAAGTCATCGGTCAAACCGTTAATCACCGGCACATCGGCATACCTGGCCAAATCCAAAACTTCCTGATGGCTATAGGTGCGAATCAGAATACCGTCCACATAGCGGGACAAAACCCGGGCCGTATCTTCAATGGGCTCGCCGCGGCCCATCTGCAAATCATTTTTACTCAAAAACATGGCTAAGCCACCCAAATGAAACATGGCGGTTTCAAAGGAAACCCTGGTCCGGGTGGAAGCCTTTTGGAAAATCATGGCCAAAGTCTTTCCTTTTAATAATTGATGGGGAAGACCCGCCTTTTGTTTGGCCTTCAAATCCCGGGCCAACTCCAGCAAGGACCAGACTTCCTCCTGGCTAAAATCCGCAATGGTCAAATAATCTCTTCCCTTTAAACTGTCCATAAAAACTCCTCCATACTTTCCATACTGGAATGTTTTCAGGCTTTTAATCTTTCCTGCCTATTTCCTCGAAGACCGCCTGGAGCGTCTTCAGCCCTGCCTTTATATCATCATAAGAAATATTGAGAGGCGGCGCCAGGCGGATGACCCTGCTTTGCACACAATTCACCAGGACGCCCTTCCGTTGACAAAGTTGCTGCACCTTTTGCCCTTCGATGTTCAGCTCGATGCCTAACAACAGACCCAATCCCCTTATTTCTTTAATCAGCGGATTGTTCTTCCTGAACTCATTAATTTGTTGCTTGATGTATTCGCCTTTTGCGGCGGCCTCCTGGGCCAGGTTTTCGTTAAGAATCACCGACAAAGCCGCATGGGCCGCTGCCGTGGCCAGGGGGTTTCCCCCAAAGGTGGAGGCATGGTCGCCGGGTTCGAAGGCGGTAGCCGCCTCCCCCCGGGCGACAATGGCGCCAATCGGCACGCCGCCGCCCAGCCCTTTGGCCAAAGTGAAGATATCCGGCTCCACCCCGTAATGTTCGTAGGCAAAGAGCTTGCCGGTACGCCCCAGGCCGGTCTGCACCTCGTCGAAGATTAAGAGGAGACCCTTTTTTGCGCACAGGGCCTTCACCCCGTCCAGGTACTCTTTGGTGGCCGGGTGCACCCCCCCCTCGCCCTGCACCGGCTCCAGCAGAATCGCGCAAGTCTCTGCCGTGACCGCATCTTGCAAGGCCTGTAAATCATTATACGGCACATACTTAAAGCCGGGCACCAGGGGTTTAAAATCCTGCTGGTATTTTTCCTGACCGGTGGCGGTTAACGCCCCCATGGTTCTGCCGTGGAAAGAATCAAGCGCCGTGATAATCTCATAACGCTTGGAGCCGTACTTTTTCGCCGCATATTTACGGGCTAATTTGATGGCTCCCTCATTGGCTTCCGCACCGCTATTACAGAAAAAGACCTTCTCGCCACAGGAGTTGTCGACCAGCAGTTTGGCCAGGAGCGTCTGGGGCTGGTTCCAATAAAGATTGGAACAATGGATGAGCTGTTCCGCCTGCTCCTGAATGGCCTTGACTACCCTGGGATGACAATGCCCTACGTTGTTCACGGCAATCCCGCTGATCAAATCCAGGTACTTATTGCCATCACTATCCCAAACGTAACTGCCGAAACCTCTCACCAGGGCAATCGCCAGATGGGAATAAGTGTTCATTATATAGTCCTGCCCCAATGCCACAAGGATCTGATTATCCATTTTTAAACCTCCTCTTTTGGACCTCTTCTCTGGTACTGTTCATCAGGACCGGTAATCGGCGTTGATTCTTACATATTCATAAGACAAATCACAACCCCACGCCGTTGCCGCAGCGTCGCCCGCCTGCAAATCAACGACAATTCTTATTTCCTCTTTGGCCAGAAGCTTTCCTGCTTCCTCCTCGCTAAAACTTGCTCCTGCGCCATTGCGGGCTACCAACAAGCCCCCCAGATAAACATCCACCCGGTCCGGTTCAAACCGGGCGCCGGAATAACCCAGGGCACAGATAATCCGTCCCCAGTTGGCATCTTCGCCGAAAAGAGCCGCCTTCAGCAAAGTGGAACCGGCAATGGCCCGGGCCGCCTTGCGGGCATCCTCCGGACCTGGAGCATTGACCACCTGCACCTCCAGCAATTTGGTCGCCCCTTCCCCGTCCCGGGCGATCATTTTCGCCAAAGCCTGGCATACTTCTTTTAAAGCTTCACAAAAAAGCTCAAAACCGGGGTTGGCCGTATCTTCAAGCAAGGGATTCCCGGCCCGGCCATTGGCTAAGACCACCACCGTATCATTGGTACTGGTGTCGCCATCTACCGTTACCATATTAAAGGAAGCGTCATTGGCGCGGCGCAAAGCCTCCTGCAAACAAGCGGGGCTAATGGCCGCATCGGTAGTCACCAGCGCCAACATGGTGGCCATATTGGGATGAATCATCCCGGCCCCTTTGGCCATGCCGCCTAAAAGAACCTTTTGCCCATCAAGCTCAATTTGCAGGGCGATCTCCTTGGCAAAGGTATCCGTGGTCATTATCGCTTCGGCTGCCAGGGAACCTGCCTCCACGGAAAGCCGGTTACCAGCCTCCCCAATC
>DGEB01000059.1:8706-25556 GCA_002385735.1 Peptococcaceae bacterium UBA3937
TTCTCCCGGACTGCAGCCGATTACCCCGGCTGCAGTCTGGGCCATTTGGAAGGCGTCGACCAACCCTTTTTCTCCGGTACAGGCGTTGGCACAGCCGCTGTTAACCACAAAACCGCGGAAAAAACCTCCTTGGGCCAGGTGTTTTTTGGATAGCTGCACGGGGGCAGCCGCAAATTTATTCGTGGTAAAGACGGCGGCGCCTGCGGCGGGTTCCTCGGAAACCACCAGCGCCAAATCATACCGGTCTTGGGATTTGATCCCGGCTTTGGCCACTCCGGCTTTAAAGCCCTGGGGAGTGGTGACCCCGCCGCCTTTAATCACCAGTGCTTGCATTTTGTCACCTTCTTTCTATGCTTTTTCATTTTCTTTTGATTAAATTACTCATGCCTTCAATCAAATTCTTCATGCTTTCAATCTAATTAATTTTGCTTTCCGTTAGTTATGTTTACGGGCATCAAGGGAAGAGCGCCAGTTTTGGCAGCCCCATGGTTTCGTCCAGCCCGCAGAGCAAATTCATATTCTGAATGGCTTGCCCGGAAGCCCCTTTGGTTAGATTGTCAATCACCGAGATGATCACCAGCCGGCCCGTCCTTTCATCCAGGGAAAAACCGAGGTCACAGTAATTGGTGCCGTGCACCCACTTGGTGTGGGGGAATTCCCACGGAGGATAGAGCCTGACAAAAGGTTCGTGGGCGTAGTAGGACCGGTAGACCTCCGCGATTTTATCCGCATCCGGCGTTTCCGGGACACAATAGATGGTGCTCATCATCCCACGGGTTAGCGGCACCAGGTGCGGCGTAAAGTTAACCATGATTGCACTTCCGGCGATAGCGGACAGTTCCTGTTCGATTTCCGGCGTATGGCGGTGACGCGGCAAGCCATAAACCTTCAAATCCTCGTTGACCTCGCTGTATAGGGAAGCCACATTTAGCCCCCGCCCTGCTCCGCTGACGCCGGATTTGCTGTCAATGATGATGGTGCGGGGATCCAGCAGCTTTTCCTTTAACAAGGGATAAAGGGCTAAAATGACGGTGGTGGGATAGCAGCCGGGATTGGCAATAATGGTGGCCTTTTTAATCATTTCCCTTTTCACTTCCGGTAATCCGTACACAGCCTGGGCCAATAAGGCTTCGCCCGGCGCCTCTGTTTTATACCACTCCTTGTATACAGCGCGGTTTTTCAGGCGAAAATCGGCGCCCAGATCCACCACCTTTTTCCCCTGGGCATGGATTTGGGCCACCAAGGTCCCACTTAAGCCATGAGGCAAAGCCAGAAACACCACATCAGCCTTTTCAATTAGGGCCGGATCCCCGGGCTCGCTGCACACCAGATCCACTACCCCGCGAAAATGGGGATACACCTCACTGTATTTTTTCTGCGCATAACTTTGCGTTCCTAAACCGGCTATTTCCACCGCCGGGTGCCGAGCCAACATCCTGACCAGTTCCTGACCGGTATAACCGGTTGCGCCGATTACACTTACCTTCACCAATTTTGTTCACTCCGTTTCCCTTTGTTCACTTTCCTCACATTTCCCGGGTACATTTGCACCACTTATTTTTATTGCTCCTTTTGATGACCTGTATTAATAATTATACATTGTGATGCATAATTATGCAATAGCGGATTCCCTGTTTTCTACAAGCATATTATTGTAAGCCTTTTTTGGCAAGTTTTTTTCGCTGTTGCAGCCATAAAAAAACCCGGCCTAGGCCGGGTTTGTGCGGAGAATCTTGCGCCGTTCCTTTTCCGAGATGACCTCCTTGATCCACAGGCTTTCTCTTACGGTCAGGTTGATTTCGTCAAATTCCTTCTGCACCACCCCTTCTTCATTGGTGATTATTTTAACCACCGGACGGGTCGGATAATCACGAAATACGTCGACCACAACCCCTACGACCCCGTTATTAAGCCGTACCGTCGCCCCAACGGGGTAAGGCGCGATAATGGTGCTGAAGGCTCTCACCACTTCCGGACGAAAAGCCTTACCACTTTCCTCGAGAATTTTTTCTAAAGCCTGGGATGGGTGCAACCGCATCCGGCTGTTCGGGTTCGTGACGCAATTGTAATACTCGTTGCAGACACTGGTGATGGCCGCATAAGGATGGATTTCTTCGCCCTTGATGCCCCTGGGATAACCGGTCCCGTCATGTCTTTCGTGATGCTGAAAAGCCACATGGGCAATGAAAATACTGAATGCTTTATTCTCTCTCAGCAGCTCAAAGCCACGGGTCGTATGTTCCGGTCCGGAATTAATCGATTTGCCGATATCATGCATAATCGCGCCCATGGCCAAAGTCTTCAGTTTTAAATCATCAAAACCCATCGCCATCCCGGTAAGAATACTCAGGATACATACCCCAACGGAGTGAGAATATAAAAGCGAGTCCGCTTTACTTGGTTCAATTAATTGAAACAGGACATTGGACTCTCCTTTTAATTCGTCTAAAATCTCGTTAACAATACTGCTAACCACGGTCATATCCACTTTGTTTTGCACGCTGGCACTTTTAACAACATCCTTAATAACCTTTACCGTTCGATAATTAACCTTATCCCGAATGATCGGCGAAACCTCTAAGGGCCCCACAACCTCGTCCTCAATATAAACAAAGGGTAACCCCATGCTCGCCAGCTTGTTGATATAGAGGGAATTAAGCACGATCCCCGCCGTCAGTAAAATCCTCCCGGACTCATCATAAATGGATCTGGCAGTTTTCATTCCTTCTTTCAAGTCTTCGACATTGATTGCGCGCATACTATTGCCCTTCCTTTTCTCTTGGTAGACTTACCATATTAATTTTCCGAACATCTCCCTACTTTTAGACTAGCATAAACTACGTTTTTTGACAAATATTTTGTTTATTGTTTCTTTACCTCTTTTTCACGCTTTTTTATCCTTTTTGCCTTTTTACTCTTTCTTTTTTTCCGTTTTCACTCGCCCAGCAAAGTCCTGGCGGTAGGACAGTACTTGTCTTCGTATTCCAGCAGAAAACGGACAATGCCGGCGTAAATCGACCAAGCCAGCTTCTGTTGATACTCGTCATCCTGTAAGAGCTTCTCCTCTTTGGGATTGGAGAGAAAGCCCAACTCCACATTCACCAGCGGAATTTGCGCTTTTTTAAATATCAATGACGTGGTGTCCGGCCTGGGCCGGCGGGTGGTGTTCCCGGGAAAAGCCGTTAATTCATCCTGGATACAGGTTGCTAATTCTTTGCTGCCCGGAACATGGGGGGCGTAAAAGGTTTGGGCCCCGTACCAGCGGCCGGACGGGAAGGCATTACAATGAATCGCCACATAAAGATGCGCCTGGATATGGTCGATAATGGCCACCCGGTTGATTAAGTCGGCCCGCTTGCGCTCCCGCACCGTCTGCTCCCCGTCACTTAAGGCTTTATCTTCATCCCTGGTCAGGTGGACAACGGCTCCCCCTTGGGCCAGCAGCGCATATACCTTTTTCGCCACCGCCAGATTAATGTCCTTTTCCAGGACCCCGCTGGGGCTCACCTTCCCCGGGTCCTCACCGCCATGCCCCGGGTCAACGATAATCACCCGGCCGGCCATAACCCAGGACATCGCCTCGATCGCTTCTCTTTCGGCTTGTTGCCCCCAGGAAGCAACCCCCACTAAACAAAAACAAACCACACCGACCAAGGCCGCCCAAGTGATGGTTTGTTTTTTTAACAAGATTAACTTCACTGCTTTCTCCCCTTTACCAATCACTGTTTCTACCTAAATAGATATTAATGGGGAGAGCTCGCTATGCCTGAAGAAAATGCAAAAAATAAAGTCCCGAAACCTTGTGTTTTTCGGGACTGTGGATGCTTTGTAATGTCCGTTTTTATAAATATTTTTTAATACCTTCTATTGATGGAACTCTTCCCATCACTTTTACCTGATCATCTACTACAAGTGCAGGTGTCCTCATTACACCATAGGCCATAATGTCCTTAAAATCCTCTACTTTTTCAATAGTGGCTTCAATTCCAAGTTGTTTTAAAGCCTCCCTAACATTAGCCTCTAATTTCTTGCAATTAGCACATCCTGAACCTAGAATTTTAATTACCATAATAAATCCTCCTTTATCAGTATTTTTATTCCATTATTATCATCATTTTACAATATTCCTTTACACAAATTCCACACCATGAACATTTTACAAAACTCATCATTTCAAACTAAATTACTACTTACATAAAAATATATGAAAAAGCATTAAATATATATCCAACGATAATAATTCCTACTGTTACGATGGATACAAAGATTGCTAAAAGTTTAGGTTTTACTACTTTGCTGAGCATAATTAAAGAAGGCAAGGACAGGGCTGTTACCGCCATCATAAATGACATTATTGTCCCCAAGTCCACTCCTTTTGCAAATAATGCTTCGGCTATTGGCAGAGTACCGAATATATCAGCATACATTGGAATACTCACTATAGTAGCAAGCAACACTGCAAAAGGATTGTTTTCTCCAATCACATTTTCTATGACTGACTGGGGAATCCAGTTATGAATAGCCGCGCCTATACCTACACCGATTAATACGTATAGCCAAACCCCTTTGATAATATCTCTGACCTGTTCCTTTGAATATGATATTCTTTCCCCGTGAGTCATTTCAGGCACTTCTGCATCAACATCTTCGATTTCCCTTACATATCCTTCTACATATTTTTCAAGTCTAAACTTTTCTATTAAAGTTCCTCCAACAACTGCCAAAATCAAGCCTACTACAACATAGGCTATGGCAATTTTATGACCGAAAAATGACATTAACAACATCAATGATGCCAAATCTACCATTGGTGAAGATATTAAGAAAGAGAAGATTACACCCAAAGGCAAACCGGCCGATGTAAAACCTATAAAAATTGGTATGCTGGAGCAACTGCAAAAGGGGGTTATCGTCCCAAGTAGTGCCCCAAGTATATTCCCTTTAATACCTTTTACTCTTCTGAGAATCTTCTTTGTTCTCTCTGGCGGAAAATAACTCTGGATATAGGATATGACAAATATTAATGCTGATAATAATATAAATATTTTTATTGTATCGTATATAAAAAAGTGAATACTTCCACCTATTTTATCATTAATAGACAAGCCAAATACTTTCTCTACCAAAAGTCTTATTAGTTCTGAAAGCCATTCCATTTTTAATAGTCGATCATTTAACCAGTCAAATATCATAGCCAGTATATTCTCCCCCTTACCTTTTACACAGATCAAAATATTCATCAGATTGCTTACACTATTAAATTCACAGCTCTCTTTTATTTAGATTAATTATATTCCGCATCAAATCTGGTTGTTTTTTACTCCCTGTATTAAATCCTCCACTTTTTCCTTAATTATATCTCTTGTTTTTCTGTAATCCTCTATTGGACCACCTGACGGATCACTAAGTCCCCAATCTTCTCTATAATGACATGGTATATAAGGGCATGCTACATTACATCCCATCGTTATTAATATATCTACTTCCGCTGGAATATCGCTTAATAGTTTTGGATAATGGCCGCTCATATCCACTCCTGCTTCTTCCATTACCTGTACTGCCAGTGGCTTCACTTCAGGGTAATTTTCTGTCCCTGCCGAGTATGCTTCCAATACGTTACTTCCTAACTTCTTTGCCCACCCTTCTGCCATTTGAGAACGGCATGAGTTGTGGACACATACAAATGCAACCTTCTTTTTCATATGTTTTATATTCTCCTTTCATCAGTCTGCCTAAACCAGTGCCTTGTATTGTTGGCTATTCTAACAAGTGTAAGCATGACCGGGACTTCAACTAATACCCCGACAACTGTTGCAAGAGCGGCTTGATCAGCTATATGATTATATTCGATTGTATTCATATAATATGCTTGCAATAATCTTCATTCATTATTTGCTCACATTGCCTCGCAAATACTTAAGAACCTCTCTTTTATCCTCCCGCAGTTGCTCACATGTAAAATTACTGTTTTTATATCTATTAAGTCTTTCTAAATCTCTTTGCAATTGTGTATTTTCAACCGTCATGTTTTTAATAAATTCATACAGTAGACTATTTTCTTCAATAAACTTATTATCTACTTTATAATAGACCCATTGCGATTCCTTTTCACTGGTTATAATACCTGAAGTTTTTAATTTATTTAGATGCCTTGAAGCGTTGGACTGAGTCATATTCAGCACTGTTTCTATCTCGCACACACACAGTTCTTGTCTTATTAACAAATTGAGTATTCTAATTCTGTTTTTATCTCCCAATGCTTTAAAGATTTCTATTAAATTCAATTTATCCACCCCCATATGATTATATTCAATTATAATCATATAATAGTGTAACTTTTTACTTTTGTCAATAAATGCATTGTCCTTTCAAAACCACCTACACATACGAATTATACAGGCTTACGAGGGATTACAACTGCGTCCGGATTTAATAGTTTATACATTCTTATGTGCTTTTTTACACAACAAAAAACCGCCACAGGGAATTCTCCCCCCTGACGGTTGGCGATTGCGATAAGCAACCTTTGTAATTGTAAACAAACTCGTGTGTAAAGAAACATTATTATCTCTTGGAGAACTGGGGTGCCCGGCGTGCACCTTTCAAACCATACTTCTTTCTTTCCTTCATTCTGGGGTCGCGTGTCAGGAACCCGGCGCGTTTCAAGGTTGGTTTTATTTCCGGATCGGCTTTCAGTAAAGCGCGAGCAATCCCTAAGCGAATTGCTCCGGCCTGACCGGTAATTCCTCCGCCATGCACCTTGGCGATAACATCAAATCTGCCCTCGCTTTTCGTAAGCGCCAGGGGCTGCCGAGCAATCATTTCCAGAGTCTTTTTGCCAAAAAACTCGTCTAACGGCCTGTCATTAACCACAACTTTACCTTTCCCCGGTACGAGACGTACACGAGCAATAGAAGTTTTACGACGACCTGTGCCATAGTATTGTACCTGTGCCATTCTCTACTCCTCCTTCCTAACCCCGTAATTCCCATACCTCAGGCTTTTGAGCCTGATGGGGGTGTTGTGGTCCACTATAGACTTTCAGCTTTTTATACATTTTATCACCGAGTTTGTTTTGGGGAAGCATCCCCTTAATCGCCAGCTCCAGAACCTTTTCCGGTTTCTTCTGCAACAAGCCGGCCAGATTAGTTTTCTTCAAACCACCGGGATAACGGGAATGCCGGTAATAAATCTTATCCTGAAGCTTGTTGCCGGTCACCGCGATTTTCTCGGCATTAATAATGATTACAAAGTCCCCGGTGTCCACATGGGGAGTGAAAATCGGTTTATGTTTGCCACGTAAAATGGCTGCCGCTTCCGATGCTAAACGACCCAAGGTTTTATTGGTAGCATCAATCACGTACCATTTGCGTGGAATGTCCTGAGCCTTAGCCATGAAGGTACGCAAATCTATTCCCTCCTATATTCCAATCTGTTTTCTTTTGATTTATCACAATACTTGATTCCGGGGCTCGTGGAATCAAATATGTAGAATCACGTAGAACAATAATATTCTATTACACCTCTCTGCCCCTGTCAAGGTGTGATTTGCCAAAGTGGGGCGGGTACTCCACGTTCATCAGGCACAGCCCCTGGGGAGGCAGGGTCGTCCCGGCCGCCACCCGGTTTTGTGCCTTAAGGATTTCCGGGATATCCTCGGGGCGCAGTTTGTTTTTCCCCACGTCTAAAACCGTCCCCACCATAATTCTAACCATATTATATAAAAAGCCATCGCCCGTCACCGCAAACTTCAGCAGGCAACCCTCCTGGGTGATCCGGAAGGATTCAATGGTCCGCACGTAGTTTTTTACCGCCGTGCCGCTGGCGCAAAAGGCGCTGAAATCATGCCGGCCTTCCAAATAGGCGCAGGCTTTTTTCATCTGCACCGTATCCAGGGCCACCGGCACATGATAGGCGTAATTCCGCCAAAAGGGCAACATGATCCGGTCGTTATAGATGGTATAGCAATAGGTTTTGCTGACCGCATCAAAACGGGCGTGAAAATCCGGGGGAACATCCTCGGCCTTTCTTACCACAATGCTGGGCGGCAGCAAGGAATTGGCCGCCAGGGGCAAACGTTCCGCCGGGATGCGGGTCTTGCTATGGAAATTCACCACCTGTCCCCAGGCATGGACCCCGGCATCCGTCCTGCCGGAACCGATTACCGTAACCTGTTCTTTGGTCAGGATGCCTAAAACCCTTTCCAGGGCCTCCTGAATGGTGAGAAGCCCCGTCCCTTTCTGCGCTTGAAAGCCATGATAACCGGTACCGTCATATGCGATGGTCAACTTAATATTCCGCATGTTCAATCCCCTCTTAACCTCTTAAGAACGCATCAGGATAGAAATCAGCATAAACAGCCCAATCGTGACAAAAGCCAGGATATCGCGGCCCCCCATCGCCAGTTGCCGCATGCGGGTCCTCTTTTCCCCGCCCCGGTAACAGCGGGCCTCCATGGCCAGAGCCAAATCGTCCGCTCGCCGGAAGGAGTTCAAAAACAGAGGGACCAGCAGGGGGATGAGGCTTTTGGCCCGCTGCAGCAGCCCGCCGGTGTCAAAATCAGCCCCCCGGGCCATCTGGGCCTTCATGATTTTGTCCGTCTCCTCAATCAACGTGGGAATAAAGCGGATGGCAATCGTCATAATCATCGCCAGTTCATGGGCAATGGGCACAAAAAGGGCCCTTAAGATTCTTTCCAGCCCGTCGGTGAGAACGATCGGCGTCGTCGTTAAAGTCAGGAGGGAGGTGATCACCACCAGATAAACTAGGCGCAGGGCCATAAAAATCCCTTGCCGCAGTCCATTCTCATAGATATGGAAAATCCCCCACTCCCAAAGCAAAACGCCGCCCTTCGTGAGGAAAATATGCAGCCCTACGGTTAGCGTGATAATAATCATTAAGGGTTTAATTCCCCTCAGGATTATCAGCAAAGGGATCTGCGACAGAAAAAGGATCCCTAAGGTGACCAAAGTCACAAACAGATACCCCTGCCAGTTGTTCGCCATAAAAAGCCCAACCATGTATAAAACAACGGCAATCAGCTTGGTGCGGGGATCCAGTTTATGAAGGGCTGATTCACCCGGTATATATTGCCCAATCGTAATATCTCTTAACACTGCTTTGATTCCTCTCTTAGCGCTTTTAAGATTTCTTCCTTGGCTTCTTCGACCGTGAAAATATCCTCCCGCAGCTTCCACCCTTTGCTCCTTAGGGCCAGGACCAGCTTGGTGACGGTAGGAATGTCGAGACCCAACTCCTGTAACCTGGCATAATGGGTAAAGACGTGCCTGGTGTCATCGTCAAAAACGATGCGGCCCTGGTGCATCACAATAAGGCGCTTCGTCAACTGCGCCACATCATCCATGCTGTGGGAAATCAGGATCACCGTCAGCCCTGCTTCGTGCAATTCCTTAATCTGCTCCATGATTTCCCGCCGTCCCCGGGGATCCAGGCCGGCCATCGGCTCATCCAAAATGAGGTAAGTCGGTTCCATGGCCAGGACGCTGGCGATGGCAACCCGCCGCTTTTCCCCACCGCTTAAAGCAAAAGGCGAAGCGTTACAGTAATCCTCATAGGGTAAATGGACCATTTCTAAAGCTTTTCTGACGCGTTTTTCGATTAATTCCTTAGCCAAACCAAGGTTTTTTACCCCAAAGGCGATTTCCTGATAGACCGTATCCTCAAAAAGCTGGTGCTCCGGATACTGGAAAACCAGACCCACCTTTTCCCTGATTTTCTTGAGGGGCGCGTTTTTCGCCGTGATTTCCCAATCGTCCACAAAAACCCGGCCGCCGGTGGGTTTCAACAAGCCATTAAAATGTTGCGCCAGGGTGGACTTGCCCGAGCCGGTATGTCCGATTAAGCCCACAAAATCGCCTTCCCTGATCACCAGATCAATGTCATGCAGCGCTTCCGACTGAAAAGGCGAATTGGGTTGATAGGTGTAGTTAACCTTTTCTAATCTGATGGGCATAACGCCACCACCATTTCTTCCACGGTAAGGATATCTTCCGGCAGGTCCACTCCTTCTAGCGCCAACCGGTGACGAAGCTCCATCATCGGTGGGACATCCAGCCCTAAGCTCTTGATTTTCTCCACCTGCGCAAAAATCTGCCGGGGAGTGCCTTCCATCACAATCCGGCCCTCCTCCATCACCACGACCCGGTCGGCCAGGATGGCTTCTTCCATAAAATGCGTAATCAGGACGACCGTTAGTTGATCCTCCCGGTTCAGCTTGAGGACGGTCCGCAACACTTCCTTCCGCCCGGCCGGGTCCAGCATCGCGGTGGGTTCGTCCAGAACCAGCACATTGGGTTTCATCGCGATAATCCCGGCGATGGCCACCCGCTGCTTCTGCCCGCCGGATAAAAGATGCGGGGCTTTTTTCCGAAAGTCGTTCATCCCCACGCTTGCCAAGGCTTCATTCACCAGATGGCAGATTTGCACCGGCTCGATCCCGAGATTTTCCGGGCCAAAAGCCACATCGTCCTCCACCAGGGTGGCAATCAACTGGTTGTCCGGATTCTGGAAGACCATCCCTACTTGCCTGCGAATCTCCCACAAGTGTTCGGGCTTGCGGGTATCCATGCCGTTAATCCTCACAGCACCATCATCCGGCAAGAGAATGGCGTTTAAATGCTTCGCCAACGTTGATTTGCCGGACCCGTTATGTCCGATCACCGCCACGAATTCGCCCGGCCTAATCTTCAGGTCAACCGTCTTTAAGGCCTGCTTGTTATCGCCCTGAACATTCATATACCAATGCTCTACCTTGTTTACATTAACGATTTCATTAGTCCTGTCCATCATCAATCCCAACTCTTTCCTGAACCAAAGCCCTAAATTATCCCCCTAATGCCTGGGCATGCTTACCGCTCTCTTAGCGTCGCCCTGGAAAACAAAAAGCAGGAAAGCCAAGACTCAACCGTAATACGGTTTAAGGATATGGTTTTCCTGACTTTTCCTCTGGCCGAAATGAAGAATAACTCGTTTCCGTCCATCCTACACTAATTCTACAATCACCATCGGCGCAGCGTCGCCACGACGTACCCCGGCTTTGATAATCCGGGTATAACCGCCTTGCCGTTCCGCATATTTTTTCCCAATATTATCGAAAAGGTCTTTCACCACATCTTCATCGAGAAGATAAGCCAAGGCTTGACGTCTGGCTGCTAAATCCCCTTGTTTGCCTAAAGTGATCATCTTTTCGACAATCCCTCTTAACTCCTTCGCTTTGGGTTCCGTGGTTTCAATACGACCGTTTTCGAGCAAAGCGGTCGCCATGCTCCTTAACATCGCTCTCCGCTGCCCCGTATTACGTCCTAATTTCCGATAGGCCATAATCCATTCCTACCCCCTTTGCTATTGCCTACTCATCAGCTTTTCTGAGGCTTAATCCTAAGGACTTCAACTTATCGTCAACTTCTTCTAAAGATTTTTTACCTAAATTCCGTACTTTCATCATTTCTTCTTCGGTCTTCTGAATCAGTTCTCCTACCGTGTTGATTCCCGCCCTCTTCAAGCAGTTATAGGAGCGGACCGAGAAGTCCAGTTCCTCAATGCTCATATCAAGGATTTTATCCCGTTCTTCCTCTTCTTTTTCCACCATTATTTCAACATCGCCGATTTTCTCCGTAAGCCCGATGAACAGTTTAAAATGATCGCTTAAGATTTTGGCCGAAAGGCTTACGGCCTCATCAGGATGGATTGTACCATCGGTCCATAATTCCAAAACAAGTCTATCGTAATCTGTAATTTGCCCGACCCGGGTATCAGATACGGTATAATTTACTTTTTGGATTGGTGAAAAAATCGAATCAACCGGAATTACACCGATCACATGCTCTTCCTTCCGGTTCTTTTCGGAAGGACGATACCCGCGACCTTTTTCCACCGCTATTTCCATGGACAGTTTGGCGCCGGTATCCAAAGTAGCAATATGCAGTTCAGGATTCAGAATTTCCACGTCACTATTCAACTGAATATCGCCGGCGGTTACTTCCCCTTCGCCGGAAGCCTCTAAATAGATGACCTGCGGCTCATCGGAATGCAACTTTAACGCCAGCATTTTGAGATTAAGAATGATGTCGGTTACGTCTTCCACCACACCGGGAATCGTGGAAAACTCGTGCAGCACCCCGTCAATCTTTACCGAGGTCACCGCAGCTCCCGGAAGGGAAGATAACAAAACCCGGCGCAGGGAATTCCCCAAGGTAATCCCCAAACCTTTTTCCAATGGTTCGACCACAAATTTAGCATAATCTTTCTTTTCGTTGATTTCTACACACTCGATCTTGGGCTTTTCTATTTCAATCACAGGCTACCCTCCTACTCGCACGAAACTTTCCCCCAAATATCCAAAACTCTCCGTATTATCTGGAATTATCTGGAGTACAATTCAACGATCAAATGATCCTCAATGGGAACATCAATTTGATCCCTACTGGGCAGAGCTAAGACCTTGCCTGACATCTGCTCCTTATCCAACTCCAGCCAGGCAGGCGGAGTTTTATGCTTCAGGTTCTCCTTTAATTCCTGGAATTTAACCGATGACAAGCTCTTTTCCTTTACTTGAACAACGTCTCCTACCTTGACCAGTACCGAAGGGATGTTTACTTTGCGCCCATTAATCGTGAAATGATTATGCCGAACCAACTGCCGAGCCTCGGTTCTTGAAGAAGCAAAACCAAGACGATAAACCACATTGTCTAAACGTCTTTCCAACAGCCTTAACAAGTTTTCACCGGTAACTCCTGGTTGACGTTCCGCTTTGTCAAAGTAATTGCCGAACTGTCTTTCCAAAATGCCATAAATACGGCGTGCTCTCTGTTTTTCTCTCAACTGCAGACCATATTCGGACTGTTTTTTGCGGTTTCCCAAACCATGTTGTCCAGGAGCGTAAGCCCTCCGATCTATCGCGCATTTTTCCGTATAACAACGGTCTCCTTTTAGATATAATTTGATGCCCTCGCGACGGCACAGTCTACAAACCGGTCCTGTATATCTAGCCATAAACTGATTTACACCTCCTTAAACTCTCCTGCGTTTTGGCGGACGGCATCCGTTATGCGGTATAGGAGTAACATCTTTAATGACGCTTACCTCTAAACCGGTCGCCTGTAAAGAACGAATCGCCGCTTCACGACCTGCCCCAGGTCCTTTTACATAAACTTCAACTTCCCGCATACCATGCTCCATCGCTGCTCTGGCTGCTTGTTCAGCCGCCATTTGGGCAGCATAAGGAGTGCTTTTTCTTGATCCTTTAAAGCCCAACTGTCCGGACGTAGCCCAGGCAATGGTGTTTCCGGCTTTATCGGTAATCGTCACAATGGTGTTATTAAAAGTCGATTGAATATGCGCGGCGCCCTGCTCTACATTTTTCCGCTCACGCCGCTTCACCCTTGTCGTCGTTGTCATTTTTGCCATCTAGCGCTTTCCTCCTTCCTATTTACGCTTCGCCCCAACAGTATGCCTGGGCCCTTTCCGCGTGCGTGCATTGGTCTTTGTCCTTTGCCCACGCACCGGCATACCCCGACGATGACGGAGCCCTCTGTAACATGCGATTTCCATCAATCTCTTAATATTGAGCGAGACTTCCCGTCGAAGATCCCCTTCGACCTTGTATTCTTTATCAATTACTTCCCGAAGCTTGTTGACCTCGTCTTCGGTCAGATCTTTAACCCGCGTATCAGGATTTACGCCTGTTTTCGCCAAGATCTTCTGCGCGGTGGTCAAGCCAATCCCATAGATATAGGTTAAAGCGATTTCCACCCGCTTTTCCCGAGGCAAATCAACCCCTGCTATTCTGGCCAATTTTTGTACACCTCCTCATCCTAACCCTGCTTTTGTTTATGCTTGGTATTCTCGCAAATAACCATAACCTTGCCCTTGCGTCTGATCACTTTACATTTTTCACAGATCGGCTTAACCGATGGCCTTACTTTCACAATTCATACCTCCTTTGCCGGAAAGGCTACTTAAAGCGATAGGTGATTCTTCCCCTGGTTAAATCATATGGTGAAAGTTCCACAGTAACTCGATCCCCTGGCAAAATACGAATAAAGTGCATCCTTATTTTCCCTGAAACATGTGCCAAGATTTGGTGCCCATTTGCTAATTCAACACGGAACATCGCATTAGGGAGGGGTTCCAGAACAGTCCCTTCAACTTCTATGACATCCTGTTTGGACATTATTAACCAACCTCCTTATCCCTAGCACTCATTTTACTATACAAACGAAAACCTTCTTCCTGCTTCCCTAACCCTTTGGTCATTAATTAATATTGTACCTTTATTTTGTCAAAATCCAAGGACCGCGTTCCGTAATCGCAACGGTATGCTCGAAATGAGCTGATCTTTTCCCGTCTATGGTCACGACGGTCCAGTTGTTTTCCAGTGTATCCACTTCATAACCACCCACATTGACCATTGGTTCAATGGCTAAGACCATGCCCGCTTTCAGGCGAGGCCCGCGCCCGGGTGGACCAAAGTTCGGTACCTGGGGGTCTTCATGCATGCTCCGGCCAATCCCATGGCCGACAAAATCCTGGACTACTGAAAAACCATGACTTTCCGCATAAGTCTGTACGGCATGGGAAATATCCGAAAGCCGGTTATTCACCATGGCCTTTTTGATTCCTTCGTACAAGGATTGTTCTGTTACTTCAAGCAGTTTTTGGGTTTCCTCGTCAACCTCGCCGACCGGCAAAGTGACCGCCGCGTCGCCCACATAACCATTCAGCGTTGCTCCGATATCAATACTAATAATATCGCCAGTTTTCAACTGCCTTAAACTCGGGATCCCGTGAACAACCTCCTCGTTGATTGAAGCACAGATACTGTTGGGAAATCCGTTATAGCCTTTAAAAGTGGGAACGGCCTGTTTCCTGAGAATAAACTCTTCGGCGATTCGATCCAGTTCCAGCGTTGTGATTCCCGGCCGGACAGCCTTCGCCAACTCGCGATGAGTTTGGGCCACAATCTGTCCGGCGTCATACATATATTGTAGTTCGCGTTCCGACTTTAGAATAATCATGCTTATTCTCTTCCCAGGGCTTGGAGGATTTTGCGGGTTACTTCTTCGACCGAATCGCTTCCCTCAATATTCAGCAACAAGCCTTTGGCCTGGTAATACTCAATCAGCGGAGCGGTCTGCTGTTCATAGACATTTAGACGATTGGCCACGACGGCTTCGGAATCATCGCTGCGCTGGTAGAGCTCGCCGCCACATTGTTCACATTGGTCGCCCTTTTGGGAAGGCTTGAAAACAACATGATACGTAGCGCCGCATCCTTTACATACCCTGCGTCCGGTTAAACGCTTTAAGAGAGCCTCCCGCTTCACCACAATATTGATGACTTTATCCAGCTTCATCCTGAGCTCGTTCAAGGTGTTCTCCAAAGCATCCGCCTGCGGGACCGTCCTGGGGAAACCATCCAGCAAAAATCCGGCCTGGCAATCCGGTTCGGCTAGCCTTTCCTTGACAATCCCTACCGTTACTTCATCCGGAACAAGTTTCCCGGAATCAATGTAGCGTTTGGCCTCCACCCCAAGCGGAGTGCCTTCCTTAATGGCTTTGCGAAACATATCACCCGTAGAGATATGCGGTATGTTTAATTCTTTCGTCAAAACTTCGGCCTGTGTCCCTTTTCCTGCTCCGGGTGGTCCCATTAAAATAATTTTCATGTTCATACCTCCCGTTATTTCAGGAATCCCTGGTAATGTCTCATTAACAAATTGGATTCCATTTGTTTCATCGTATCAAGCGCCACACCAACCACAATCAGCAAGCCGGTGCTCCCATAATAAACCGGTAATCTGGTCAAGGATACGATGGAAGGAAGCACTACAGCAATCCCTGCTAAAAAGATCGCGCCCGCCAGCGTGATCCGGCTGGACACTTTTTCGATGTATTCCGCCGTTGGACGTCCCGGCCTTAACCCGGGAATAAATCCGCCGTACTTCTTCAAATTATCGGCGATATCGCTGGGATTGAAGGTAATCGCCGTATAGAAATAGGTAAAGAACATAATCAGGAGGGCATAGACAACTTGGTACCAAATGTTTTCAGGCGTCCATACTCTCGCGATCGTACCGGCAATGGCATTTTCCGGGAACCAGGCGGCAATGGTCGGAGGGAACATGATCATGGAAAGGGCGAAGATAATCGGAATTACCCCGGCCTGATTCACTTTTAACGGAATATGGGTGCTTTGACCGCCATAGATCTTTCTACCCACGACCCGTTTGGCGTACTGCACCGGAATCCGCCGCTGTCCTTCCTGGATCGCCACAATCCCGGCGATTGCTGCCACCGCAAGCACAAGGAAGAGTAAGACGATAAAGACACTGGCGGTACCGGCTTTCAGATATTCATAAATCGCCACCGCTCCTGCCGGAACCCTGGAGACAATACCGGCAAAAATGATTAAGGAAATACCGTTTCCAATCCCTTTATCGGTAATTAATTCCCCCAGCCACATTAAGAAGGCTGTCCCGGCGGTAAGAGTTATCGCAATCAGTAAGGTGGTGCCTACACCGGGCTCAATAACCGCCCGCCGTAAACCAAAGGAAATCCCAACCGCCTGCACAAAACCTAAAATAACTGTTCCGTACCTGATGTACTGGGTCATTTTCCTCCGCCCGTCCGGTTCCTTCGACAACCTTTCCAGGGCCGGAATGACAACCGTCAAGAGCTGCATGATAATAGAGGCGTTAATATAAGGAGTAATACTCATCGCAAAGATCGAAAAGTTTTTGAAAGCACCTCCGGAGATTACGTCAAAAAACCCTAAGAGCTGTCCCTGGGAAATCAATTCGGCAATCACATCAAGATTGATGCCGGGAACCG
>DGEB01000011.1:0-389 GCA_002385735.1 Peptococcaceae bacterium UBA3937
ATTGATAAAAAGTTTTTGGAGGTTGCTTAAATGAAAAGAATCATTAGTTTCGTGTTAAGCACATTCTTAATCTTTACTTGTTTTTCCGGGGTGGCGATGGGATATTATGACGATTTCTACGCCGGTCCGTCTCCGGTAGCTTCGTGGGACTTTGACGAGGGCAGGGGCGATCGGACCGGTTGCCGTGGCATCAACGGTTTGGATGGTAGGTTGTTTGGAGCGGAATGGGCCAAGGGTGTGATGGGCTCGGCTTTGTATTTTGACGGGAACGCTTTTGTGGAAACGCCTCATGACAGAGCCTTGAATAATGGACGTGCGATTTCGGTAGAGGCATGGATCTGTCCGGAGGATTCGGGTTTATACCAAAGAATTATTACGAAGACGGCAGG
>DGEB01000011.1:600-3127 GCA_002385735.1 Peptococcaceae bacterium UBA3937
TCAACGGTAAAGAAGTCGCCCGCAATCAGGCGTGTGGACCGATGAATGATCGCGGCGGACTTTTACGGATTGGCGGAGATATTAACCCATCTCAATTCAATGGAAGAATTGATGAAGTAAAGATTTACAATGTGGCCTTATCGGGGGACGATGGAATAGCCCGGTATGACGAGAGCTTACCAAATAAACCTTACTATAATTCTGACAACTACGACAATGGCTATGGCTACAGTTACAACTACGGCTACAACAATGGTTACAATAACTACAAGAATAACTACGGCAACTATAATTACCCGGTTCGCAGTTATCGGCCCTGGGAAAATGATTTCGACTCTCAACTCAACTATTTCCGCCATCTAAGGGAATACTTCGCCCATTCAAGAATGTGGTATTAAGCAACACAAACCTTTGGTAAATAATTGACGGGGACTTGGGCTGCCGGGTTGGTAATAAAACCTGGCAGCCCTCCCTGTTTTATTACTAGAGTTGATGATTATATCGGCATGTTCACTGTAGGATCTTCCTTTGATTTCTTCCTTTGGTGGTTCAACTGGGCTTGAGGTAGTTTCTGGCCTTTGTTTCCTTTTTTTTATATGTGTAAGCCTTGCCTAAACGAGGAATAATATGTTATAATCATCATGACGTAGTGGGAGTCTTGCGGCGAGGCGTTTTCTCGTAATCGTAAGTTTTGCTAGTGAAGCAAGAGTGGGTTACACCCACTCTTTATCTCTTTTTATTTGCTGCTATCGCCGGATCCCTGTTTCGTCAACATCTGTCAAGGGTTGATGCCAGCAAAATCGAGGAGGAGGGATTTGATTGCCCCGGAAAAATGTGCAGGATTTCGTCTATTCCCTGGCCGAGCCAATCGTGACGGAAAACGGCATGGAGCTTGTCGATGTTAAATTCACGAAGGAAGGCGGCAACTGGTATTTACGAATTTACATCGACAAGGATGAGGGTGTCGATTTAGACGATTGTCAAAAAATCAGTACCTTGCTTTCGGACCTGCTTGATCAGGAAGACCCGATTGAACAGGCGTATTTTTTGGAAGTTTCCTCCCCAGGGTTGGATCGACCTTTGAAAAGAGAAAAGGACTTTCGTAAATACGAAGGCCATCTCGTCAATGTGAAGACTTACTCCCTGGTGGAAGGCCGCAAGAAATGGCAGGGCCGTTTAGGGCCATACCAGCAAGATGTTCTTGTGTTAAATTTAGATCAAGATCAACAAATCCAGATTCCATGGGAGACCATTGCGCAAGTAAAATTATCTTGGGAAGAAGAAGGAAGGAAGGAGAAGTAAAGAAATGAACCTGGAGCTTATTGAAGCACTTCATGATTTAGAAAAGGAAAGAGGAATCGATTTTGATGTTCTGGTGGAAGCGATAGAAGCTGCTTTAATATCTGCATATAAGAAAAATTTTGGCACTTTACAGAACGTACGGGTTGTCTTTGATCGGGAAACCGGGGATTTCCGCGTATTTTCACGGAAAACGATTGTCGAGGAAGTAAATGACCCCCGCACGGAAATAGCTTTAAGTGAAGCGAGAAAACTGGATCCACGCTATGAACTGGAAGATGTGGTGGAAACGGAAGTGACTCCACGTAATTTCGGCCGGATTGCCGCCCAGACCGCCAAACAAGTGGTTGTGCAACGGATCCGGGAAGCCGAGCGGGATATGATTTTCGATGAATTCTCCAACCGGGAAGGAGATATCGTTACCGGAATCGTTCAACGGGTCGAAAACCGTTTAGTCTTTATTGATCTTGGCAAAGCGGAAGCGATTTTAGGGATTAATGAACAGATGCCCGGGGAGACCTACTTCCAGGGAAAAAGAATTAAAACTTTCATTGTTGAAGTAAGAAAAACCACCAAGGGGCCGCAAATCCTGGTCTCCAGGACCCATCCGGGGCTTTTGAAACGCCTTTTCGAACTGGAGGTTCCGGAAATCCATGATGGCATTGTGGAGATTAAATCAGTTTCCCGGGAGGCCGGTTCACGTTCGAAAATCGCCGTCCATTCCAAAGACGAGAATGTGGACTCGGTGGGGTCCTGTGTCGGGCCGAAAGGAATGCGGGTGCAAGCGATCGTCGATGAATTGCGGGGCGAAAAAATTGATATTGTGAAATGGAGCGCTGACCCGGTTAAATTCGTCGCCAATTCCCTTAGTCCGGCGAAGGTGTTGTCCGTGGAAATATTCCCGGACGAGAAAATTGCTCAAGTGGTGGTACCGGATTATCAGCTGTCCCTGGCCATTGGCAAAGAAGGGCAGAATGCCCGCCTGGCCGCCAAATTAACCGGTTGGAAAATTGATATAAAGAGTGAATCGCAAGCGGCTCAACTGGCAGAGGAGGAAAGCGAAAAGCCGGAAGAACAAAGCACTGATTTGGAAGAACAAAGTGCCAATCCAGAAGAGTCTGCCGACCGGTTGGAAGAGCAAACAAGTCAGCCTGAAGAACCAAATAACGACCTGAAAGAAGAAGCCGAGGAGCCGGAAAGCGCTGCGGAAACAGAAGCGGAAACAGAA
>DGEB01000011.1:3280-19660 GCA_002385735.1 Peptococcaceae bacterium UBA3937
AAACAGAAGAGAAAACAGAAGCCGAAACAGAAGCGGAAAAGGAAGCGGAAGAAGAAACGAAAAGTACGAAAAAGAAAACGAAGAAAGTTAAAAACGCCGACCTCTCTCCTGAGGAGGATGATTCTGGTCAAAAAGAGGAATGAGAAGTAAGGAAGGGATGGCCATGAAACCAAGAAAAGTTCCCCAAAGATTGTGTGTCGGTTGTATGGAGATGAAACCCAAAAAAGAATTAATCAGGATTGTCCGTACACCCGAAGGTGAAGTGCTTCTTGATTCCACCGGAAAAAAAGCCGGTCGTGGCGTGTATCTGTGCGTGAATAAAGAATGTTTGACCAAAGCCTTGAAAGGGCATAAGTTGGAAAAAGGATTACAGCAGCCACTTTCGGAAGAAGTATTGGAACGGCTGAAGGTGGGGCTGGGCTATGAAAATTCCTGATCGGGTCAAGACTTTTCTTGGCTTTGCGCAAAAAAGCGGACAATTATTAACTGGTGAAAAAGCTGTCAATACCGGGATTAAAACCGGAAAAGCAAAGTTAGTTCTAATTGCTACTGATTTACCGGAGAAACGAAGATTGTTTTGTATGCGTTTTTGTGAGGAGCGAAAAATCCCCTTTGGTGTACTGGGCACCAAAGAGGAGTACGGGCAAATACTAGGGGTTTCTCCTCGCACCTTACTCGCCGTAACGGAAGAAAAACTAGCGGAAGAAATACGCAAATCTGCAAAACTCCAAAAGGATGACGGCTAACCAAATACTTACGGAGGTGATTGAATGGCTACCATTCGTGTATATGAACTGGCTAAAGATATGAATATCCCTAGTAAGGAACTGCTACAAAAGCTCCAGTTTTTAGGACTTGATTTAAAGAATCATATGAGTACAATTCCCAGTAGTGAAGCAGAACGGATCAAAAAGATGGTTCTGAATCTGGATAAAACCATGAATAACAAGGGAAAGGAGCCCGACCAAAAGGAGCAGACCAAGGCGCCGTCGGAAAAGAAAGCTGCTTCCGCCAAAGCGAAAACGGCCAAAACAACCAAAGACCCACAACCGGAGAAAAAAGGGACCGCTGACCGGAAAGAGAAGGAAAAAGCGTCGCCGAAGACAGGAGCGAAAAGTAAAACCGAGCCCCCAGCCAGACCCAAAATGGTTCATCAAACAACGCATAAAAGCAGCACGCCTACGGGTACCGGCGCAAAGAAAAGTCCAAAACTGCAGACACCCCAGGATGATGACAACAGCCTGCTGACAAAGATCGAACGGGTTGTGGGCGAGCAAGCTTACGAACGGGGTGGAAAGCAAAAAACAGGCGTAAAAAAAGGCGGACGTTTTGAGGAGAGAAAAGGCGCCGGCAAAAAATCAAACAAGTTTGAGAAGAATAAAAGGAGGGCTTATGCTCCCAAAGAGCAGCCCGCGCCGGTGGTTGTTAAACAGATTACTCTGGAAGGGCCCCTGACCGTTCAGGAGTTTGCGCATCTTTTAAACAAAAAGTCTGCCGAATTAATTAAAAAGCTTATCTCCCTGGGCGTGTTCGCCACCATCAACCAGGAACTGGATGTGGACACTCTTGTTTTGCTGGGCAATGAATTCGGCACCAATGTGGAAGTTAAAGTTAGCAAAGAAGAAAAACTCTTTGCGGAAGAAAAAGCGGACCGGCCGGAAGAATTACAGGAAAGGCCCCCGGTGGTCACGATTATGGGGCATGTGGACCACGGCAAAACGTCGCTTTTGGATACGATTCGCCACACCAACGTGAGCGCTTCCGAGGCCGGAGGAATTACCCAGCATATCGGGGCCTACCAGGTGGAAGTGAAAGGGAAAAAGATTAGCTTTTTAGACACTCCGGGGCACGAAGCCTTCACGGCCATGCGGGCCAGAGGGGCCAAAGTCACGGATATTGCCGTGCTTGTGGTAGCTGCCGACGACGGGGTCATGCCACAGACGGTGGAAGCGATTCACCATGCGCAAGCAGCGGAAGTGCCGATTATTGTCGCGATCAATAAGGTGGATAAAGAAGCGGCTAATCCGGATAGAATTAAACAGGAATTAACGGAGTATAATCTTATTCCGGAGGAATGGGGAGGGGACACCATTTGCTGCAACGTCTCCGCGAAAACCAAAGAAGGTTTGGAGAATCTCCTGGAAACGATTTTGCTTGTGGCCGAAATGAGCGAGCTCAAAGCCAACCCCAACCGGAACGCTACCGGTACGGTAATTGAAGCAAAATTAGACAAGGGACGGGGTCCTGTGGCCACCGTATTGGTGATGAACGGTACCCTCAAAATTGGAGATTATCTCATTGTGGGAACCACCCACGGGCGGGTCAGAGCGATGCTGGACGACAAAGGGCGCCGCGTCAAAAAAGCTTTACCCTCCACCCCGGTGGAAATCGTGGGTCTCTCGGATGTGCCGATGGCCGGCGATATCTTCCATGTGGTGGAAAACGAACATCTGGCCAAGCAGATTATCAGTGAACGGACCATCACGAAGCGCGAAGAAACCATGAAAGCCACCAGCCGTGTTACCCTGGACGAATTGTTTGCCCAGATTCAAAAAGGGGAAATCCAGGATTTAAACATCATCATCAAGGCGGATGTGCAAGGGTCTATTGAAGCTATTAAACAATCCCTGGAGAAGCTCTCGAATGATGAGGTCCGCGTAAACATCATACACCAGGGCGTCGGCGGGATTACCGAAACCGACGTGATGCTTGCTTCCGCTTCCAATGCCATTATTATCGGCTTTAACGTGCGGCCGGACGCCAACGCCCGCAAAGCGGCGGAACTGCAACAGATCGATATCCGCCTGTACCGGGTGATCTATACGGCCATCGAGGATATTAAATCGGCTTTGAGCGGGATGCTGAAACCCGAACTGAAGGAAGTAGTGATCGGTCGTGGTGAAGTGCGCGCCGTTATCAAAGTACCTAAAGTAGGTTTTGTGGCCGGCTGTTACATTTCCGAAGGTAAAGTAACGAGAAACAGCCAAATCCGGGTAATACGCGACAGTATTGTCATTCACGAAGGAGATATCCTGGCCTTAAGGAGATTCAAAGATGATGTGAAGGAAGTAAGCAGTGGTTTTGAATGTGGGATAAGCCTGGAGAGATTCAATGATTTTCGTGAAGGAGATCAAATTGAAGCCTTTATCCAGGAAGAAATTAAAAGGGAACTTAGCTAGGAGGTTGTGTCTTCATGCCACGTCATCGAATGGAGAAAATTAATGAGGAAATCAAGCGGGAACTTTCGGTCCTGATCCAGGATGAAATGAAAGACCCCCGGGTGAAAGGTTTAATCAGCATCACGCGTGTCGATGTAACCAACGACCTGCGCTATGCCAAGGTTTACGTGAGCATTATGGCCGAACCCGAAGAACGCAAAACAACTTTGCAAGCGATTGAAAAAGCCGGTGGCTATTTAAGAAGCGAACTGGGGAAAAGGGTAAAACTGCGTTATACACCGGAATTACTGATTAAACTGGACGATTCCATTGAATACGGAGTGAAAATTAACGAAATCATCACCGGTTTGGACCAAAGTTAAGTTAACCTAAAGCTAAGTTTAACCTAAGGAGCGTATTGGAATGTCTCATTGGCAAAAGATGATTAGTTATTTGCGAAAAAATGGTGAATTAATTATTCTGGTGCATGAAAAACCGGACGGGGATTGTCTGGGTTCGGCCTTAGCCCTGGGCTTGCACCTGCAGGCGGCAGGTTATCGCCCCACGCTCTTTCTGCCGGAGCCGGTTCCTCTGACTTACGATTTTTTACCGGGCCAGGAACTGATTAAGGCGCTGGAAAAGGGGGAACAGTTACCGGAGGCTCAACTGATCGTGGCCGTGGATTGCGCCGACCAGAGCAGGATTCTGTATTCTTTTCCGGAGCAGGCTTCCGCGCAAACGCCCGTGTTCAATATTGACCACCATTGCAGCAACACTTTATTCGGAGATTGCAATATCGTCGATCCCAATGCGGCCGCGACCGGAGAAATGATTTTTCATTTGTTAAAAGAATCGGGAATCCCCATCAGCCCGGCGGTGGCGACCTGCTTGTATGTGGCGATTATCGCGGATACCGGCAGCTTTACCTATAGCAACACCAGCGCGGAAACCTTCCATATTGCCGCGGAGTTACTGGAACTGGGCTCGGATATGAATTTAATCCGGCACAACCTTTACGACCGGCGGCCGGTGCTGGAGCTTATAAATATTAAGCTTACGCTTAGTAAACTGCAATTCACCGAGGATCACCGGGTCGTGTGGAGTGCTTTGTCTCATGAAGAATTAGCCTCCCACAATTTGTTGCACACGGATACGGACAGTGTCCTTAACTTAATGCGTTCGGTGGAAGGCGTGGAAGCCGCCATTATTTTTCGGGAGTTGGAACCGGGGGTGATCAAGATTAGTTTCCGTTCCCAGAACCAGTTAGATGTGAATTGCATCGCCTGCGAATTTGGGGGCGGAGGACATGCGCGAGCGGCCGGGTGCACGTTAAACGGCGATTTGTCAACAACCATTGCCAGGGTAATCAACCGCACGCAGGAACAGCTGCAAAAAATCCTCACCAAAGGCGGTGATTAAGCTGGACGGTGTGCTTAATATCCTTAAACCACCAGGAATGACATCACATGATGTTGTTTCTTTTTTGCGCCGTCAACTGCAAACCAAAAAAGTCGGTCATGCCGGGACCCTTGATCCGCAGGCGGCCGGAGTCTTAGCGGTTTGTGTTGGGCAGGGCACCCGTCTGATCGAATATCTAACGGAACACGACAAGGAATACCTTTGTGAGATGGTGCTCGGCATCTCCACAACGACCCAGGATGCCTGGGGCGAACTGGTGAGCCAAAAAGATGCCGGCCACATAACTTTAGCCATGATTGAAGCGCAACTGCCCCGCTTTAGCGGGACTATTTTACAAACCGCGCCGGCTTTTTCCGCGGTCAAGGTCCAGGGAGTGCCTTTATATAAAAAAGCGCGCCAGGGTCAGGAAGTGACACCGGTGGTGCGCCAGGTACAGGTACATAAGATCGAAATCTTAAGCTTTGTTCCGCCTAAACTAATGATGCGGATTCATTGCTCCAAAGGCACCTATGTACGAACCATCTGTCATGATTTAGGGGAAGCTCTGCAGGTAGGCGGGCACATGTCCTTTTTACTGCGTACCCGTGTCGGAGCTTTCGGCCTGGAGGACAGTCTCACCCTGGAGGAGCTTGCCTCATTAAAGGAAAAAAGCCTTTTGCCCTTGGAATATTGTGTGCGGGATTTGCCACAAGTGGTTCTTTCCCCGCCGGATTTGGCCAGAATAAAGAGGGGACAGAAAGTGTCCCTGGCCCAAGCGGTAGCTGATCTTGTAGTTAAGCCGGATACGGCCGCCCGGGATCTGGCGGTCTTTGATGAACAGGGAAAATTACAGGCGATTGCCGTTGTGATAGGAAATAAAGATAAAACGGAACTGCAACCGAAAAAAGTATTGAACAGGCTTTAAATGCACTAGTTACATAGATGTAAAAGATGAGCTTTACGGAAAGCAGCTTTATGAAAAATCGACTTGTAAGGAAGTTGTTAAGCGATGCAATTACGGAAGACTTTTACGGAACAGGAAAAACAACAAAATCCCCTGGCGATTGCGCTGGGGAACTTTGACGGGGTGCACCGCGGTCACCGTTTTTTATTACAGCAATGTGTGGAAAAAAGCAAAGCCAAAGGCTGGGCTCCGGCCGTCTTACTATGGGATCCGCACCCGGCCACTGTCGTGGCGCCACAGCAGGAATGGAAATTCATCCTTTCCCCGGCGCAAAAGGAGCGCTTCTTTGCTGCCTTGGGCATCGAATATCTATTTCGGTTACCTTTTGACACGCAGGTGGCGGCTTTAGCACCGGCGGAATTTGCCCGCCGCTATTTGGTGGATTTATTCGGAGCCCAGGAAGTGTTTGTGGGTTTCAATTTTTCCTTTGGGCGGCAAGGCAGCGGCACTCCGGAAACTTTGCAGCAGTTGGGCGAGGAAATGGGTTTTGCGGTATCGGTAATCGAGCCGGTGCGCATCGATGGCCAAATCGTAAGCAGCACCTTAATCCGGCAGAAACTGCTGGCAGGGGACATTCCTGCGGCCACGCAGTTATTAGGTTATGCGCCTATCCTGGAAGGAATGGTGGTGCCCGGGAAAGGTCGGGGCAGCGGACTTGGCTTTCCCACGGCCAATCTTGCGGTGCCGCCGGAGCAGCTTCTGCCTGCCTTCGGGGTATATGCCGCTTTCGTGGAATATGCGGGTCGGCAGTATCCGGGGGTCTTAAACATTGGCGCTAATCCCACTTTTAACAGCAAACAGGTAACGGTGGAAATCCATATTCCGGGGCTGCAGAAGAACCTTTACCAGGAATATCTGAAAATTAGCCTGGTGCAGAGAATCAGGGACGAAATAAAATTTGCTTCCCCGGAGGCATTAAGAGCGCAAATTGCCCGTGACATCAAAAGGGCCGACCGCATCTTACAAGAAAGCCCTTTACAGGACGACCGGCAGTAATATTTCGGACCCTCCGCCATAAAATTTAGTAACATCGTTCATGCGGAGGTATACCCGATGGTTACGGTCTGGAAAAATCATGGCAAGAGCCTGGCGATCACCCAGCAAATCAGCGAAATTGTCTTAAACAGGGAGTTTATCAATCTTTGTGAGGAACTGCTCTATTTATACAAGAACACGGCACATCATCCTGAAAAAGAGGCGTTTCAGGATGCCTTATACAGTTTTCTGGCGCAAAGGGACAGTGCGCGGCAATATCGCCTTCATAACAAGCAGGCGCTTTCTTTTCCCGGGTAGGGCGGTTTTATGCGGATTATCATTACTAACCACGCCAAAAAGCGCCTCCGGGATTACCGGCAGGACAAAATAAAGTTTACGGATATCAAGAACGCTGCGGAGCAAATTCCCGGCCAGGTGCCCACGGCCACCCGTTTTCGGGGTTTTGTCAGTTCCTCGGGCCGGGTTTTTGATTTGGTCGCCAAGGATATCCCCAACGGCCGCTTGGTGATTACCATTATCGGGAAATAGGGAAACTGATGGAATTTACTTGCATTCCGGCCTGATATTATTTATAATAAAAATGCAAATCAGCGTAAGCTAGGTTAAACGAATCACCGACGTTTTACTTGGCTACGGTGAAAACTTAAGGAGGTGAAAGGAAAATGACCCTTGATTTAGAGAAAAAGAACGAAATCATCAATAAGTATCGTATCCACGAAAACGACACCGGTTCTCCGGAAGTGCAAATCGCACTTTTAACAGAGAGAATCAACTATCTGAACGAGCATTTGAAGGTCCACACAAAAGACCACCATTCCAGACGTGGGTTGCTGAAAATGGTCGGCCGGAGGCGCCATTTGCTTAATTATCTCAAGGAAAATGATCTTGAACGCTATCGCAAGATTATTGGTAGTTTGGGCATCAGAAGATAAGAAAAGCTAAAGAGCGGATCAAACCGCTCTTTCTTTTCGGAGTGCGTTCCGTAATTTTTAATTGGTATTTCCTTGGATAAGGGAAGGAAATAATAAAATAGATGTAGAATAAAGTGATGTTTGGAGAAATAGAGAGGAAATCGATTGTAGGGAGGTTAAAGTACTATATGAATTATCCGTACCCATTTTTAACCAAAGAAATGGAGATTGCCGGTAGAAAGTTATCATTGGAAACAGGGAGATTGGCGAAACAAGCAGGAGGAGCTGTCCTAGTTCGTTATGGTGACACCTGTGTGCTTACTACCGCTACTTCATCGGCTGAGCCACGTGAAGGTATTGATTTTTTCCCACTGACCGTTGATTACGAAGAAAGGCTGTATTCCGTTGGAAAAATCCCGGGCGGCTTTATCAAAAGAGAAGGCCGTCCCAGTGAAAAAGCGATTCTTTCCGGTAGGCTGATTGACCGGCCCATCCGGCCGCTTTTTCCGAAAGGCTATTTTAATGATGTGCAGGTGGTGGCGACCGTCATGTCGGTGGACCAGGATAATTTACCGGATATCACCGCCATTAACGGTGCGTCGGCAGCCTTACATCTTTCCGACATCCCGTTCCAGGAACCCATTGGCGCGGTGGTGGTAGGCTATGTGGACGGCCAATTAATCATTAATCCAACGGTGGAACAGGCCGAAAAGAGCCTGATGCACCTGGTGGTAGCCGGGACCAAAAATGCGATCATGATGGTGGAGGCCGGCTGTAACGAAATCAGCGAGGAACTATGCCTGGAAGCAATTATGTTCGGCCATGAAACCATCAAGGAAATCGTCCAATTCATTGAAGACTTCCGGGCGGAAGCTTTAGCCATGGGTCTGGCTAAGGAAAAGCAAGTGCCCGCTTTATACACGATTGATCCTGAGTTGGAGCGGGCGGTCATAGACTACGCTCAGGAACCCTTGCAACAAGCTCTTTTAAATAAAGACAAGCTGGCAAGGGAAGAAAACATCAAGCGCCTTAAAGACGACGCGCTGGAACATTTTACGGAAAGCTACCCGGACAACCTAAAAGATGTGGAAAATGTCCTCGATGACATTGTTAAGCGTTATCTGCGCAAACTGATTACGGTGGATAAGATCCGCCCGGACGGAAGAGCCCTGGATGAAATCCGTCCCATTACCTGTGAAGTCGGTGTCATGCCGCGGACCCACGGCAGTGGTCTCTTTACAAGAGGACAAACTCAGGTTTTAAATATTGCCACCTTAGGGGCGATTGGGGATGAACAAATCCTGGATGGCATCGACCTTGAGGAATCAAAACGCTATATGCATCATTACAACTTCCCACCCTATAGCGTTGGCGAAACCCGGCCCATGCGCGGACCAGGCCGGCGGGAAATCGGTCATGGCGCTTTGGCGGAAAGAGCTTTAGAGCCCATGATTCCTTCCGAGGAAGAATTTCCCTATACCATCCGGCTGGTTTCCGAGGTATTGGAATCCAATGGTTCCACCTCCATGGCCAGTGTGTGCGGCAGCACCCTCTCCCTGATGGATGCCGGGGTACCCATTAAAGCGCCGGTGGCCGGCGTAGCCATGGGCTTAATCAAGGAAGGGGAATACTATTCCATCTTGACGGATATTCAAGGTTTGGAAGACGCCAATGGCGACATGGATTTTAAGGTCGCGGGCACAGCCCAAGGGATTACCGCCCTCCAAATGGACATTAAAATTCCCGGGATCGACCGCAATATCTTGCGTGACGCCTTGGAACAAGCCCGGAAAGGCCGGCTGTTTATCCTGGGTAAGATGTTGGAAGTGATTTCCGAACCGCGGAAAGAGTTATCGCCTTACGCTCCGCGAATCATTACCACAACCATTGATCCGGAAAAAATCAGAGACGTGATTGGACCAGGCGGAAAAATGATTAAGAAAATCATCGATTTAACCGGAGTGAAAATCGATATTGAGGATGACGGACGGGTTTATATCGCGGCTGTGGATGTGGAAGCCGGACAACAGGCCCTGCAAATGATTGAAACCCTTACCAAAGACGTGGAAGTGGGCGGCATTTATCTTGGAAAAGTGAACCGGCTGATGAACTTCGGCGCCTTTGTCGAAATTTTACCTGGGAAAGAAGGCCTGGTGCATATTTCGCAACTGGCGGAAGGAAGGGTCGCGAAAGTAGAAGATGCCGTTTCGGTCGGTGATGAAATTCTCGTCAAGGTCACCGAAATCGACCGGCAGGGCAGAATCAACCTGTCCCGTAAGGAAGCGTTACGGGAGCAGCAAAAAGAAAAGGAAAACAAGTAGGGCCGGAAACAACCGGATGTCTTCTTAGAAATGCGTGTAGAAAAGTTTAATTAACACGCATTTTTTAGTGAAGCTCTCCTCAAGCCTGCAAACTAAAGATTAATTTATTTTGCCACCCCCGCATAGAATGATAGTAAAAGAAGGGAAAGGGGGTTGGCAAAATGCAGCTTTATTACATCAGAACAAAAATTGTCACAATCTCGCTGCTGATTCTTGGCATACTGCTGGTCGGAGGAGTCTTGCACGGCTATTTTCAAGAAGATGTCACCACCATTAACCCGATCTACATTGGAAATACCGGAGAAAAAGCAGTGGCATTGATGGTGAATGTGGACTGGGGAGAGGAAATTTTACCTCGCTTCTTAGCCGTTCTGGAGGAGAAAATGGTCAATGCCACTTTTTTTATTACCGGTCGTTTTGCCAAAAAATATCCTGAGCTCACCGCCCAAATCTTTGCCGCCGGGCATGAAATCGGTAATCACGGTTATTCCCATCCTCACCCCGATAAACTTAGTGTGGAACAGAATAAAAAAGAAATCCTCGATACCGAAAAGGTTTTCAGGGACTTAAAGGTTGAATGGGCCAGGATTTTTGCTTCGCCTTATGGAGAACATGGTCTTCGTGTTCTGCAAGCGGCGCATGATTTAGGTTATAAAACCATCATGTGGACCCTGGATACCATTGATTGGCAGGAACCGTCTCCCGAAACCATTATGGAACGGGTTTTGTCGCAAGCCGACAACGGTGCTTTAATTCTGCTGCATCCCAAGGAATGCACGGTCGAGGTTTTGCCGGAATTAATCAATGCCCTGCGCCAGGAAGGGTTCTCCTTTAAGAAGGTCACGGAAATCATCAGTTAAAGATTATTCCGCTGAGGGATGATAATTTCCCGCGGCACTGCCATAATAAAAAGAGGAAGCTAATCCAAAACCAATCAAACCTCACGAAAAACAGTAAAACATGGCAGTCTGAGGAGAAAGCATGAAAAGCAGGCAGCAATCCGGGATGAAACAAAGGCGGTTCATTATAAAAAACGAGCAGCAGAACAGCTTGAAAAACAGGCAGCAGTTCAGTATGTTAAAGCGGTTAATTGCCTGCTTGGCTGTTGTTTTCCTTCTTTTTTCCTATCCCCCTGTTTTGGACAGCTCCGCGGCTTTCGCCACCTCTTTGCCGGCAATTAGTGCCGCAGCCGCCGTTGTGCTGGACGGGGAAACCGGCGCTATCCTTTACGAGCATGATGCTTTTTCTTTACGGGCCCCGGCCAGCACCACCAAGATTTTAACCGCGCTTTTGGCCATCGAATGCGGCCAGTTCGACGACACAGTCGCCGTCAGTAAAAAGGCGGCTCAGGTGGGGGAAGCCACGGTGTATCTTTGTCCCAATGACCGTTTGCTCCTTCGCGAGCTGCTTTACGGCGCCCTGCTGCAGTCTGGCAATGATGCCTGCGTAGCCATCGCCGAACACATTGCCGGAAGCGAGGAAGAATTCGTGGCTTTAATGAATCTGAAAGCCCGGGCTATCGGAGCCTATCAGTCTTATTTTTGTAATACTAATGGCCTGCCCCATCCGCAGCATCTTACTACGGCTTATGATTTAGCCCAAATTACCCGCCATGCCTTGCACAATCCGGTGTTTGGTCAGATTGTCCGTACCAGGACCCATGTGATGCGGTGGATGGAACCGACGAAAAGCCGTTATTTAAAGAACACCAACCAATTGCTCTGGTCCTATCCTTACGCCACGGGGGTGAAAACCGGCACTACGGTTCAGGCCGGAAAATGCCTGGTTGCTTCCGCCCAATATGGGCCGCACGAGATTATTGCAGTGGTTCTACATTCCGCCAACCGTTTCGGCGATGCCCAAAAACTTTTGGATTATGGAATTCGAGTAAAGGAGACACAAAGGAATGCAAAAGCAAATCCAAATGGATGATACGCGCAAAAAACAACTGGAAAATGGAGTTAGAATCCTTACGGAAAAGGTGCCGGGGGTACGTTCCGTTTCGTTGGGAGTGTGGGTAGGGGCCGGATCACGTCACGAGAACGAGGACAATGCCGGGATCTCCCACTATATTGAACATATGCTCTTTAAAGGCACGGAAAAACGTTCGGCCACCGATATTGCCGAAGCTTTAGATTCGGTGGGTGGCCAGTTAAACGCCTTCACTACTAAAGAATATACCTGCTATTACACTAAAACCTTGGATGAACATTTTGATTTAGCCTTGGATGTATTAGCGGACATGTTCTTTAATTCGCAGTTTGCGGAAAAAGCGCTGGAGAAAGAACGAAGCGTAATCGAAGAAGAAATCAAAATGTACGAAGACACTCCCGACGAGTTTATTCATGACCTCTTTGTTAACACCGCCTGGCCGGAGCATCCCTTAGGAAAGCCGATTCTGGGCACCATGGAATCTTTAAGCAAGATCAAACGTCAGGATATTTTTGCCTATCTAAAGGAAAAGTATGTGGCCAACCGGATTGTTATCGCTGTTGCCGGTAATATCAAGCATGAAGAAATCCAGGAAAAGCTGGCTGCTATCTTTGCGCGGATGGAACCGCAAACCGGCAAGGAAGAACTGGTGCCACCGGAACAAACCGCGGAAAACGCCACCAATTTGACCCGTGAAATTGGACAAGTCCAGATTTGTCTCGGCACCGGTGGTTTATCCCAGCATGACGAGCGGCTGTACGTGGCTACCATTTTAAATAACGTTTTAGGGGGTGGACTATCCTCCCGGCTGGTGCAATCCATTCGCGAAGAAAGAGGCCTGGCTTATTCTGTTTTCTCCTACCATACCGCCTTTTGCGATACCGGCTTGTTTACCTTTTATGCGGGGACGAGTCCGGCCAGATATGCCGAAGTGATCCAACTGATTTTACGGGAAATTGATGATGTGTTGACCCGCGGGATTACCGAAAAGGAACTCCAAAGGGCGAAAGAACAGTTGAAAGGGAGTTTGTTTTTAGGCTTGGAAAACGTAAGCAGCCGGATGACCCGTTTAGGCCGGAATGAACTGTGTTTGAACCGGATTGTTCCCTTGTCGGAAGTAGTGGAACGGATTAACGCCGTAAGTTTGGATGATGTGAAAACCTTAGCCCGGGATTTATTCGGCGCCAAGCACTTTACCCTAAGCACCATCGGGCCCTTAAAGGAACCCGTCAATCTGCAGGCGCTGTTGTAAAATCTGCCCTGCGCGCAGACGGGCCTGACTTTTGAGCATGGCCTTACGTTCTGCCGGAAAAAATTTAAGTTCCTTATCATAACCCTTGCTTACCGGCATATTAATTAAGTGGCAGGAAATTTACCGCTTGACAGGATGTTTATGGTAAGGGAGGGTTTTTTGATGGCCGGTTTCTTCTTCATCGCGCTTTTTCTGATGTTTGTTTTAATCGCGGTCAAAGCAAAAGTGCAGTTGAGAAGAATGCGGGACATGGGCATGGTCGAAAATGCCGTGGAATCACCAACCTCTTACGCCATTGGGGAATTGGTGGCTGTAGCAGGCGGCATTTACCTTTCTTTGGTGCTCCTGGCTTCTTTTTTGAAGCTATCCATGCCGGAACGGATTGTGATTTACAACTGGTCCTTTGATTGTCTGGCGAGCATTGCGATTGTCCTGGCTTTACTGCAGCCAATCTTCCTTTCCTTGTACCACAAACTGACCAAATAGACCGGCCTTACCGTAGCCGTCAACTTTCCAGGCAAGGGTGAAGCAGGAACATGGGAAAAAAGGAGAAGGATTGGTGAAAAAAGCGTTATGAGACTAAGTGAATTAATCGGGAAGGATATTGTCAATATTCAAAACGGGGGGCGGCTGGGCACCGTTGCTGATTCCGATTTGATCATCGATTTGGAAACGGGCGAGATCCAATCGATCCTGCTGCCGAGCCGGGCCGGTTTTTTAAGCCTTTTCGACCGCAATAACTTTACCATCCCGTGGAGTTGTGTGAAGAAAATCGGCAACGAAGTAATCATTGTTGATCTTGACGATACCCACCTGAATTATAAAAAGTTTAGTTATTGACAAAAACGCATCCTCGTCATAAAATAGACTAAAATTAAATAAAATACCTCACTCTGAAGGGGTGAGGTAGGGGTCGCGAAAATCATGAGTAGAGCGGGGAGCCGGCAGCGTTGAACCGAAGTAAAGGGATTTTCGCCGAAGTGTAGTTGATCGGCCGGGTCACTATGCTGGGCCTGCATTGAAAAAGTGCAGGACTGTCATCTGATAGGGCCCGATATCAGATGGAGAACTATCTCACAGATGGGCAAGGGGAGGTAATAACTTAGCTGAAGGGCTATAGGTTATACCTATAGCTGTTTTATTTTATTCTAAGTAAAGAAAGGGTGGTTTGGATGGCTAAGCATAGAGTGGTCATGGTCGGCGCCAGTGGGAAAATGGGTCGGCAAATTATCAAGGGCTTAAGTCAATATGAGGATATGCAGATTGTGGGCGCAGTGGACGTTAATCACGTGGGCAGTGATGCGGGAGTATTAGCCGGGATTCCTCCTTTGGGAGTAGCCGTGTCGGACAATCTGGCTCAGGTCTTGGAGGAAACCAGTCCGGACGTGGTGATTGATTTTACTTTCTATGAGGCCGCACGGAAAAACATTCCCATTGCCTTGCAACATTCGGTGGCCGTTGTCGCCGGCACTACCGGTTTATCCGATGAGGATTTGGTCGGTTTTGCCCGCCTGGCCGAACAACACAACACCTCCATGTTTTTAGCGCCGAACTTTTCCATGGGCGCGGTCCTGATGATGAAATTTGCCCGGGAAGCCGCTAAATATTATAACCAGTCGGAAATTATCGAATACCACAATGACCGAAAAGTCGACAGTCCGTCGGGAACCGCTATTGCTACGGCCCGGAAAATGCAAAGGGAACAGCAGGGCGGTAATGAGGCGGCGCAAAACAAAGCTGCGGATCCTCCGGCCCGGGGCGGCGATTTCTATGGCACCAGGATTCATAGTGTCCGTTTACTAAGCCTTGTTGCCCACCAGGAAGTACTGTTTGCCGGAGTTGGCGAATTATTGACGATCCGACATGATTCCTTTTCCCGTGAATCTTTTATTCCCGGCATTGCCTTAGCCGTGCGTAAAGTACCGACCTGGAAAGGGTTAAAGGTCGGGTTGGAAGAGATTTTAGATTAGAGGAATTTTAAGTTTAATGGTTTAAGGAGGGATCAATATGACCAATCGAAAAATGCCCCGCTTGGTTACCGCAATGATTACACCCTTTAAAAACGATTTAAGCGTTGATTATGAAGGGGCGCAAAAATTAGCTTTACAGTTGATTGAGGACGGAAACGAGGGAATAGTCGTATCCGGCACCACCGGTGAATCGCCTAACCTAACTATGCAGGAAAAACTTGATTTATATAAAGCGGTTAAAGAGGCGGTAGGGCCCGAGGCATGGGTGATTGCTGGAACCGGCTCCAACTGCACCCGGGATAGCGTCAGCTTAACCGAAGAGGCTTCCAAACTTGGTGTGGACGGCGTGATGTTAGTAGCTCCTTATTACAATAAACCCAGTCAGGAAGGCTTGTACCAGCATTTTAAAACGGTCGCCTCCGCCACCGACCTTCCGGTGATCGTCTACAATGTGCCCGGCAGGACCTCCGCCAATATTCTCCCGGATACGGTGGCAAGATTGGCTGCTGACGTGCCGAATATTATCGCCATCAAAGAAGCCTGTGGCAACATGGACCAGGTCACGGCACTGAAAAACGCGGTGCCCGAAAACTTTTTCGTTTACAGTGGTGATGACAGCATGACCTTACCCATGCTGGCCGTGGGCTGTTACGGTATCATCAGCGTGGTGGCCCATATCGCGGCAGCGGATATGCGCCGCATGATCGAAGCATACTTAATGGGCGACGTGCAATTAGCCAGCCAGCTGCATTTAAAACTGTTCCCCTTAATTAAAGCGATGTTCCTGACCACCAATCCTGTTCCCGTGAAAAAGGCTTTAGAGTTGTTAGGCCGTCCTTCCGGCAAAGTTCGTTTACCCCTGGTGGAAGCAACGGTGGCCGAAACCCAGGCTATTGCCGAGGCGATGAAAAAGGCCGGGGTTCTGTAAAGGAGCGCTTCTAGAGAAGCAGGGCTCGGGTCGAATTCAGACCCTTTGGTGCTTCCTAATAAACTTTTCAGCAAAAAGGAATGCTTCCAAGAGCTTTTCTGTGAGGCATTAGCTTTTTGCTGTCATTTTTTCACCTTGTTAATTACATATTTTTGAGCTATAATAGTAATAATGGAATTAAAAGCACGGTTATTTTAGGTATGAAAAACCTTCTGACCGGACTTTGATTGAGAAGGTTTTTTTTCATATATTTTTTGGCATGGGCTCAGGAAGCGGAGCGATGCTTCTGTTGCTTTGTGCTAAAAAGAGCGAAGAAATAACCACTAAATTAGCAAAAATTAAATCATTTATGGATGAGGAGGCTTGTAATGGCAGAAACTAATAAGCTAGCTTTAATTCCCCTGGGCGGCCTTGGGGAAATTGGGAAAAACATGATGGCTGTGCTTTGCAATGGAGAAATCATGGTCATTGATGCCGGCATGATGTTCCCAGAAGATGATATGCTGGGCATTGACATTGTGATCCCTGATTTTACCTATTTAATTGAAAA
>DGEB01000011.1:19845-25797 GCA_002385735.1 Peptococcaceae bacterium UBA3937
AACGTACCGGTGTACGGCACAAAACTGACTTTAGGATTGGTCAAGGACAAATTAAAAGAAAACGAAGTGTCCAACGCCAAACTGGTGACGATCCGCCCGCGGGACAGTATTAAATTAGGCAGTGCTTTTCGCGTGGAATTCTTCAGGGTAAGCCATAGTATTCCCGATGCGGTGGGTCTGGCGGTTCATACGCCGGTAGGGACAATTTTGCATACCGGGGACTTTAAACTGGACCAGACGCCGGTGGATGGTCAGGTCACCGATTTTGCCCGGATTGCCGAGCTTGGTAAAAAGGGCGTACTGGTCATGCTTTCGGACAGCACCAACGTGGAAAGGCCGGGTTACACCTTTTCGGAAAGAGCGGTGGGGGATGCCTTCGATGAAATCTTCCGCAATGCCGAAAGCCGGATTATTGTAGCTACTTTTGCCTCGAATGTGCACCGGATTCAACAGGTCATCAATTCGGCGGCCAAATTCGGCCGCAAGGTGGCCATCGTCGGTCGCAGCATGGTAAATGTGGCCAACATTGCGAAAGAAATCGGTTATCTTACTGTGCCCGACAATATCATGATTGATATTGAAGAAATCGGTAATTATCCCCATGACCGGCTCACTATCCTTACAACCGGAAGCCAGGGTGAACCCATGTCAGCGCTAACGCGGATGGCCATGTCCGACCACCGCAAGGTCGAAATCGTGCCGGGCGATACGGTGGTGATTTCGGCTTATCCGATCCCGGGTAACGAAAAATTAGTTGCGAAGACGATTAACCAACTGTTCCAGCAAGGCGCAGACGTGATTTATGAATCAATCAACGGCATCCACGTGTCCGGTCACGCCAGTCAGGAAGAGTTAAAAATGATGATTAATCTGGTCAAACCAAAGTTTTTTATGCCGGTGCACGGTGAATACCGGCACCTGGTTAAGCACGCCAATCTCGCTTCTTTGTTAGGGATTCCCCATGATCATGTATTTGTATCCGAAAACGGTCAGGTCCTGGAATTTACTGCTAAGTCCGGTGCAGTAGCAGGTAGTGTGACCGCCGGAAGAATCCTGGTGGATGGGCTGGGGGTCGGCGATGTGGGTAATATTGTTTTACGCGACCGCAAACAGCTTTCCCAGGATGGTATTTTAATCATTGTTGTAACGATTAATAAAGAGGCTAATTTGGTGGTAGCCGGTCCGGATATTGTTTCCCGTGGCTTTGTTTACGTCCGGGAATCGGAAGAACTGATGGAAGAAGCGAAAGAAAAAGTGAAAGTCGTCCTGGACAAGTGCTTTGAGAAAAAGATTACCGATTGGTCAACGATCAAGTCCCAGGTTAGGGATGTCTTAAGCAAATTCCTGTATGACAAAACCAGAAGAAGACCGATGATTATCCCCATCATTATGGAAATCTAACCGGGGACAGCGTGCAACAATTAAACCAGATGTTTTTTAAATGCGTTCAACAAATCGATCCGTTTTGCTGAACGCATTTTTCTTGCCCAAGCGACGCACAATAAATAAAGATATCTTTAATGCGAGCATAGCTTTTTCATTAACGGAGCTAAACTGAAAGCTCACCTTGAGGCCGCGGAGAAAAGGAGGAAAACCACTTGACAAACGCTACAACGCCGCAAGCGCCCGGTCCCCGGGGAAGAAAGAAAAGTAAAGACCCGCTGTTGGAAAACATCAAGGAATTGGGCGTAACTCAATTACCGCAAGAGCCGGCAGCGGAAGAACCGGTTTCCAATATCCATTGTCTGACCATTGTGGGGCAAATTGAAGGGCATTTGCTCCTACCCCCTCAGAATAAAACGACCAAATATGAACATGTTATCCCGCAACTCATTGCGGTTGAACAAAACAGCCAGATTGAAGGTTTACTAATTATTTTAAATACCGTGGGCGGGGATGTGGAGGCCGGTTTAGCCATTGCCGAAATGATCGACGGCTTGTCCAAGCCCACCGTTTCCATTGTGTTGGGCGGAGGACATAGTATTGGCGTTCCCATCGCAGTGGCGGCGGATTATTCCTTTATCGCCGAAACAGCCACCATGACCATTCATCCCATTCGTTTGACCGGCCTGGTGATTGGGGTGCCCCAAACCTATGAATATCTTGATAAAATGCAGGACCGGGTGATCAACTTTATTGAAAAGCATTCCCGCATTACGACGGAGAAATTACGGGAGTTGATGTTTCAAACGGGCGATCTGGCCCGCGACATCGGGACGGTACTGGTTGGTGTTGATGCGGTAAACGCCGGACTGATCGACGAAGTGGGCAGCTTGTCCCCGGCCGTAAAAAAATTAAATGAACTAATCGCGCTCCGGAAAAAGGGAGGGAACAACCTGCAATGATCATGTATACGCCTGTGCCGCCGGAACTTTTGTGGTTCAGCGAGGAAAACAATAAGTATCAGTTGCTTGAAGGAATCGTGGAAGGAATTCCGGTCCAGTTAAGAGTGGTCGAGGGCCAATTGCCGATCGTGGAAAGGGTTTTAAGCACCGAGCCGGGGCATTTTCTCAACAGGAACTGTCAGCCGGGAAGGGTAATAAAGGGTGATTGTACTAAATGATAATTAAGCTTATAATAAAGAGTGTTGACAAATGATGTTAACACTCTTTATCAATGCCTGGACGAGGTGGGATCATGCCTGGATATAAACGAAAACCGGCAAGAGCTAAAAAAGAGGCAATAAAAGAGGAATTCAGGCAGGAGTTTCTCGGGATCTTCTTATTTGCTTTAGCTTTATTCATCTCTTTTTGTATCTGGAAAGGGAATGATGCCGGTAATACACACCTGATTGGCGTAGTGGGCAATTTTATCAATGATGTGCTCAAAAGCTTTTGCGGGACCGGAAAGCTGCTGGTTCCGGCGCTGCTTTTTTTCATTGGTCTGAGTAAACTTACGAACAAAATCAAATTTGACCATTTGTCCTTTTATTCGGCACTGGCCCTTTTCAGCTCTGTGCTGGCTTTGTTGCATATCGATTTAACCTTGGCCGGAAAAAGCTTTGACGCTGGTTGGGAAGGCTTAGGGGGCGGGATCATCGGCGCCTTGATGTCTTATCTTTCGGTGGCGCTTTTAGGCCGCCTGGGCTCCTATATTTTTTGGGGAGTTTTGATTGTGGCCGCCACGGTTGGTTTGGTGAAAAAGACCCTCGCCGACCTGTTCCGTCAGTTTTTCGCTTTTGTAAAGAATTTTTTTACCCGCACCCGGGAAGAATTAGTGGATTTTCTTTATGAAGAGCTTTCCGAGGAGCAGGAGGAAAGGGAACAGGAACCCCAAAGTCCCTCTTTTAAAAAGAAAAGAAAGAACGATCTGTTAATTATCGACCAAACCCAGAGTGAAGCGGAAAAAGAGGACAATCCACCGGGCGAAGTGGCCCAATCTCCGGCCCTGCTGAACAGTCCGCAGCAGGACGCTCAGAATAAGGCAACTGCGCCCCAAGAAAAGGACAATCCAGACAGCGCTGCTGATTCCTCGCCGCTCATTATCAACGATTCTTGCACCCCCGAGGAGTATAAGTTGCCGCCTTTGTCCATTTTAAAAAGGCCGCCGAAAGTTAAAAGCCTGCGTCTGAATAAAGATATTACCGATAATGTGAATATTTTAGAAGAAACTTTGGAAAGCTTCGGGGTAAAGGCGCGGGTCACCCAGGTCAGCAAAGGACCCAGTATCACCAGATACGAATTGCAGCCTCCCGCAGGAGTGAAGGTAAGTCGCATTGTCAACCTGGCCGATGACATCGCTTTATCGCTGGCCGCGCCCCAGGTACGGATTGAAGCGCCGATTCCCGGAAAGGCGGCCATCGGTATTGAGGTGCCTAATCCCGAAATTGCTGTCGTTTCCTTGCGGGAAGTATTGGAAACCCCGCTTTTTAAGGATTCTCCCGCTAAGTTGACGGTAGCTTTGGGGAAAGATATAGCCGGGAATCCCATTATGGCTGACCTGGCCAAAATGCCGCATCTTTTGATTGCCGGCTCCACCGGTTCAGGGAAAAGTGTGTGCATGAACGCCTTAATTGCCAGTATTCTTTATAAAGCCCATCCTAATGAAGTCAAAATGATGATGATCGACCCGAAAGTGGTGGAACTCTCCACCTTTAACGGCATTCCCCATTTGGTGTCGCCGGTGGTCACCGATCCGAAAAAGGCCGCGACCGCCTTACGGTGGGCCATTCGGGAAATGGAAACCCGCTATGAGCTTTTTGCCGGCACCGGGGTTAAAGATATCCAACGCTACAACCAGATCATGGCTCAAAACGCGGGCGACGAATTTATGCCGCTCCCGTATATTGTCATTTTTATTGATGAACTGGCCGACTTGATGATGGTGGCTCCCGCCGATGTGGAAGACGCGATTTGTCGGCTGGCACAAATGGCCCGGGCGGCGGGTCTTCATTTGGTGATTGCCACCCAGCGTCCGTCGGTTGATGTCATCACCGGCGTAATTAAGGCCAATATCCCGTCCAGAATCGCCTTTGCGGTATCTTCCCAAACTGATTCCCGCACGATTCTCGATATGGGTGGGGCGGAACACCTCCTGGGCCGGGGCGATATGCTGTTTTACCCCACAGGTATGGCCAAGCCCATTCGGGTTCAAGGCGTTTATATATCCGAACAGGAAATCGACGCCCTGGTGGAGTTCTTAAAGGCCCAAAACAGCCCGGTTTGTGAGGAAGAGCCCTGGGAAAACGAAATTATCGAAACGGTGGAGGAACGAACGGAAGAGGATCCGTTACTGGCCGAAGCGGCGAAATTATTTATTGAAAGCGGCCAGGCTTCGATTTCCCTGCTGCAACGCCGGATGCGCATTGGTTACAACCGGGCGGCACGTATCATTGATCAGCTGGAGGAAAAAGGGATTATCGGGGGTTATGAAGGCAGCAAGCCACGGGCGGTGAAAATGACGTGGCAGGAATATGAAAAAACTTTTGGAATTTAATATAATGAAGATAGTGAACTTTATATCTGGGAAAGAATCAGTAATTATCCAATCTTATACAGAAGAAGGAGGGGATATACATGGAGGAAAACATGGGCATCGGTGAAGCTTTAAGAAGGGCGCGTCTCGAAAAAGGTATAAGCCTGGAACAAATCGAAACTGATACCAAGATCCAACGCCGCTATTTGGAAGCGATGGAGAACGAACAGTGGGACGTGTTACCGGGACAGGTCTATTTAAAAAGCTTCTTTAAAATATACAGTCGTTATCTTGGTTTAAGTGAACATTTTTACTATCAACTGATGAATCAGCATTCTTTCCGCTCCGGGCCGAAGCACCATACCCCCAAATTCAAGCTGAAAATATCCCCCCAGGTAAAAACAACCATTGTCCTGGCAATCGCAGCGATTGTGCTGTTACTTAGCACCTCTTACTTCTACCAGCAATATTTAGCCTTACCTGATCTGCCTGAAGTGGCAGAACACGGCCTCGACCCTAATGCAGAGGAACCGCTTGAACCATCATTAATCGACCCGGAAGAGGAAATCAGTCCTGAAGAAGGAAGCGGAGAAGAGGAGCCGTTGGAACCCGAAGAGAACCCGGAAAGCATTGAAGCAATGACCCTTGCTCTAAAATGTGTTAATTCGCCCTGTTGGGTGCGGGTTACCGATGGCAATAACAATAAACTATATGAAGGCACCATGGCGGTAGACCAGGAATTGGAGCTTCCCAACCTGCAAAGGTTTACCTTAAGGCTGGGCAATGCCGGGAGCATGCAGGCCAGGATTAACGGAAAAGACCTGGGACGACTGGGGCACATGGTCGTCACCAAAACCTATTACCTGGAGAATAACGAAATCAAAGAATTAGGCGATACAACCGAATCCGAACCAGCGCAAACGACACCGGCTCAGCAACAGCCCTCTCAACAGCAAAAGCCTGCCCAGCAACAACCGGCTCAAGAACCCGAGCCGGCAGGGCAGCAACCACCATCCCAACAACAACCGACCCAACAAC
>DGEB01000011.1:26050-40261 GCA_002385735.1 Peptococcaceae bacterium UBA3937
CCAACAACAACCGATCCAGCAGCAACCCCAGCAGCCCTCACCAGAACAACCGCAACCACCTCAGCAGCAACAACCGGCACAACAAACACCGCCGGAACAAGAGCCCCAACCCCCGCAGCAACCGCCCCAATCAACAACTGAGCCTAATTCGGCCGGGTCTGAGCAAACTCCTCCCAATGAACCACCCCAGGAAAACGGAAATAACTAATCCAACCTGCGTTAAAGAAAAGACCTCTGCTCATAGGTCGAAAAAATACAGGACAGGGATTTAAATAGTTAGGAGGCCATTAATGCACAAGCATTTCAAGATTGTTACCTTAGGTTGTCCCAAAAACGAAGTTGATAGTGAACAGATGAAGGGCTTATTGAGCAAAGCAGGCTTTAGCGCGGTAGACCAGGCAGCCGATGCGGAAATCATCATTGTGAACAGTTGTGGCTTTATTGAAAGCGCCAAACAAGAATCCATCGATACCATCTTGGAACTGGCCAGGCTGAAAAAAGAGGGCCAATGCCAACTGTTGGTGATGGCCGGTTGTATGGTGCAAAAATATAGTGCCGAGTTAAAAGAAGCTTTACCGGAAGTAGATATATTTGTGGGCACAGGTGATTGGCCGGAACTGCCCTGCTTATTGTCTACCTGGGAACCGGCCGGACAGAAGATTGTTGTTACCCAACCGGAAAAATACCTGTATGAGGACAGCATCAGCAGGGATTATCCTTACAGTAAAGCTTATGCCTATGTAAAAATCGCGGAAGGATGCAATAACTGCTGTACCTACTGTGTGATTCCCCAATTAAAAGGAGCCTATCGCAGCAGGAGTATTGCCTCGATCGTCCGGGAAGTAGAGGACCTTACGGCCAACGGAGTCAAGGAAATCGTGCTGATTGCGCAAGATACCACCAGTTATGGGCTCGATCTGGCCGAGCAAAGTCTTTTGCCTCAATTATTGCGGGAACTATGCCGGATCCCCGGGGTGGTATGGCTGCGTTTGCTCTATTGTTATCCGGATTATCTTACCGATGAACTGCTTTTGACCATCAAAGAGGAACCGAAAATCTGTAAATATTTAGATATCCCTTTACAACACATATCGGACCCGGTTTTACGTGCGATGGGAAGAAGAATGCGTAAAGCTGAGCTTTACCGTTTAATTAATAAAATCCGTGCGCTGATGCCGGAAATTATTTTGCGGTCCACTTTCATTGTGGGCTTTCCGGGAGAGACAAAGGAATGTTATAATGAATTATTGGCATTTTTACAGGACATCCAATTTGAGCGGGCCGGTTTTTTTGCTTATTCTCAGGAACCCGACACCCCGGCCGCATCTTTTCCCGGGCAAATCAGCGCCCAGGAAAAAAAGCGCAGGCTGGAAAAAGCGCTGCGCCTCCAGGAAACGATCCTGAGTGCAAAAAACGCGGCATTAGTGCAGCAAAAACTGGAAGTAATCGTGGATGGAAAAAGCGAGGATTACGAAGGGCTTTGGGAAGGAAGAACGAGGGGTGACGCGCCGGAAATCGACGGCCTGGTATATTTTCCACCCAAGCCCCGGCTTAAACCGGGAGATCTCATCACCGTCAAGGTTACTCATAGTGAGAAATATTCATTAATAGGAGAGATCACAGATGAATCTGGCGAATAAACTTACCCTCTTAAGGATTTTTTTAGTGCCGGTTTTTATGTTTGTGCTTTTAATCAAGATACCTTATGGCGAATATATTGCCGCGGCCATCTTTATTATCGCCGCCAGTACCGATGGCCTGGATGGATATATTGCCCGCAAAAGAAAACAAATCACCAACCTTGGCAAACTGATGGATCCCCTTGCCGACAAGCTGTTAATTACGGCCGCCCTGATCTCTCTGGTGGAATTAGGGATTATCTCCGGCTGGATCGCTTTCATTATCATCGGCCGGGAATTCTTCGTAACCGGAATTCGTACCATCGCCGCGGCCGAAGGCGTGATTATCGCGGCCAGCAAACTGGGGAAAATCAAAACTATTTCACAGATTATCGCCATAGTGGTCTTGCTCTTAAACGATTTTCCCTTTAGTCTTTGGCAGATTCCTTTTGGCAAATACGCCCTGTATATAGCGGTCTTTTTCACGATTTGGTCCGGGGTGGACTATTTTCTGAAGGCTCGTAAAAGCCTCAAATTAAAGTAAATGAACAGGATCCATCGATGAACATGATGAAGAAAACAAAGCTTAAAAATGGCTTAATCAAGTTTGGCGCAACCGGTTTTTATACCGGTTTTTTACCATATTTTCCGGGGACCGTGGGAAGTAGCGCGGCGCTGGTTCTGGCCTGGTTTTGGCGCTTTTCCCTCTGGCAAATTCTCTTATTAGTTATAATTGGTGTTTACCTTTGCACCAAAGCGGAAATGCTCTTCAAACAACATGATAGCCCTAAGATTGTTTTCGATGAATTTTGTGGCATATTTGTGGCGGTCTGGGGATTGACTACGCTTCCCCAATTTCTGCTGGGCTTTCTTTTTTTCCGGCTTTTGGACATTGCAAAGCCCTTTCCCATCAATAAACTCCAAGCCTTGCCCCGAGGCTGGGGGGTCATGGCCGACGACCTTTTGGCCGGCGCGCTGGCCCGCTTGATTCTGGCCATTTTTTTCTAACATCATATGTAAACTTTGGCCCGTCTTCAGGACGGGTTTTTCTTTACTACGCTTCCAGCCTTTCTCTAGGGAAATTATGCTCGCCCTGTGTTATAATGCAGATGTTATATAACACAAAAACTATTTGCACCAATAAATAGATGCTTGATGGAAGGAGAAGGAGAGGAGGTAAGTCATGTCGCAGAAATTATGGCGGATCTTCACCATCATCGTAATCAGTGTCACTACGCTAAGTCTCTTCGTGGGAGGGACTTACTTCTTTGAACGATTCATTTATACCAATCCTTTGGAAAAAACCGTGGCCCAACTGGATGGGGTCGAACAATTTACCGTGCAGCAAAACAAAGAGCAGTTATTGATTGAGGTTCAGTTTAAGCAGGAGGGAAAACTACGCCCCAGCTTTTATCAACTGCTGGAGGAAGTGGAAAGGCAAAACAAACTGGCCAATACGGATTTAATCATCAAAATTGCCAATAGCCCGGACCAGGATTTAGGCACCTTTTTGCAGTCCGGCAAGCTGCCGATATATGAAGCCATCAGCACGGGGGAATTCACCCGTTTGCCGGAAAAACTCACGGCCTTGTCCCGGCAAAAAGGAATCAGCTACGAATTAGACTTGGATGAACAGTATGTTTTCCTGACCGCGCAGAAAGACGGTAAAACAGGCTACCAGGTAATCAAAAGAGCTGAAAAAGCTTCAGACACGGAAACACCGATCAGTATATTTACGATCATGGGAGAGGAGTATTTATAATGAAAAAAGAGATTATCATTGGCATCGGCGCAGGATTTCTCTCCTATCTGGTTTATCGGGGCTATGATATAACACCCTTAATCATTCTGGTGCTTTTGGGCGGCTTTCTTTTTGTCATCTCTCGTAAAAAGGGCTTGTTGAATCTGGAAAGCCACCAAAAAGTCGTGGAAAACGTGAACTTTTCCTTTGAAGACATTGGTGGGCTCGATACCCCCAAACAGGAACTCAAGGAAGCCCTGGAATTTTTATTGAAATCCGCCGTGGTGGACAAAATGGGCATCCGGCCGATTAAAGGCATTCTTTTAACCGGCCCGCCCGGCACGGGGAAAACACTGCTGGCCAAAGCGGCGGCAGGCTATTCCGATGCCGTGTTTATCGCCACTTCCGGCAGTGAATTCATCGAGATGTACGCGGGAGTCGGCGCGCAGAGGGTGAGAAAACTCTTTAGCCGGACCCGGGAAATGGCCCGCAAACAAAAAAAACACCGGGCGATCATCTTTATTGATGAAATCGAGGTACTGGGCGGAAAAAGAGGCCATAACACCAGCCATATGGAATACGACCAGACCCTGAACCAGCTTTTGGTGGAAATGGACGGCTTAAATTCCCATTTGGATGTGCAAATCCTCCTGATTGCCGCTACCAACCGGCCGGATTTATTAGATAACGCTCTCTTGCGTCCCGGGCGTTTTGACCGGCAGGTGAAGGTGGACCTGCCCGATAAAGACAGCCGCCTGGAAATTCTCAAAATCCATTGCGCCAACAAACCCTTAGCCGGTGATACCGATTTAGAGGAGATTGCCGCGAGCACCTTTGGTTTTTCCGGCGCTCATTTGGAAAACGTGGCCAATGAGGCGGCGATCCTTGCCCTGCGGGAAGGAAGTAAAGTGATAAGCCAGGTCCATTTAAGGGAAGCCGTCGATAAAGTTATCTTAGGAGAGAAGTTGTCCAACCGGTCCAAAAGCGCGGAGATTTTACACCGGGTTGCCGTGCATGAGGCCGGGCATGCCATCATGAGTGAAATTTTAAATCCCGGTTCCGTAGACCAAATCACCGTTACTTCCCGGGGCAATGCCTTAGGTTATGTGCGGCATACCCAGAAGGAAGAGCAGATCCTGTATACCCGTACCGGCTTGGAAAAAGAGATTATGGTTTTGTTAGCCGGTTCGGTCAGCGAAGAATTATTTTTATCCGAAAGAAGCACCGGGGCCGCCAATGATTTTCAACGGGCCATTGAACTGGCGCAAAAAATCGTGTCCTGCGGCTTATCGAAACTGGGCGTGGTTTCTACCGAGCTCTTGCCGGAAAAAGAATATTTCGAAACCTGCCAGGAAATTATCCGTGCTTTGGAGGAGAAAACGAAAGGGCTGTTGGCTGAAAAAAAGGTTCTCTTTCAAGAGCTGGTTGCTTTGTTGAAGGCGAAGGAAAAGGTGAGCGGCGTGGAGGTAAGAAAAATTTTGTCCGAAAACCAGGATGCCTTAGCCTGTTGAAAGAGGTCCGCGTCTGTTGAAAAATGATTGATTTGTCCTTCTATTTCCTGTACAATAGGTCGAGAACAGGAAAGGATAGGTGACCTTTGTGCAGGCCGAAATAATCTCCGTAGGGACAGAATTACTGTTAGGCCAGATTGTTAATAGCAATGCGCAGTTTTTAGCGGAAGAATTTGCCGCCCTGGGCATCAATCTTTATTTTCAAACCACCGTCGGCGACAATAAGGAACGGATTCAGCAAGCCTTAAGGATTGCCGCAACGCGAGCGGATTTGATTGTCCTGACGGGCGGCTTAGGGCCAACCGAAGACGATTTGACCAAGGAAGCCCTGGCGGATTTTTTGCAGCTTCCTTTGGAAATCCACCCGGAAGAATTGCAAAAATTGCAATGCTTGTTTCAACAAAAAAACTTGCCCTGGACCCCCAATAATGCCAAACAGGCGGCCTTTCTTCCCGGTGCGGCGATCTTGAAAAACCACCACGGCACCGCCCCGGGCATGGCTTTGCGGCATGGTAAAAAAGGGTACCTGGTGCTGCCGGGCCCTCCTTCCGAACTAAAGGAAATGTATGTTCATTACGCCTTACCGTGGATTAAAGCGGAGTTTCCGGAAGAAGTGAAAGCCCGCCTTTATTCTAAAGTTTTAAAATTTACCGGAATTACCGAATCAGCTTTAGAAGAGGTCCTGGCCGACTTTTTCCGGGAGCAAAAAGCAATCACCCTCGGCCTTTACGCCAAACCGGGGGAAATCCAACTAAGGATTTCGGCCAAAGCGGAAAGCAATGCGGCATTCCAGACCAAAATCGCCGGACTGCTGGACAGGATTAAAGAGCGGACGGTGGGCTTTCTGTTTGGCGAAGACCGGCAGGACATGAAGGAGGTTGTGGCGGGGCTTTTGCTGCAGCGGAAACTCACCGTCGGCAGCGCCGAATCGTGTACCGGCGGGATGCTGGCCGCCCAGTTTACCGACATTCCTGGTTCCTCAGCCTATTTTCTTGGTTCGGTGGTGGCCTATGATAACCGGGTCAAAGCCGACTTATTGGGAGTGCCTTCGCCAATGCTGGCCGAATTTGGCGCGGTGAGCCCGCAAGTGGCCCGGGCCATGGCGGAAGGGGTCAGAAAGCGACTCGGGAGTGATCTGGGCATTGGGATTACCGGTATTGCCGGTCCGGAGGGGGGAACGGCAGAAAAACCGGTGGGTTTGGTCTATATTGCTTTAGCCGGCCCTGAGGGAACCTGTTGTCAGCAGTGTTTCTTTACCGGAAACAGGGACGGCATTCGTCGCAGAAGTGTTCTTAGAGCGCAATATATGCTGTGGAGGTATTTAAACAATTACACCAATGAAGATGCCCAAACTGACACGCCTGATTAGAAGCAAATTAATCCTGACGATCTTGTCGGCAGGATTAATGGCGCTTCTTTTTGTGTCACTTTTTGGCAAGATGCTTTTCCCGATTAAAGCTTTTGATTTTCTCGTTTCGGTGCAGCTTGCGCCGGAGGGCAGCACGGAACTGAAGATTCCGCCGGTGGGGGTGATTACAGCCAAAACCCACGCCACACCGGTGAAAATCCGGATTACTTTGGAAAACATCAACTTTAACTATTTATATGAATTAATTACGGAAGAAGAAATCACGAATACTTCTTCCGAAGAGCTGGTCACCGTCATTCAATCGGAACTGCACCGGAATACGGTTCGTTATCTTTTTCGCTTGCTGGGACTAGCCCTGGCGGGCGGACTGGTCGGCGCAATGCTCGTCAACGGCAAAAAGCCCGGGGCTATTCTGACAGGAGCTTTGACGGCGCTAACCTTGATGCTCCTTGTTACCGGCATTACTTATTATACTTATGACAGCCGGCAGTTTCATAACCCCGAATACCGTGGTGCTTTAAAATCGGCGCCCTGGATGATGGGAATGGCGGAAAACCTTTTGGAGAAGTATAATCTTTTAGGAGAGCAACTGGAAATCGTCGCCGGCAATCTTTATCAGCTTTACGAAGGGATTGCACCGCAGGAACTCTCGGCCGAACTAAATGACGAAAACGACATTTCCGTCTTACTGGTCAGCGATATTCACAACAATGTGGCCGCCAACCGCTTTTTAAAGCAGATTTCCGAATCCTTTGCCATTGATTTGTTTATCGATACCGGTGATTTAACCGACTACGGGACCAGTCTGGAAAGCCTGCTGATGCGGGAAATTAAGGAGATCCGGCAACCTTATTTATTTGTCCCGGGAAACCATGATTCTCCGGAGGTCGTGGAGAAGCTTTCTGCCTTTCCCCGGGTTCGGGTTGCCGATGACCAAATGGTGGAAATAGCAGCTTTAAAAATCCTGGCCTTAAAAGACCCCCTTACCGAAAGCAAGGAAATCAGTTTTTCTTCCCAGGAAGACTTATCGGCTTACCGGCAAAAAAACCTCCAATTGTGGAAAGAAGCATCGCCCCCACCGGACCTGGTGGCCGTGCATAACCTGCAATACGCCACGCCCTTAATTGGTAAGGCGCCGCTGATTGTCCACGGTCATACTCACCAGGCCGGCATCGTGGAGCAGAAAGGGACCGTCATCATCAATGCCGGGTCCACCGGAGGCGCCGGCCTCAGAGGCTTACAAGCCGTCAAGGAAATCCCTTATTCCGTAGTATTAATGCGTTTTCGGAAAAAAGAGACCGGCTCAATTAGTTTATATGCGGCAGATGTCATTAAGGTGTATAATTTAGAAAGAGGCTTTTCTCTGGAAAGAAAATATTTCCAAGAAAAGGAATCTCAACATGAAGGAGTCTGATTAATGAGTACATTTTACTTTGGAGAACTGACTGTCAGTAAGGAAATTAGCAAAGCCCTGGCTGATATGGGTTTCGAGGAGCCAACGCCGATTCAGGCGCAAATTATCCCTTTGATAATGGCTAACAAGGATGCCATTGGACAAGCTCAGACGGGGACCGGTAAAACGGCCGCTTTTGCCATTCCCATGCTGGAAAAAGTCAACCCGCGCCTTGCGCAAGTGCAAGGACTTATTCTAACCCCCACCCGGGAATTGGCGATTCAGGTCGCCGGGGAAACGGCCAAACTGGGCCGCTATAAAAGAATCAAGGCACTGCCTGTTTACGGCGGACAACCCATCGACCGGCAGATCCGGGCTTTACACATGGGGGTGCATATTGTCATCGGCACACCTGGTCGCATTCTGGACCATCTGCACAGAAATACCTTGAATCTGAAAAACGTTCATATGGTGGTTTTGGACGAAGCCGACGAAATGCTGGACATGGGCTTCATCGACGATATCGAGGCAATCCTGCAAAATGTACCGGAAAAAAGGCAATCCCTCTTGTTTTCCGCGACAATGCCGGAACCGATTAAAAAACTCACCAGGAAATACTTAAAGAACCCTGCTTTTGTCACCATCGACCGGGAAAACCTGACCGTTCCCCTTATCCAGCAGTATTACTACGAAATTGCCCAGGGCTCCAAGGTTGATGCCCTGTGCCGGATTTTAGACTACGAGAACTACGATTCCGTGATTATTTTTTGCCGCACCAAACGCAATGTGGACGAATTGGTGGCCAATCTCCAAACCCGGGGTTATTTTGCCGAATCCTTACACGGCGACCTGACCCAGGCACAGAGAGATAAAACGATGAAGGCTTTCCGGCAGGGCGACATCGAATTACTGGTGGCCACCGACGTTGCCGCCAGGGGTCTGGATATTGAGCAGATCAGCCATGTGATTAATTATGATATTCCCCAGGATCCGGAGGTATACGTACATAGAATCGGTCGGACCGGCCGGGCCGGCAGGGAAGGAAAAGCGTTAACTCTTATTGCTCCCCAGGAATACCGTCATCTGCGCATGATCGAAAAGCTGATCAATACCAAAATTAAGAAAATCCCGGTTCCCAGTTTTCAGGAAGTGGTCGCCCAACAAAAGGAAACAATTCAGAAAACCCTCAAGGAGCTTTTGCAAGATAACGATTTGCATGTATACCGGAAGATGGTGGAGGATTTAACGGCTGCTTTCAGTCCCCTGGACATTGCCGCCGCGGCCTTAAAACATGCTTTTGCGCAGCACGGCGCCGAACTTGCGGAAATGGACTTCATGGGGGACTTTGGCAATACCGGGGCCCGGGAAGGGATGGTTCGATTATTTCTTACCATTGGCCGGCAGCAAAACATTACGCCCCGTGAATTGGTGAAAATTATCTCCGAAGAAACCGGGATTCCCCCGAGAGCGGTGGGGAATATCAGCATTCTGGACAAATTTAGTTTTGTGGAAATCCCGGAAGACATGGCCTACCGGGTGATTTACACCCTGGACCGCCAGATGATCAAAGGCCGCAAAATTTCAGTGCAATTAGCCCGGGCCAAGAGTTGACAAACAATCCCAGCTTCGATATAATTTTATCGAACAAATGTTTCGATGAACTTTGGGGTAAAAATGTAGAGGAGGATTTGCATGTCGGATAAAAAGAAAGCGCTGGAATTGGCTCTGTCCAGCATTGAAAAACAGTTTGGCAAAGGTTCCATTATGCGACTGGGTGAAGCGTCCGCCAAATTAGCTGTGGAAACCATCTCTACCGGGATTCTCACTTTAGATGTGGCCTTAGGCGTGGGGGGAGTGCCCCGGGGAAGGGTAATTGAGATTTATGGCCCCGAATCTTCGGGGAAAACCACCGTAGCCTTGCATATCATTGCGGAAGCCCAGAAAAACGGCGGGGTGGCGGCTTTCATCGATGCGGAGCATGCCCTCGATCCCCATTACGCCAGTAAGTTAGGGGTGGATATCGATAATTTGCTCATTTCACAGCCGGATACGGGAGAACAGGCCCTGGAAATCGCCGAGGCCTTGGTGCGCAGTGGGGCGATTGACGTGATTGTGGTGGACTCGGTGGCCGCCTTAGTGCCCCGAGCCGAAATTGAGGGCGAAATGGGCGATGCCCATGTGGGGCTGCAAGCCCGTCTGATGTCCCAGGCCTTACGGAAGCTTACCGGCGCCATCAGTAAATCGAACACCATTGCGGTATTTATCAACCAAATCCGGGAAAAGGTCGGCATAATGTTCGGTAACCCAGAAACTACTCCGGGAGGAAGAGCGCTTAAATTCTATGCTTCGATCCGGATGGAAGTAAGAAAAGTAGAAACCTTAAAACAGGGCACGGATATGGTGGGCAGCCGCACCAGAGTGAAGATCGTGAAGAATAAAATTGCGCCGCCCTTCAAACAGGCCGACTTTGATATTATGTACGGGGAAGGCGTTTCCCGGGAAGGCGCGTTGCTGGATTTGGCCGTGGAAATGGACCTGATCGAGAAAAGCGGCACCTGGTACTCCTATCATGATCAACGGTTAGGTCAGGGCAGGGAAAACGCCCGGCTGTATCTGAAAGAAAACACGGCTCTCTGCCAGGAAATCGAACAAAAGGTGCGCCAGAAATTCATGCCCCAGTTGGAAACAGAGCCGGCCGCACCTGGTAAGGCGGCTTCCGGAGCGAAAAGTATGGAAAAATGAAAAAGAACCCCCTTTCCCTGGCGTTAAAAAAATTGGCTGTTCGCACCGTCAGTAAAAAAGAAATGGATGCTTACTTAGCAAAACACGGTTTTGGGCCGGAGGAACGGCAACAGGTCCTTAGGCAACTCACGGAATGGCGCTATCTCGATGATCAAAAGCTGGCCCAGTACTGGTATGACTATTACATCAAGCATAAGCCCATGGGCTATGCGCTTCTCTCCAGAAAGCTGCAAGAAAAGGGGATTCCCCAGGATTGCCTTGCCGGCGTTTTGGCCGATTACGACGAAGCAACCGAAAGCCGGCTGGCGGAGAGCTTAGCGGAAAAATTCCTCCGGCGCAAAAGCAAAAGTAAATTAATAAAAGTAAAAGAAGCAGCAGGGGAAGGAGAAGAAACTGAAGGCCACATAGAAAGGGCAGAAGCAGCAGAAGTAGGGGCTGAATCTGAAGAAAACGAAGCAGAGAAAACTAGGCAAAAAACGAAGGAAGCTTTACAGCGCCACCTCTGTCGCAAAGGCTTTTCGCCGGCGGTTATCCTTAGAACAACGGAAAAATTGTTTCCGGAATAATTGTACCGGGTGGAGCATGTTCTCCGCTTGACAGCATAACATGAAAGAATTAGAATAAAAGTGGAGAATTGCGGTTTACTATTTCTGCCAATCGGATTTAGTATATATATTTTAATAATGTATATAACTCTAAATCCCCTGCATGGGTTTATAATATGGCGCTATTGAGCGGTACCTATGGCTGATAAGGACATGTACCTGAATATATGGGCATATTGTAAATACCCGTACAAGAAGATATTGGCAGAAAATTGATAACCGAGTTTCTTCGGTTATTCTTTTATTTTCTTGAGAGTATAGGAGGTGAAAGTGATAATTTACTATTGGATTATTGGAATTGCAGCGATCATTGTTGGGGTTTTGGGAGGCTATTTTTTTAGAAAAAAAGTCGCGGAAGAAAAAATAGCTTCGGCGGAAGAAGCGGCGAAAAAGATGCTGGAAGACGCTGAGAAAACAATCGAAGCGAAAAAGAAAGAAACCATTCTGGAAGCCAAGGAAGAAGCACACCGCTTAAGATTGGAATTAGATAAGGAAATCCGCGACCGGCGCAATGAGCTTCAACGTTTGGAAAGGCGTTTGTTACAAAAAGAAGAAACCTTGGATCGCAAAAGCGAAGCACTGGAAAAGAAAGAAGAAAACATTCAAAGTCTCGAACAGGATCTGAATAAGCAAAAGAAAGTGGTAGCTGATACCTTACAGCTCCAAATGACCGAATTACAGCGCATCTCGAACTTATCTTTTGAGCAGGCCCGAGATTTACTGTTAACCCGCGTGGAAGAAGAAATCAAACACGAAACCGCTAAGTTAATCAAAGAATACGAGACGCGGGCCAAAGAAGAAGGCGAGAAAAAAGCCAAAGACATTATTTCTACAGCTATCCAACGTTGTGCTGCCGATTATGTCGCTGAAGCGACGGTCTCCGTGGTGGCTTTGCCCAATGATGAAATGAAAGGGCGCATTATCGGCCGTGAAGGGCGCAACATCAGAACACTGGAGACACTTACCGGCATTGATTTAATCATTGATGATACTCCCGAAGCAGTCATTTTATCAGGATTTGACCCCATCAGAAGGGAAGTAGCCAAAACGGCCTTAGAAAAACTCATCCTGGACGGCCGGATCCATCCGGCGCGGATTGAGGAAATGGTGGAAAAAGCCCAAAAAGAAATTGACCAAAAGATTAAAGAACAAGGCGAGCAAGCTACCTTCGAAACCGGAGTAAACGGCCTCCATGCCGAATTGATTAAACTGTTAGGAAGACTGCAATACCGGACCAGTTATGGGCAAAATGTTTTAAAACATTCCATTGAAGTAGCGCATTTAGCTGGAATCATGGCAGCAGAATTAGGGGTAGACGTTCAACTGGCGAAAAGAGCCGGGCTGCTGCACGACATCGGAAAAGCAATCGATCATGAAGTGGAAGGGCCTCATGTGACCATTGGCGCAGACCTGGCGAAAAAATACCGGGAATCCAACGAGGTGGTGCATGCTATTGCGGCGCACCATGGTGATGAACCATTTAAATCCATTGAAGCTGTTCTGGTTGCGGCGGCTGATGCGATTTCAGCGGCACGCCCAGGGGCGAGAAGAGAAACTTTGGAAGCCTACATCAAGCGTCTGGAGAAATTGGAGGAAATTGCCAACAGTTTTGAGGGCGTTGACCACTCCTATGCGATTCAAGCGGGAAGAGAAGTCCGCATTATCGTAAAACCGGAAAAAATTGATGATGCTACTTCGGTTACCATGGCCCGTGATATTGTGAGCAAAATTGAAGAAAACCTTGATTATCCAGGTCAGATTAAAGTAGTTGTGATTAGAGAAACAAGAGCTGTTGATTATGCCAAATAAGCGACCGATAAGGTCGCTTCCCTTTTTTTCAGCGTGGGGATAGGGTATATTATTAGCAGAAACACGATGTAACTTTGGTAACAGTTAGGAGGAAGGTTATGCTTAAGGTCTTAATGATTGGCGATATTGTTGGCCGTCCGGGCCGTAAAGCCACCAAATATTTTTTAAATGCCCACGCCAAAAACTATGATTTCATTATTGCTAACGGAGAAAACGCCGCCGGCGGAACGGGAATTACCCTGGAAATCTTCCGGGAGCTATATGACGCTTCCGTGGACTTTTTCACGATGGGCAACCACGTCTGGGACAAAAAAGAAATCTACCAGTTTATTGAACATGAACCGGCCTTAATCCGACCGGCCAACTATCCCCCCGATACTCCAGGAAAAGGCAGTGCCGTCGTCAAACTGCCCGGTAATATCAAGGTGGGCATCGTGAACCTTTCCGGCCGGGTCTATATGCCGCCCCTGGATTGCCCTTTTCGCACCGGAGATGCACTCGTTGAAAAAATCCGTCGGGAAACCCCGATTATCATTGTGGATTTCCATGCGGAGGCCACCTCGGAAAAAATGGCTCTCGGCTGGTATTTTGACGGCCGTGTTTCCGCCGTGCTAGGGACCCATACCCATATTCAAACCGCCGACGAACGGATTTTGCCCGAGGGAACCGGCTACATCACCGATGTGGGAATGACCGGGCCTTATAATTCGGTTTTAGGGGTAGACAAAGATCTAATCATCAAAAAATTTCTCTCCCAACTGCCGGTCCGTTTTGAAGTGGCGGACGGAGACCTGCAGTTCAACGGCGTATCGCTACAAATCGACGAAAAGACCGGTAAATGTTTGCAGATTAACCGGATTCAAGAAATTATCCCGGCTAAAATGTGTCGATAAAAAGGAAATTTTATTGAAAATTAGAATTAAAGTTTGCCAAACTGAAAGGAATTTTTCCACTCGTGTAGAATATATAAACTAATGGAAAATATATAGTATATTACTTATTAACGAGGGAGGTTACAAGAGTGGAAGTTCTGAAGGTATCAGCGAAATCCAGTCCAAACGCGGTTGCCGGTGCATTAGCTGGTGTGATTAGAGAGAGGGGATGTGCCGAAATTCAAGCAATAGGTGCGGGAGCTTTAAATCAATCCGTTAAAGCAGTGGCAATAGCTAGAGGTTTTGTCGCGCCGAGCGGCATAGATTTAATTTGCGTTCCTGCCTTCACTGACATTGTCATCGAAGGTGAAGAGAGAACGGCAATCAAACTGATTGTGGAACCAAGATAGTATTGACACTTTTTTTTAAAGGCCTGTGCGAAAGGATGTGCACAGGTCTTTTTTGTTGTGCGCCTATAGTTGTTTGCTTATATTTTGGCTCACGGTAATATATAATATAGAAGAACTGCCCGGTGAAAGCGCAGGTGTCC
>DGEB01000011.1:40526-47163 GCA_002385735.1 Peptococcaceae bacterium UBA3937
CAGGAAGGAGGGCTGAAGCTGCAGTTTATGGCTATCTACATCGAACCGCAGTATAAGCCGGTGGGCGCTTTGTGCCGTGCGCTTGAACTTATCGACTACTATCAAAGTCTCGTGCGGGAAGGTGCAGGCAAGCTGCTCACGGTTAAGCACAAACAAGATTTGCCGGGACGGCGGAAAGACGCAACAAAACAGCAGGAAGATTGGCCGGAAGTGCAGAAAGAATCATTGGAAGGGCAGGAAAATTCGTCGGGACGGCAGGATAAAGCGAGCCTTGGGGTTTTATTGTCCATTGAAGGGGGAGAAGCCCTGGAAGGGAAACTAAGCTCCCTGCGCCTGCTCTTTCAACTGGGAATCCGGTCCCTCACCTTAACCTGGAATCAAAGAAATCAACTGGCGGACGGCGTTGGAGAAAGCGGGACCAAAGGGGGGTTGACCGCCTTTGGTAGGGAGGTGGTGCGGGAAATGAACCGACTGGGTATGCTCATTGATCTGGCGCACCTTTCCGAATCTGGCTTCTGGGACGTTTTGTCTTTAACCGAAAAACCGGTGGCGGTTACCCATACCTGCTGCTTTGCGCTGCACAGACACCCCCGTAATCTAACCAATGAGCAGCTTTTGGCCATCAAGAATAATCAGGGAATTGTCGGGATTAATTTTTACCCGACTTTTCTGGGGAAACAGAAAAAGATCACGCTGGACCAGGTGGTGGAGCATCTGGAGCACGCTGTTTCCGTCTGTGGCGTGGAACACGTGGGCTTAGGCTCCGATTTTGACGGGATCGAAACAGTGCCCCGGGGGCTTGAAGATGTTTCCAAACTGCCGGCTTTAAGTGAAAAACTGCTGCAACGTGGTTGGAAAAGGGAGGAAGTGGAAAAAATAATGGGAGGTAATTTCTTACGTGTTCTGGAAACTGTCTTACCGGAGCAAACCCTTTCCGAAAATTGATTTGCATGTCCATACGACCGCCTCGGACGGCAAGTTACCACCCCGGGAAGTGGTGCGCTTAGCCTACGAGAAAGGGATCTGCTATTTGGCAATCACGGACCATGATACCGTAGAAGGCTTGCAGGAAGCGGCAGAGGAGGCTTCCAAGTACCAGCCCCACCTGCATTTTATCCCCGGGATCGAATTTAGCACGCTTTTCGAAGCAAAGGAAATCCATTTGCTCGGCTATCAGATTAACTGGACAAGCCGTGACTTTCTAACGGAGCTGACCGGATTGCAGGAAGCTCGCAAAACCCGCGTCCAAAAAATGGTGGACCGGCTCAGTCAAATGGGGTTACCCGTTCGGTTACAGGAGGTGGAACAAAAAGCGCAAGGCAGCAGTATCGGCCGGCCCCATATCGCCTTGGTGCTGAAAGAAAGGGGCATCGTAAAATCAGTTGATGAGGGGTTTAAAAACTACTTAACCCCCGGCTGTCCCGCTTTTGTACCCCGCTTTAAGCTTTCTCCCTTTGCCGCCATTGACCTGGTGCGCGCAGCCGGTGGTATTCCGGTCCTCGCTCATCCGGGCTTAGAGTGCCCGACCGAACTGATTCCGAAGCTAATTAAACATGGATTACAGGGAATCGAAGTATACCATCCGAAAAATGGCCCGGAGCAAAAAGCGCAATTTCTCGAACTGGCGGCCAAGCATCATCTCCTTATAACCGGCGGTTCGGATTTTCACGGGCACGAAGAGGAGGACTACGCGGATTTCGGCGCGATGCGTGTACCGCTTTATACCGCCAGGTTCTTAAAAAGGCGGTCTTGAAGGTTCTGTAGTTTTTGGGCAGGAGTAAAAGCAAAATATCGTTGAGAACAAAAAAGTCGCGCAAGATTAAAAAGCCCGGTGAATATAATAGGAATAAGGTGGAAAGCTATCCTTAGGATTTAAATTGAGGTGAACTGATTTGCCTTGTTACGATGAATTCAGTTATTATAAAAAAAGAATCCTGGACTTGGAAAACCAGGTGAATCAACTCCGGATCAGCAGGCGCGTGCTGATGAATCTGATCGAAAAGATCGAAAGCGACAAAAGAGAAATCTTAACTCAGTTGGAAAAGGAAAAACACAAACTAAAAATGAACAATCAGCGCTATGCCAAGTGGTTGATGGAAAAAAACTCGCGCTATATGCAATTACAGCAGTACCTGCAGAAAACCAACAACGTCACAAGGGAGGAGTAGTCGTGGCTAAAATCATCCTGATTTCCGGCGGTGCCCGCAGCGGGAAAAGCACTTTTGCCGAACAACTGGCCTTGCAAATGGACAAGCCCATCGCGTATCTGGCAACAGCCCAGGCGCTTGATCAAGAAATGGCAGAACGAATCAAGAATCATCAAAAAAGACGTCCGGCCCATTTATTCCATACCTTCGAAGAACCGTACAACCTAAAGGAGGTTTTGCTCCAACACCATCAGCAATACCGTACCTGGCTGTTGGATTGTCTCACGCTCTATATTTCGAATCTTCTATTCGCTCAGGTTGATGCGAATACGGAAATAAATCAGAATCTTAGCACCGAGCTTGCCGAAAAGCTGCTTAGTCAGCTCAATGCCTTGCTAACAACTTTAGCGGAACTGGAGCTTACTATAATTGTGGTAACCAACGAAGTAGGCTGGGGACTGGTCCCTGCTGATCCAGTCAGCAGAGCCTACCGGGATATCTTAGGCATAGTAAACCAACGGATGGCTGCGGCTGCGGACGAAGTTTATTTACTTACCATGGGCATCCCTTTAAAAATAAAGTAAACTTTGCCATACATCTTTAAGACAAAAAAATCTTAAATAATGGTTAGAGACGGAAGGTGCACAAAGTGAAAGGTTTCTTGCTGGCTCTGCAGTTTTTAACAAGAATTAGGATTGGCTTAAAGAATTCACCCCAAAGTGAAGAGCTCACAAAGGCTACTTTTTATTTCCCCCTGGTCGGGTTCATCATCGGTTTGCTGTTATTTTTCATGGCTTATCTGGGAAAAGAGCTATTCCAATTTCAGCCGCTGACGGTGGCCGCGATGATTTTGGCTACGGAAATCTTCATTACCGGCGGCCTGCACCTGGATGGCTTTATAGATAGCTGTGACGGCATTTTTTCAGGGCGGGAAAGCGCCAGAATTTTGGAAATAATGCGCGACAGCAGGGTCGGGGCCATGGGCGTCCTTTATCTTGCATTATTACTGCTTGGCAAATGGGCGCTTCTTTATGAATTACTGGTTGTAAGCCAAGACCCGCTTCCGTATTATATATTAATCCTGATGCCTTTTGTCGGGCGCTGGGCCATGACTTATGTCATCCTTGCTTATCCCTACGCCCGGCCGGAAGGGCTGGGGCAACCGTTTAAACAAAGTTTGCCGAAGCGAACCTTCCTTTTGATTTCCGGTTATTGTGTGGTGCTGTTGCTTATACTGACGGTTCCTTTGCGTTTTTCCACAGCCTTAGCTCCCGGAATGCGGTCTGTTGGAGCGTGGCTGACGGTTGCTCTAGGGCTTGCGCTTTTAACCTGTTTAGGAGTCAAAATAGGCGCTAACCGGATCCATCGCCGCTTGGGCGGTCATACCGGTGATACCTACGGGGCAATCAATGAACTGACCGAAGTAATTTTTTTAGGTGGTTTTCTGTTCTTAAGCGCCTTGCTTGGCTGATAAAAAAGTCCCAAAAAAACCCGCTTTATTGCGGGTTTTTAAAGACCGGATAGGTGGCGATTCCCGGGAAGAGGGCAGCTTCGTATTTGCCGCCTTCACCCCAGACCAGGTTCGAGACCTTTTGATCATCATAATTAACGGTGACATAATCCTGCTCGTAGCCATTTCCATTTTCGTTCATTAAAATATAATTAATATTAATGATCTTGTTTTCCCGGTATAGAATATGGGTGATGATCATATTTTCGCCCAGGGATTTCAGTTTAAAAAGCACCTCTTGGGCGCCTTCAAAGGCCAGGAACTGTTCAAGGGTAATTGGAATGGCGCCGTATTCCTGCAGCTTGATTTTGCGGGGTTCATCCACCTCGATGCAGTAGAAGTAATAATCCTTCCAGGAGTTGCCCCTGTTATCGCTGTAATGGTCATGAGCGTTATACCGCAGGATGAACTGCCCGTTTTCCTGGCTGAGCTGCCCGTTTTCCTGGGTGAACTGCCCGTTTTCGCATTCGAACATTTTGACCGGTTTGTTGCCGCCGACCCCATACCAATAGGTGCTGGGCAGGCCATCTGAAGCGGCGCTGGTCTCAAGACCCAGGATTTTTACCTTGTTGATTTCGATAATTTGGGCTTCTATAAAGGGAAAGGAACTAAAATTGTCCTTAACCAGGGTAACCTGGTCTTTGTTCACAAACCAGACCTTCCCGTTGAGCCAGTTGCCTTGCTCATCCTTGTTACCTGTTAGAATAAAGGCTTCTGGGGTGCCGTTTCCGTCAAAATCGTCATAATAGACTGCCAGGACAATCTCGTTATATTTTTCCTGAAACTTATTCACCAAAGCGCTTTCGCTGGAGCCCAATCGGAAGAATATAAAGAGGCCGACTGCCAACAAGCCAATGATGAGGCCCAACAAACCGATTTTTTTCCGCATCGTTTGAACCTCCCTGCCCAGATCACTGTGCCAATATATTCCTTATCTACAGTTATATCATAACACAGCCCTTAAAAAGTTCAATCAAAAACAAGTGTGCTTTTTGCATATTTAGCTCATTCTAAAGGAGGAAATGTAGTGACCACCCAAATTATTTTTGTCCGGCATGGGCAAACCGAGTGGAATTACCTGAGCCGGTATCAAGGCCATACCGATGTGGTTTTAAGCGAAGAGGGGATCAAACAGGCCCACGCCCTGCGCGAAAGGTTTAAGCAGGCGAAACTTGAGGCAATCTATAGTAGTGATCTCCAAAGAGCGATTAAAACCGCCGAAATCATCAACAAGGAGCATCAGCTTCCCCTGCAAATTTTGCCCGAACTACGGGAAATCTATTTCGGCGAGTGGGAAGGTTTGACCCACCGGCAAATCGAAGAACAATACGCGGACTTGCTCCACCAATGGTGGACTACACCTCATTTAGTCCAGATCCCGGGAGGGGAGAGTTTAGACAACGTACAAAAAAGAAGCATGCGGGCGCTTAATAAGATTCTTGCCCAATATCAAAGCGGACAAATCATGATTGTGGCCCATGGCGTGATCATCGCCACCATGATTTGCGGGCTCCTGGATATACCCCAAAGCAGAATGGTCGAATACAAACAAGATAACACCGCCGTGACCATGGTGACCGTCTCGCCCCAAAAAGCCACCCTGGATTATTACAATGACCTGACCCACCTGAAACCCCTTGAAAAACTGGGATAAAACGTCATCCGGCAAGGCGCAAAGCAATTCTTAAATTGAAACAAGAAGGGGGAGGAACCGTTGGCTTTTTCCCGAAACAGCCGCAGTAAATGGAAGCTGATTTGGAACTTGCCGCAGCTTCTGAAGAAAACCTGGGCGCTTTTAAAGAATCCTCATGTCCCCGGCGAAAGGAAAATCATCTTTCTGCTCCTGGCGCTGGCTTATTTCCTGTGGCCCCTGGACCTGATTCCCGACTTTCCATTGCTGGGTCAGCTTGATGATTTAGGGATTCTTTTTCTCCTCATGAATTGGTTCGTGAGCAAAAGCCCAAAGAAGGATCCGGAGGCTATCGAAGCCGATTATTACGTTATTGATCAGGACCAGGAGCCGCCCCAGGAAAAAGAATCATAAAAATTTCGTTATTCTTGACGCAAAGCCGGCTCAATATGTTATAATGCCAATAATATAACTGCGTAATTCAAATCAACAAGAAGAGGAGGGGGTATCGTGAAAGAGAACGGACTCTTGACTCACCCGGAGTCATATCAAGATAAATTCGGAAAAGTTGGCCTGACTTTTGACGATGTCCTGTTGGTCCCGGCCCGTTCGGAAGTGCTACCCAGGGATGTAGATGTTGCCACCAGCCTGACCAAAAAAATCAGATTAAACATCCCCATTATGAGCGCCGGGATGGATACGGTCACCGAATCCCGCATGGCCAGAGCCATCGCCCGCGAAGGCGGCATTGGCGTAATTCATAAAAACATGCCCATCGAAAAACAAGCCATGGAAGTGGACCGGGTCAAACGTTCGGAACACGGCATTATCACCGATCCCGTTTTCCTCAGCCGCCACCATACCATCGGGGAAGCTTTGGAAATCATGGAACGGTACCACATTTCCGGCATTCCCATTACGGAAGGGCCCAAGCTGGTCGGAATCATTACCAACCGGGACATGCGCTTTGAAACCGATTTAAGCAAAAAAATCGACGACGTGATGACCAAGGAAAACCTGGTTACCGCACCTGTCAATACGACCCTGGAAGAAGCCAAGGAAATCCTGAGCAAATACAAAATTGAAAAACTGCCCCTGGTGGATGAAGCTTTTAACCTGAAAGGCTTAATTACGATTAAGGATATCGAAAAGGCCATTAAATATCCCAATTCGGCCAAAGACGAAAACAGCAGGTTACTGGTGGCTGCCGCCGTGGGAGTTTCTGTCGACACCTATGACCGGGTGGCTGCCCTGGTCGATGCCAAGGTGGACGTGATCGTGGTGGATACGGCTCATGGCCATTCTCTCGGGGTCCTGAAAACCGTCGAAAAGTTACGGGAAATGTACCCG
>DGEB01000011.1:47418-70313 GCA_002385735.1 Peptococcaceae bacterium UBA3937
GTGAAAGTAGGTATTGGGCCAGGTTCGATCTGTACTACCCGGGTGGTGGCCGGTATCGGCGTGCCCCAGTTGACGGCGGTTTTCGAATGTGCTAATGAAGCCGCGAAAGACGGCATCCCGATCATCGCCGACGGGGGAATCAAATTTTCCGGCGATATTACCAAATCCCTGGCGGCAGGAGCCAGTGTGGTCATGATCGGCAGCCTGCTGGCCGGCACGGAGGAAAGCCCCGGCGAGGTAGAAATCTATCAAGGCCGCAGCTACAAAGTATACCGTGGCATGGGCTCCCTGGGCGCGATGAAAGAAGGTTCCTGCGACCGCTATTTCCAGGAGAATATGCAAAAGCTGGTACCGGAAGGGGTAGAAGGGCGCGTGCCTTATAAAGGCTCGGTAGCCGACACCATCTACCAATTAATTGGCGGCTTGAGGGCCGGCATGGGCTACACCGGCTGCCGGAATCTGGAGGAATTACGGACCAAAACCCGTTTCGTCAGACAGACCTCTGCCGGTTTACGGGAAGGCCATCCCCATGATATCCAAATTATTAAAGAATCGCCTAACTACAGCATAGAAATTTAACCGGATTTTTAATATCTTCCCCCTTTTCTGAATAGTAATTAGTAAAAAAGGAAAAGGGGGAGATTCATATCGCGGTCATTTATTTATCGAAACATCAATTAGCGCGGGTCCTTTTCATTCTGGTGATGCTCGTGGCCACCTGCGCCATTTTTCCCATACCCCTCAAAGAGGCGGCCCAAGAGGTCATCAGTGTACTGGCGGGAAATAAGCTGTTGCCCATCTATGGGGTCGAAACGGGCGAAAAAAAAGTAGCCATCTCTTTTGATGCCACCTGGGGCAATACCCGTACCCCCAAGATCCTGCAAATACTTGAGGAAAGGGGCCTCAAATCCACTTTTTTCCTCACCAACATCTGGCTGAAGGAATACCCGGAACTGGGTCGGGAGATTAAGGAAAAAGGGCATGAAATCGGTTTGCACAGCGCCAACCACCCTAACCTGACCACCTTACCGGTAGCCAAAATCAAGGAAGAGCTGCTGAACAACGCCCAATTAATTAAGGAAGTGACCGGTTTTGAGCCTGTTCTTTTCCGCCCGCCTTTCGGGGCATACAACAATACCGTGATCAGCACGGCAAGAGAACTAGGCTTCATTCCCATTCAATGGAGCGTGGATTCGCTGGATTGGCAGAATCTTTCAGCCGATGGCATTTATCAACGGGTGACGAAAAAAATCCACCCCGGGGCGATAATCCTGTTCCATAATGACGGGGCTCATACGGCCGAAGCTTTAGTACCCATTCTGGATTATCTCCAAAAAGAAGGCTACCGGATTATACCCATTTCGGAATTGCTCTACCAAGAGCATTACCACATCGACCACCGCGGTTTTCAAATCCTAAAAAAGAGCTGACGCAATGCAGGTAAAGACAAACCTGGCGAAGGCGAACAGGCAGGAGGCTTTGTTGGGATGCAAGAGAGTATCAAGGATTTAATCCCCTATGATCCGGGGTTGACAATAGAACAGTTGGAAAAGCAAATTGGCAAAACAATGGTTAAATTATCAGCTAATGAAAGCCTCTGGGGGCCGTCTCCCCATGTTTATGAGCTGCTACGGCAAAAAACCGCCCTCAATTATTATCCGGACGGGGCGGCGGTCAGATTGAAGCAACTGCTGGCGGAAGACTGGGAGTTAGCTCCGGATTATTTTTGCATGGGCAACGGTGCAGATGAAATCATCTTTCTCTTAGCCAATAGCTTTTTGAATCCGGGGGACGAAGCGGTAATCCCCACCCCCACCTTTAGCTCTTATGAAACAGCGGTCAGAATAGTGGGGGGGAAGGCAACCCTGGTCCCGCAGCCGGAATTAACCTTTAACCTGGAGGAAATCGCCTCCCTTACCGGCCGCAATACGAAAATGGTCTTTCTATGTAATCCCAATAACCCCACCGGCACCATTTTCTCAGCGCAGGCCCTCAAAGCTTTTCTGGCGCAAGTTTCGCCCCAAACGCTGGTCATTTTAGACGAAGCCTATTGTCACTATGTCCAGGATGCCCAATATCCTTCTTCCAGGGAACTGGTGCGGCAATACGAAAATCTCATTATTTTACGCACCTTTTCCAAAGTTTTCGGGCTGGCGGCCTTACGCATCGGTTACGCCGTAGCCTCACCAAAGCTCATTCGGGAACTCGAAAAGGTCAGGGCACCCTACAATGTCAATTCCCTGGCCCAAGCTGCCGCCATCGCGGCCTGGCAGGACAAGCCCTACTTGCAAAAGGTGGTTGATGAGACCTGCACGGAACGAACGCGGCTCATCCAAAGGCTGCAGGAATGCGGGCTGAAGCTTTTGCCGTCCCAGGCCAATTTTGTGCTAATCCGGCATGCGCAAGCCATACTTGTTGCCGAATTACTTTTACAGGAGGGCTTTTTAGTACGTAATACCGCATCCTTCGGGCTTCCGGATTGGTTCCGGGTCACCATCGGGCCAGCGGAAAAAATGGATTCGTTCATGGAGGCGGTACGGAAAGTTTTGCAGGTCATTTGATTAGAACAAATTATAACTGATTTCTGATGATTTTATCGTACAAACGGGGATCTTCCAGCACTTTGCCGATTCCCTGGGCGACACATTCAACCGGTTCCGCCGCCAGGCGGATCGGGATACTGCCTTTGGTGGCCAGAAAGCGGTCCAGGTTTTTCAACCGGGCTCCTCCACCCGTGAGGGTAATACCCTTTTCCAGGATGTCGGACGCCAGTTCCGGCGGAGTCCGTTCGAGGGTAGAGCTAATGGCCTCCAATAAGGTATGCAAATGTTCCTGCATGATTTCCGTGATTTCTTCCAGTTCAATTTCCAGGACCGCCGGTAAACCGGTGGCCAGGTTTTTGCCTTTAATCTGATATTTTTTCTTCGCAGGCGGCGCTATGGCGTAACCTGCTTCTTTTTTTATTTTTTCCGCCGTATGCCCGCCGATATCAATGTTATAAATGCGCCGCACACCTCTGGTGATCACCTGGTTTAAGGCTTCTCCACCGGCCCGCAAAACTCGGCCCACCACAATGCCACCCAGGGAGATGACCGCGACCTGGTAACTGCCTCCCCCAATATTCACCACCATGCTGCCACGGGGTTCTTCCACTGGTAAATCGGCTCCCAGGGCGGAAGCTATCGGTTCGATAATCAGGGCCACATCCTGCGCTCCGGCTTGCCGGCAAGCCTCCAGCACTGCTCGTTTTTCCACCTGGGTAATTTCCATCGGGCAACTGATGAGAACCCGTGGTTTGACCATCGGCTGGCCTTTAAAAGCCTGCTTGATAAAGTATTTTAACATCAGCTTGGTTGCTTCAAAATTATCAATGATCCCTTCCTTGATGGGGCGAAGGACGGCGATTTTTTCATGGATGCGGCCCAGCATTTCTTCGGCTTTCTTGCCAATGGCCAGCAGTTCTCCGGTAACCTTGTTCATGGCCACCACGGAAGGCTCATTGCTGATAATCCCTTTTCCTTTCAGATAAGTAATGGTGTTGGAGGTTCCTAAATCGATGCCGATTGTTTTATTGGCGCGCAATCTGACCATATAGCTTCCTCTTTTCATCAGTAGTATGGTTTCATGTCCAAAAAAGTTATTGCAACAAAGATAAAAATATGGTTAAATAATTTCATTATTATCATATTTTAATATTACGATGGAACAATCTTAAACGGTTTTCGGAAAGGCGGTGCTAGGAAATAAAAATCGTCGCGCAAGAGGAAACACCACTTTACACAGCATTGAGGAACTACGTCAAAGAGGGAACCATTCCTTTCCACGTTCCCGGACACAAGCAGGGAAAAGGAACGAAGGAATTAGCCAAACTCTTGGGGCCGGCTTGTTTAAAAATCGACATGACCTGCATGGAAGACCTCGATAATATTTGCAACCCGGTAGGGGTAATCAAAAAAGCCGAACAACTGGCCGCCCAGTTATTTCATGCGGAGAACGCCTTTTTCTTAGTGAACGGAACGACCAACGGAATTCAAGGGATGATCATGAGCGTTTGCGAACCCGGGGATAAAATTATTATCCCGCGCAATGCGCATAAATCGGTGCTGGGCGGCATTATTTTAAGTGGCGCCGAGCCGGTATATATTGAGCCGGAAATCGATGCTTTTATGGGAATCGCCATGGGCATTACGCCCGAAAAGCTGGCCCATGCCTTGAAAGAACATCCGGAAGCGAAGGCTGTGTTTGTGCTTAATCCAACCTATTACGGGATCGCCAGTGAATTATCGACCATCGTCAAGCTTGCCCACGCTTTCGGAAAAGCAGTGTTGGTGGACGAAGCCCACGGTGCCCATTTGCAGTTTGACCCCCGTTTGCCTCTTTCCGCGATGGAAGCCGGAGCTGATTTGTCCGCCTGCAGTATGCACAAACTGGGCGGTTCGTTAACCCAAAGTTCCATCCTCTTTCAGCAGGGGAAGCTGGTGAACCCGAAAAAGGTCAAAGCGGTACTCAATCTCACGCAAACCACCAGTCCGTCCTATATTCTCCTGGCCTCTCTGGATATTGCCCGCCAACAGTTGGCCCAACAGGGTGAAGAACTGGTGGCGAAAATGTACGATTTGACCATGTGGGCCCGGTCGGAAATCAAGAAAATCGAAGGGCTCTATTTACTGGGTGACGAAGAACTGGGCGACCCCGGCTGCTTTGCCCAGGACCCCACGAAAATCGTAATCAACGTGAGAGGGCTGGGACTTTCCGGCTTTGAAGCGGAGAAAATTCTCCGCAAGGATTATCATCTTCAGGTAGAACTGGCCGATTTGTTCAATATCCTGGCTTTGGTGAGCATAGGGGACGACCGGGAAAGCCTGAGCAGGTTAATCATGGCCTTACAACAAATGGCCAATAAGCAAAAGGTCAAAAACGTGGTTAAATACTCCCTGCCCTTGCCGAAGCTGCCGGAAATGGTGGTTTCCCCCAGGGATGCTTTCTATGGAAAAACCAGAGCCCTTCCCTTTCGGAAAGCGGAGGGGGAGATTAGCGCGGAAATGATAATGGCCTACCCGCCGGGCATCCCCATCCTTTGTCCCGGGGAAAGAATTACGCGGGAAACCATTGATTATGTGAAGCTGCTTATCAAGGAAAAGGCCGTCATTCAAGGTCCGGAAGACCATGAACTAAAAACAATCAAGGTCTTGCAGAACCGGGTGCGGAAGGACAATGAGGCCGATTTCCCCTTGCGCCTGGCCTAGCTTTCGCGAATCATGCACCGCTATAGAATACTTTGCTTGAACCAGACCGGCTTTAGTCAAGAAATAAGATACCCAACGCCTTGTATTCAGGATAACCCACCTGGCCGGTTGTTTCTAAATCGCATTGCGTTTGCAGCTTTTTCACGGCCTGCTCCGTCGCCGGACCAAACAGGCCGTCGGCCCGGCCTTGCAAATAACCTTTCAGGATCAGCTTTTCCTGCACATAAGCAACGGCGGCCGATTTCGTGCCCACCTGTAATTTTTGGATGCCTCCGGACAGGTAACTGAAGGGATTGCCGAGCACATAGACCGGCGTCCCGTGTTTGAACCACGGATAGATGGTTTCCACGTCCTTATTAAACATCCGGAAACAACCATGACTGGCCATGGACCCAATGGACCAGGGCTTGTTGGTTCCATGGATTCCATATACTCCCCAGGGGACATTTAAACCCAGCCACCGGGTGCCAAATCCTGTTCCCCAGTTGACCGCTTTACTGGTGATTCGCCAATGGCCGAGGGGAGAAGGGGTATCTTTTTTTCCGATGGCCACGGGGAATTGGGCATAGGGCTTTCCGTCATTCAAAACAATCAACTTACAACGAAAAGTATCCAGCACGACGCAAACCTCACCATCCGGTGGGGCTAATTTTTTGTGGGCAGCCTGGGTTGCCTTTAATTCCGTCAGCTCGGCCAGCTTTTGCCAGTCAGCGGCTTTGACGATTCCGTCCACGGTGAGTCCCGCAGCTTTTTGAAATGCTTTCAGTGCCTTAGTGGTTGCCCCATTATCTTTCCCGGTGATGGGCGGCTGGTAATAACCCAGCCGGGCGAGGGCGATTTGCAATTCTTCTATGGTAAGCTCACAGTCCAGCAGGTCGCCACACTGGTATAAAACAGCAGCTGAAGCGAACATGCTTGGAGCGAGCAGGAACAGGATAAACAGCAGGAAAACAACGTAACCCTTCATGCTCATCCCTTTCTTGCGAAGATCTTTTACTAAGTGTTATTTTCCCACAAACCGTTCTGTTCATACCTTAAGGAAAGCGTAAGCTGTTCGCTTTAGGAAAAAACCACCAGCGACCGGCAGGGCGGAAACATAACACTTTCGCCGCCGCTTTATTCATATAGTGTAATACCGAAAGAAAACGACCGAACAGACGGAAGGACGAAAGATAAATAACGGAGGAAGGAGGAAACCGAATTGCGTAGCCTGGGACTTGTTCTCTCCGGCGGGGGAGTGCGCGGGAGTGCCCATATTGGTGTGCTGCAGGCATTACACGAGGCCAACATCAAACCTACCTATATCTCCGGAACCAGTGCGGGATCGATTGTGGCGGGGCTTTATGCTTATGGTTACAGCCCTCAGGAAATGCTGATCATCGCCAAAAGATTATCCCGAAGAAGCTATGATCTGGATTACCCCGGCATCATTACTTCCCTCATCAATTTCTTTTTTGTCGGGAAACCGACCATCAGCGGGCTGGTGCAGGGCGACTATTTGGAAAGGTACTTTACCAATCTCACAAAGGGCTGTGATCTCAAAAGCGTGAAAATGCCTTTGGCTATTACCGCCGTGGATATTAATAACAGTAAAATCGTGGTCTTTACCTCTTTGCCGGTCACATCCCATCTCTCTGCGGGACTTTCCCGCCGGAAAGACCTTTCCGCTTTTTCCCGCTTGAAAAATGCGGCGGAACCCTTCTGGTGGAAAGAGGCTTCCGGCCGCTTCCGGTTGAAATATACCTTCCCCGGTGCCGGCCCGGCCTTTTCTGTCCACTCCGCAGCAGCCCTGGCAACGCCCTCAACTGCTCCTCAGGCAACCCTTTCCGTTCCTGCGGCAGTTGTTTCTTCTGCAGTTCTGACCACAGCCTGCACCAGGGAGCCTTCTTTAAAGGACGATGATTATGTCTTTCTCAATGACGTGCGCCTTGCGGAAGCCATCAGAGCCAGTATCGCCATTCCGGGCATCTTTAAACCGAAAATGATCCAAAAAATGCGGCTGGTGGACGGAGGAATCAGGGCCAATTTGCCCGTGGAAATAACCCGCATGATGGGCGCCCAGAAGGTGATTGCCGTAAATCTTAGCTACAACGGGCGGCCGGTTCCGGGCGTGGACAATATCCTGGAAATCTCCCTGCAGGCCATCGATTTAATGGTCTATCAAATCACCAGACCCAGCATCCAATCGGCCGACATTATTATTACCCCGGAAATAGAATACGTGCAGCAAGGTGATTTGAGCAAAATCGACCGACTGGTGCAAAGCGGCTACCAGGCGACAATGAAATTAATGCCCCGCATCCGGCAATTAGTGTATAATTAAAAAAGAACAGGCGGGATATGGTATAATTAAAGCGATATTCTGGAAAGAAAAAGGATCGATTAAAGGATTAAGATAAAAGAGAGGTCAACTGATGAAGTATTTGATCACTACATATGGTTGTCAGGCCAACGAAAGAGATTCGGAGACCATCGCCGGCTTACTGCGGGAAATAGGTTATGAAGAAGCCCACCAACTGCCGGAAGCCGATGTGCTCATTTTTAATACTTGCTGTGTGCGGGAAAAGGCGGAAAACAAAGTGCTCAGCCAAATCGGCAAGCTGAAAGAACTGAAAGAACGCAATCCGAACCTCATCATCGGGATCTGTGGGTGTATGGTCCAACAGGAACAGGTCAGCGCAAAAATCCGGCAGCGGGCGCCACATGTGGACCTCATCTTCGGTACCCATAACATTCACCAGTTGCCCGAACTGATCCACAACATCCGGCAGACCAGACAAGCCCAGGTTCGCATTCTGCCGGACCGTGAGGAAATAATCGAGGGGCTGCCGTCCTGCCGCAAATATCCCTTTAAAGCCTTTGTGAATATTACCTATGGCTGTGATAATTTTTGCAGCTATTGTATTGTCCCTTATGTCCGGGGTCGGGAAAAAAGCCGGAAACCCCAGGATATTCTTTCGGAAATCGAAAAACTCGCCCAGGATGGGGTCGTGGAGGTGGTTTTGCTGGGCCAAAACGTCAACTCCTACGGGAAGAATTTAGACCCATCCTGTTCCTTCGGGGAGCTTTTAGCGATGGTTAACGAAGTACCCGGCTTGCGGAGAATCCGTTATTTAACCTCCCATCCCCGGGATTTTACGGAAGAACTGGTGCAAATAATCGCCGGTCTGAAGAAAGTGTGTCCCCATTTCCACCTGCCGATTCAATCGGGCAGTAACCGGATTTTGCAGAAAATGAACCGGGGCTACACCAGAGAACAATATTTAGAGCTTATTACGACCATTCGTCGTATTGTGCCGGAAGCAAGTATCACGACAGATCTTATTGTGGGCTTTCCGGGCGAAAGGGACGAAGATTTCCAGGACACCCTTGATCTGGTGCGGCAAGCGCGCTTTGATTCCGCTTTTACTTTTCTTTATTCGCCCCGCACCGGAACACCGGCCGCCCGCATGAAGGAACAAATCCCCTTAGCCCTAAAAAAAGAGCGACTCCAGCAACTGATGGACCTCCAAAACGAAATCAGTTTGACCATCAACAAAGGGATGGAAGGACAAGTGGTGGAAATCCTGGTCGAAGCCTTCAGTAAGAAAGCCCAAAACATCCTGGAAGGAAGAAGCGTCACCAATAAACTGGTGCTGATGGAAGGTTCCGCCGATTTAATCGGCCGCTTTTGCCAGGTGAAAATTACGGAGGCGCTCACCTGGTTTTTAAAAGGCGATTTAATCTAGAAAGAAGAGGAGGGGAAGGAAGGACCAATGGCTGTAGCGAAAACCCCAATGATGAAACAATACCAGGAAATTAAAAGCCAATATCCCGATACAATCCTTTTCTTTCGTTTAGGCGATTTTTACGAGATGTTCAACGAAGACGCCCTGCTGGCCTCCCGTGAACTGGAAATAACTTTGACCGGCCGAGATGCGGGAACGGAAGAAAGAGTACCCATGTGCGGCGTGCCTTATCATGCTGCCGACGTTTACATCGCCCGGCTCATTCAAAAAGGGCACAAGGTCGCGATCTGTGAACAGGTGGAGGACCCCAGGCTATGTAAAGGCATTGTGAAACGGGAAGTCATTCGTGTGGTCACGCCGGGGACAACCCTGGAGCCCTCCTTGCAGGTGGAGGCAAGTAATAATTACCTGGCCGCAGTCTATTTGGAACAGCAAGCCTATGGACTTGCTTTTTGTGATGTTTCCACAGGAGAGTTCTGGCTTTGCCAGTTTAACGGCCCGGAAGGAAAAGCAGTCTTGCAGGAAGAGCTAATCCGGATCAACCCTGCGGAAATCCTGATTCCCCAACTTAAAGACCCGGAGGAGGAAAAGGCGGCCCTCCATGAGCCGGTCTTAGATCTTCCGGAACCAACAAAGATGGCGGAAACAAGGTCAGCAAATCCGGAAGCAAACCGGGAAGCAAACAACCTGGCGCTCACCTACCGGACGCTCAATAATTTACGGATGGAAGAAGAACTGCTGGAATACCGGAAGATTTTAGCTAGCTTGGACAAAACAGCGATAACCTATTACCAAAAGCAAGCCTTCCAATACGGCAACGCCCTTGCGCTTTTGGAAAACCATTTTCAAGAGAATTTCCCCCGCCGGCACCAATTTGAACAGCGGCGGGAGGCTATCGCGGCGGCAGGAGCGATTCTGCGTTACCTCCAGGAAACCCAAAAAGCCGCGCCGCAACAGATTAAAAAGCTTCAATTGTATCATCCGGAAGCCTATTTGGCCATCGATGCCACGACCTTTCGGAACCTGGAATTAACCAAAACCTTGCGTTATGGCGAAAGAAAAGGGAGTTTGCTGGATTTACTGGATAAAACCAAAACGGCGTGTGGAGCGCGGCTCTTGCAACTGTGGCTGCAAAAGCCCCTTACGGACAAAAACATGCTGGAAAGGCGCCTGGATGCGGTGGAAACCCTCAGCCAGCACTGGTCGGAAAGGCAAAAAATCCGGGCCTGCCTGGAAAAAGTTTATGATTTGGAAAGGCTGATGACCCGGATACTCTACGGGCGAGCCAATCCGAAAGAATTAATCGCCTTCAAACACTCTATCGCGGTCCTCCCGGAACTGGACCAGTTGCTGGCTAATTTTCATTCCTGCGCGTATCTGGCGACCTTAAAGGAAGAACTGGACCTTTTGGAAGACATGCGCCATACCCTGGAAACGGCCATCGAAGATGATCCTCCGCTCAACCTCAAGGACGGCGGAGTGATTAAAGCCGGCTACCACCAACAGATTGACGAACTAAGGGAAATCAGCATCAACGGCAAGGAATGGATTGCCCGCCTGGAAAACAAGGAGAAGGAAAATACAGGAATTAAATCCTTAAAAATCGGTTTTAACAAGGTTTTCGGCTATTACTTTGAAGTGACGAAGGCCAATTTAAGCCTGGTGCCCGACTATTTCCAACGGAAACAAACCCTGGCCAACGGCGAACGTTATGTCACGGAAGAATTGCTCCGTTTGGAAAGCCAGGTTTTAGGAGCAGAAGAAAAACTCATTGCCCTGGAAGAAACCCTCTATTCGCAATTATTAAAAGATTTAGGGCAATACGCTAAGCGGGTCCAAGATAGTTCCTATGTATTGGCCCAGTTGGACGTCCTGCAATCTTTGGGGGAAGTCGCTGTGCAGAATGGTTATGTCCGCCCCCAACTGCTGGAGATGAAGGAAAACGAGCTGGAAATCGAAGAACTGCGCCATCCGGTGGTGGAAAAAATGCTTTCCGAGGCCACTTACGTGCCCAATGATTTAGTTATGCCGGAAGATACCGATTTTTATATCATCACCGGACCGAACATGGGCGGGAAAAGTACCTATTGCCGCAGTGTGGCCCTGGCGGTAATTATGGCGCAAATGGGCAGCTTCGTTCCGGCGAAAAAAGCGATAATTTCCTTGCGGGACCGGGTTTTTGCCCGGGTTGGCGCCAGTGATGATTTACGCAGCGGGCAGAGTACCTTTATGGTGGAAATGAACGAAGTGGCCAATATTCTTAATCATGCCAGCAAACACAGCCTGGTGATTCTGGATGAGGTGGGAAGAGGCACCAGCACCTATGACGGGCTTAGTATGGCCTGGGCCGTAAGTGAATACCTGATCAGGGAAATTGCGGCCAAAACCCTTTTCGCCACCCATTACCACGAATTGACCCGCTTAAGCACGCTGTACCAAAACGTGAAAAACCTGGCCGTGTCTGTCCAGGAAAAAGGCGACGAGCTGATTTTCCTGCATAAAATTATTAGCGGAGCCGCCGATAAAAGCTACGGCATCCAGGTGGCCATACTAGCCGGGCTCCCCGGGTCGGTCATCAACCGCGCTAAAGAAATCTTAAAGAAGTTGGAAAAAGAAAAGGAAAATGCCGGTCAGACTTCCGTTCTTTCGGCAAACTGTGAAGCAGGACGGGCTGTTGATGAAAAAAATGCGCCCCAGCATGTTAACCAAGGACAAATTTCGCTGCTCGACGAGTACCAGCGGCAACTAACCATGCTGAATGAGGAAAGAGAACAATTTATAAGCGGCAAAAACGCGCAATTGCAAGCGTTGGAAAAAGCTTTACTGGAACTGGACTTATACGAGATGACTCCCTTAGATGCTTTAAATAAGCTTTATGAACTGCAGCAGCAGGTCAAAAAGAACACCGCGCTGGACAAGCGCAAGATTATATAAGGGTTCAATACGAAAAGAAATTTCGAGATGAGGAGAGGAATCATGGCGCGAATCCACCTGCTTGATACGTTAACCGCCAACCAAATCGCTGCCGGCGAGGTTATCGAACGACCGGTATCCGTGGTCAAGGAACTGGTCGAAAATTCTTTGGATGCCGGCGCCAGCAAAATCGTGGTGGAAATCAATCAAGGCGGCTTAAGCTTCATCAAAGTGAGCGATAACGGCTGTGGAATGGCGGAGGAAGACCTGCCTTTGGCGATCATGCGCCATGCCACCAGTAAGTTAAAGCAAATCACCGATTTGGACCAGATTCATACCTTGGGCTTTAGGGGCGAAGCCTTGCCCAGCATTGTTTCAGTAGCCAAGGTGGAAATCGTCAGTCGCCGGCCGGAAGACCAAATCGGCAGGAAACTGGTGGTTTCGGGGCAAAAGCAGCCCCAGTGTGAACCGGTGGGCGCCCCAAGCGGCACCACCATCACGGTCCATGATTTGTTTTATAACACACCGGCCCGGAAAAAATTCCTGCGCTCCGAAGGCTACGAAAGTGCTTTAATTCACGACCTCTTAACCAGGTTTTCCTTAAGCCATCCGGAGGTTAGCTTCCTTCTTTTCCGTAATGGCAGGGAAATCCTCAATACGGCAGGCATGGACAACCTTCCCAACCTTATCCAGCATTATTACGGAAACGAGGCCCGAGAAGCCCTAATCGAGATAGAAGGGGAACTGCCGGGCGGACTGCTTTTTGGCTACACGACCCTGCCCACTTATCACCGGAAAAACCGGAAAGATATCAACCTTTTTATCAATCACCGCCGGGTTTTTTCCAAAGAATTACTCAATGCGGTGGAGGAGGCCTATAGAGACACCCTGCCCAAAGGGCAATTTCCGCTCTGCGTTTTAAAGCTGCAGCTTGACCCTTCCACCATCGACGTCAATGTTCATCCCAGCAAATTGGAAGTACGGCTGCGCAATCCGCTGCTGGCCAAAGAACTGACTTCTTTGCTGCAAAAATTGCTGCTGGCCAAAAAGAAAGTGCCTCTTTATTTTACCTCCATCGAACCCAAGCAGACGGTCACCAAAAGCAAAAATCCCTGCCCTGAGCGGCAGGAAAGCCAAACGACTTTGGAGACCTTGCAAACATATGAAGCCGTCCGAGAACCATCCGAGTGGCCAAAGCCTGAGATCACACCTGCATCTGCGCCTTCAACGCCAACCGGACCGGACACAACTAGCTTTCCAACGAATGCAACGACTCCGGCCGCCTCAGCAGACCAGGCAGCCGCAACAACTATGCCGGTCACAACTATGCCGGCAGAAACATCTATGCCGGTCGCAACAACTCCGCCGACGGGAACATCTATGCCTCCCGCAGGTTTTACCGCTCCCGAGACCGCAGTAAGCTCGGCCAACCGGCCTGAGCCGCCGGATTTATCCGCCACGCAAGCCCAGGAGCAGGAGGATATCGGCAGCTTAAAAGTAATCGGCCAACTCTATCAAACCTTTATTCTGGCGGAGGGAAAAGAGGGCTTATACCTCATTGACCAGCACATCGCCCATGAGCGAGTGCTCTACGAAGGCTTTTTAGCTAACGACAGCCAAAACGCCATGGAAAGTCAGGTGCTCCTGCAACCGGTGACCTTGCATCTTTCTCCGTTAGAGGAGGAAACTGTCCTGAAGTTCATCCTGCCCCTGGTGGATCTGGGGATTATCCTGGAGCACTTTGGACCGCGCACCTACCTGCTCCGCGCCATTCCGGCAGGAATCGACGAAGCACCCCAGGACTATTTCTATTCGCTTCTGGAACATTTGGAAACCAGCCGCGGCAAAACAACGGTTCTGGACATCAAAAAAGAGTTTTTGATTCATACCGCCTGCAAAAGAGCGGTCAAAGCTAATACCAGCCTTACGAAGACGCAGATGGAAGGATTGCTCAGGGATTTAAGCAGCACCAAAAATTATTTGACCTGCCCACATGGCCGTCCGATTATCTATAAAATCACGCAGCAGGAGATTTTTAAAGCCTTTCACCGCATCTAGCTTCGGGCGATCCTTTATTGATAAAAAGAAAACTAACTGGTAAAAATAGAAAAGAGCGAAAGAGAGGAAAGGTCGATTGCTTCCTTTAGTAGTGATCCTTGGCCCTACCGCTACGGGAAAAACAAAAATAGCGGTAGAACTGGCCTTAAGGTTAGAAGGGGAAATTATCTCCGGAGATTCGATGCAGGTATATCGCTATATGGATATCGGCACTGCGAAAATAACCGCCGCGGAGACCAAAGGCGTCCCTCACCATCTGCTGGACATTAAAGATCCGGGAGAACCCTTTAGTGTTGCGGAATTTCAAAGCCTGGCCCGAGCCAAAATAGCGGAAATCAACGCAAAGGGAAAGCTCCCCTTTTTGGTGGGCGGAACCGGTTTCTATATCCAGGCGGTCATTGATGATGCCTACGAATTTACGGAACAGGGCGAAATCGAACCATACCGTCAAAAACTTTGGCAACTGGCCGCGGAACAGGGGACGGAACACCTATATGCAAGGCTCCGGCAGGTCGATCCGGAGGCTGCGCTCAAAATCCATCCTCATGACCAAAAACGGATCATCCGGGCGCTGGAATATTTCCATCTAACCGGACAACCCATTTCCTCCAAAACGAAAGCCCGCTACCATTCCCCATACCGGCTGGTCATGATTGGATTAACCATACCGCGGGAATTATTGTACCGCCGGATTGAACAAAGAGTTGACGCAATGATCGCCAATGGGTTGTTAGAGGAGGTGAAATTCCTGATCGCGCAAGGTTATTCTCCCCAGTTACCGGCCTTGCAAGGGTTAGGGTACAGGCAACTGGTCGATTATTTAAACGGTAAAGATGAACTGGCGGAAGCGATTAATCAGATCAAGAAAGAAACGCGCCGTTTTGCCAAGCGACAATTGACCTGGTTCAAGCGGGACCCGCGCATCCATTGGTTTAATTTAGAAAACATGGAGACGCAGTTAGAACAGCTCTTGGGGGAAATGATTAAGCTCATTGACAGGAATCTCAAGAGCGATGTAGAATAAAGAAGTGTGACTGAACTCTTAAAGAACTGAAAAAATTGCAAGGAATTGAATACACTTTAGTAAGTAGTGATTTTGAACGATAGCGGAGGGGGATTAGAGTGAACAAACAACAAATCAACCTGCAAGATGCTTTTTTAAATCAAGTTCGAAAAGAAAACATCCCGGTTACGATATATTTAGTGAATGGTTTTCAAATCAAAGGCTATGTAAAAGGTTTTGATAATTTTACCGTAATTATGGACCAGGACGGAAAACAACAAATGGTTTACAAGCACGCAATTTCCACCATTTCCCCGGTCAGAGCGGTTAATCTTCATCAACAGGAAGAAACGCAATAAGGCAATCCGCTAACCAGGCACCAAACAAAGCCTCCTGCATAATGTGATAAGGTAGATTCATGTGCTGCAGGATGGTGGTGACTGAAACATGCCGATTCGTCTTTCTTTTCACCCTCAGAAGAATAATCAACCGCCACAGGTGATTATTCATAAACCGGTGCCCAGAGTGCCCCCACTTTCTACGCTCTATCCGGACCAAAAAGAGGGAGGAAAGCAGGTACCGTCTCCCCAAGACACAAACGAGCGGCAAAGAATCGGCGAATTACTTGCGGAACTCAACGAGTTAATTGGCTTGAAAACAGTTAAAAGGCTTGTTTACGAGTTGCAAGCCTATTTAGCCATTCAACGCCAACGCGCCAAGGAAAATTTACTAACCGATACACCTGTTTTACATATGATTTTCAAAGGTTCACCGGGGACGGGGAAAACCACGGTGGCCCGGATTATCGGCAATCTTTTTAAGGAAATGGGCCTGCTGAAAAAAGGACATGTAATTGAAGTCGAAAGAGCGGATTTGGTAGGCGAATATATAGGCCACACGGCCCTAAAGACCCGGGAACAGATTAAACAGGCTTTAGGCGGAGTTCTGTTTATCGATGAAGCCTATGCGCTGGCCAGAGGCGGCGAACGGGACTTCGGTAAAGAGGCCATTGATACCATGGTTAAGGCCATGGAAGACTATAAAAACAACCTGATTCTCATTTTGGCCGGCTACCGGGACGAAATGGAGGAGTTTTTAGAGGCAAACCCCGGCCTGTACTCCCGTTTCCCTCTCCACATTGATTTTCCGGACTACAGCATTGAGGAACTGCTGGCCATCGCCGAACAGATGCTCAAAAAGAAAGAGTACCAGCTCACGGAAGAAGCCAAAATTGAACTGGAAAAAATCCTGATCGAAAAAACAAGGAGCGCTTCGCCGGAACATAACGGTAACGCCCGTTTGGTGCGTAATTTAATCGAAAAGGCGATTCGCCGGCAAGCGGTGCGCCTGGTTCAGCAACCGAATCTCACGCGTGAGGACTTGCTTATGATTAGCAGCAGTGATTTTTATCAGGAAAAAGAAGAAGCTTGATGGACAAAGGAAAAGCATCGCTTTAGATGTGAAAAACCGCTTGACGTTCCAAGCGGTTTTCCTGTCAGGAAGTGCGCAATAAGTTTAACCGGATCGGGTTAGTAATCCCGCCGCCTCATCCTGGTGGGATAGACCATATCCAAGGTTCCAAGCAGAACATGAGCCAAGCCGAATCCGGTGAGGCCGGCGCCCACGCGACCGCCCATCAAGGCGCCAATTCCGGTCACCGTAGCTCCCAATCCGGTTACTACCCAACTCCTGGTTTTTTTCAACAAACTTCACCTCCCTATGCCTTAGTATTTGTTTCTGCTTCGCATTTATGCTTTCTAAAGCAAGCGGCAAAAACACAGAGCGAAAAAACATATAAAAAACAGGATTGAGGTTAAAATAACAAAGTAGAAGCATTTCGTCGCAATGAAGATACAGGAGGTAAGGATGATGCCCCTTCGAGCTTGTCCAAAATGCCAGCACCGATTCTATCAAATCATGGAACAACCTTTAGAGAATGCAAAGAACCAGGAACAATATGTGATGTGTTCTTCCTGTGGCACCTTAGTAGGCCGGTTTATGGAAAAATAACAAAGCTTAAACGAGCCTTGCGGGCTCGTTTCTTTTTGATAAGTTTTGTGCTGTGATCCTCTCTCCCAGCCTATTTTTTATCATTATTTTCTGCTATAATCAAGGTGCATGATGCTCAACCACAGAAGAAGGGAAAAAGACAAATGAAAACCACAACAAACAGCTATTATGCAACATTAGAAGAGGAATACCTAATTGACCGGTCTATTCTCCAGGAGATTGAGGAGGCCAACCGGGAATGCCAGCCGATTTTCGCTGGGATCTCTGCCACAACGGAGCTGAATCAGTTAAAAATATTACGCGCCTTCCAGAGTAATCAGGTAACGGATTTTCATCTGCATGGTTCCACGGGCTATGGGTACGGAGATGTGGGCCGCGACACGTTGGAACAGGTTTACGCAACGGTCTTTAAGGCCGAAAAAGCGATTGTCCGTGCCCAAATCGTTTCCGGCACCCACGCAATTGCCCTGGCCCTGTTCGGCAACCTGGCAGCCGGTGATGAATTAATCGCGGCCACCGGCCGTCCCTACGACACTTTACTCAAGGTGATCGGAATTCATGGTGAAGAAGGCTCGCTCCTCAAAAACGGCGTCCAATATACAGAAATCCCTTTGACGCCTGATGAGAAAATTGATCTTAAAGAGCTCTGTGAAAGGATCAGCCCACAAACAAAGATGGTCGCTTTCCAGCGCTCCAAGGGCTACGACTGGCGGCCGTCCTTCCGTATTGCTGAATTGGCCGAAGCGATTAGCAGAGTGAAAACCCGGTTCCCCTGGGTCATTTGTATGGTGGACAACTGTTACGGGGAATTTGTTGAAGAAAAGGAGCCCCTGGAAATCGGCGCCGACCTCATTGCCGGCTCGTTAATTAAAAATCCCGGCGGAGGTTTAGCGCTAACCGGAGGGTATCTCGCCGGGAAAGAAGCCCTTATTGAGCAGGCGGCTTTACGCCTGACCGCTCCGGGAATCGGCCTGGAGGTGGGCTCAAGCCTCTGTTTCGGGCGCACTGCTTACCAGGGATTGTTTATGGCTCCGGCCGTCGTCGGCGAAGCTTTAAAAGGAGCCGTATTGGCGGCACGGTTTTTTGAAAAGTTAGGATATCCGGTCGCCCCGGGCTACAACGACAAGAGAACGGATATTATTCAAGCCATTCAACTGGGCAGCCGGGAAAAGATGATCGCATTTTGCCGGGGCATTCAAAAGGCTGGTCCCCTTGATGCGTTTGTAACACCGGAACCGGCTTTACTGCCCGGTTACACCGATGAAGTAATTATGGCCGGAGGGACCTTCATTCAGGGATCGTCCATTGAACTAAGCGCCGACGGTCCCATTCGTCCTCCCTATATCATCTATCTTCAGGGAGGATTGTCCCTGGCCCATATCAAAACCGGCTTAGTTTTCGCCGCCCATGAGCTGCAAAAAAAGCTATAATCTGCGAATCAGCCCAATCACCTTGCCTAAAATCTGAAACTGTTCCAAATCCCTGACGATAATAGGTTCATAGCTTTTATTTTCGGGCACCAGCCGCACATAATCACTGGTGCGATAAAACCTTTTGACCGTAGCTTCATCTTCGATTAAGGCCACGACTATATCGCCGTTTTGGGCGATGGGTTGTTTGCGAACGATGACCATATCTCCATCGAGAATCCCACAGTTAATCATACTGTCACCGGAAACATTCAGCATAAAGACCTCATCCGACCTGGTGAATTCGAAAGGGAGGGGGAAGGTATCCTCAATATTCTCCACAGCTAATATCGGCATCCCTGCCGTAACTTTACCCACCACCGGGACATTGACCATTTCCTTGGTAACGCGCACATCATCCAATACTTCAATGGCTCTGGGTTTGGTAGGATCACGTTTAATATAGCCTTTCTTTTCGAGCTGGTTTAAATGATTATGCACGGTGGAACTGGAACTAAGACCGACCGCTTTCCCGATTTCTCTGACGGCAGGAGGATATCCTTTACTTTTAAGCTCCTTTTTAATGAAAGCAAGGATTTCTTTTTGCCGTTCGGTTAAGGGCTGAGTCATCCTGATCCCTCCTATAAAGATAATCTACTTTAACAAATTGTACCACGAAACAAAATAATTTGCAAACGTTCGTTCGTTTTTTTCGCAAAAATCTCTTGACTCCAAACATAAGTTCTGTTATCCTGATAATAGAACCTATGTTTGGAGGTTGAAACACGATGAGAAGAAGAAAAAGGCCACAGCGCAAACCCTTTTGCTTAATCCTTGTAATGCTAATATTCCTGGTCATTCTCATTCAGGCGACAACGCCGTTAACGCTCCGAGCCAATACACCGACTCAGATAATTACGGTCATTGTGGAAGAAGGCGATACGCTCTGGGCCATTGCCAGGCAATATCGAACGGACCAGCAAGACATCCGCAAATATATCGATTTAATTCAGGAATACAACGGCAAAAGCAATCCGCAACTGCAACCTGGAGAAGCACTTGCCATTCCTGTTTACTGATCAATTCCCAAAAATCATCGCCGTCCCCCGTAATGGAAGATCTTTGTAAAAGGGGAGGGAAAGGGAGTTTCCATTGGCCCAACAGTGTTATAAAGCCTTTAGTCATTAAAAACAGGGGGTAAACAAAAAATATGGCCAAAAAATGCGAACTGGATGAAAATAAACAATGTGATAATTGTGGTGAATGCAATCTTTGCGATCTTGAGCCGGATAAAATCTGTGATAATTGTTGTAAATGTCTTGGTGACGCCGATTCAAGGGCCATCAAAATTATCGGCGTTATCACCGACGAAGAAAAGGCCGGCCGATACCGGAAAGGAAAATAGCAGGACCAGGCTTTCCTTTTAATCCTTGACTACAGCTTGCAGGGCGCCGGACGCGCCGCTTTTTTCTTTTTACATATCGTTATTACTTCCGATAATGGGCATTATGTTAACTAGAAGATAAGTAAGTGATTCGGTTCATTATCATCAGACCCCGCCCCCTCTTTCCTTCTCTTATAATTAACTATTCAATATCTTTATTTCTTTCTATTATTACATTATTAATTCATCTATTGATCATTTCATATTCACTGATTCATTCTCTGATTCATTCATTGGTTCATTCATCATAAACCTGGCTTCGACCTCTATTTTCTTATGACCCGGTCAACATTTCCCGGTCTCCGAAAAATGACTAAAAACGGCCCGAAAAACGAGCCTCTAAAATGCCCTACAAGCGTTTAGAATTTACCCGGTAATGGTTTTATATATGCGAAATATTTCTTTTTAAGCCAGAATCCACAAAAATAACTTTCAAAAAAAAACCGGTCAAAAACGACCGTTTAAAATGCCCTGTAATCGATTAGTAAATATCCGCTAAGGTAGTTTATATGTATTGCACTATTTAGCCAGCTGATTTTCCTGTTTTAATTGTACCGGCCAGTATTTATTGTAAAATTCACTGTCGGCGATTTGCAGGCCGACCCGTAACGGCGGGGCTATGTTTAAATCTTTAAAGTCTTCATCGCTGCTGAGCTCATTGATTAAATCCTGGACGATCGTATTCAGGAAATCATAAAATGCTTTATAGACAACTTCATTGTTAACCTGGGATAAATCAATTTCCATTTTTTTGAGATTATGTTTAATGACGATCTGGTCACTGATTTCAAATTCATCTTTCCATTCCGGAATTTCCATTTTTTTATAGCCAAAGTATTCAAAATCCGGACAATGATTATTATACTTTCCATGTTGATCTTCGCCGTACCAGCCAGGGCCTTGATCCAAGAACTCCTTAACAAAATTTTCAGAATTGGTCGGCGAATCAAAATTTATCAATATTTCCCCGAGAAAGGGATCGCAATATATTCCAATGGTCGCTATCGTAAAATCTGGCTTTTCATTTTTAAATTCTTTTATCGAATTATGGCAAAAACGAAAAATGCTTTGTCGATATTCCGCGAACGTGATCATTGCAACACCTCCGTTAATTAGCCTATCTACCTTTATTCTATTATATTTCCCCCTAAATTTCCATACCTTGTATGACATTTTTGAGCCAGCGCTGCGAAACCAGCCGGTAAAGCACCACTAATGATTTGGTCAGTTCTTCAATACTAATCAGTATCACAACATATTCAACAGGACAATGCAAGACAAAGGCGCTCCAAAAGGCAACCGGCACGCCAATACACCACATGGTAAAGGCTTCGGTCACAAAGGCAAAGCGGACATCCCCGCCGCCCCGCAGCACACCTACAATGCCCACGGTGCTAAAGACCCGAATCGGCATGAAAAGTGCGGTAAAATACATAATGAACAAGGCACTCTGATAGACCTCCCGCGAAATCTTAAAGCTGGAAAGGATATAGGGCGCGCATATTGCTAAAAACAGACCCAGGACCACCCCACTGGCCAGGGAAAGGAGAGCAAAGCTCCAGGCGTAGTCTCCTCCCTCCTCCTCCTTCCCTTCCCCGATGCGGTGCCCGATCATTACGGCCGCCGCGTTGGCGATCCCAAAAATTACTACAAAAAAGAGATTGTGCACCGTATTGGTGATTTGCACCGCGGTAATCGCCTGGGTGCTCATGCGGGCAAATACCACCGAATAAACGACAAAGGCCAGACCCCAGGTCGTATCATTGAGAATCACAGGAAGCACCGTCTTATAGATCCTCGCCACATATTCACCGGTTATTCTCTGCAAATCCCGCCATCTTACCTGCAAGGCCGGGATGCGGTCGGCGAAAGCCACGAGAATCATGACTTCCAAAAGACGAGCCACAACGGTAGCGATGGCTGCCCCCTCCACGCCAAGGGCGGGCATTCCCCCATGACCAAAAATCAACAGATAGTTAAGAATGGTGTTGCACAACAAGGCCAGAGTGCTAACAAGCATCGGCAGCACCGTATTTCCGATACTGCGGGCCGCGGCGCTGTACCCGAAACCGACCGCCGTAAAAAGATAACTCAGACCCACAATCCTTAAATAGCTGCTTCCCACGTGAATGACGGCTCCATCTTTACTAAAAACCATCATGATTTGCGCCGGGAAAAAAACAGCACAAAGGGAAAAAAGCAGAGCCACCAGGCTCGCGCTCAGCAACCCCAGCCCTAATACTTTTCGAATACTGGCTTCATTTTGATGGCCCCAGAATTGAGCGATAAAAACGCTGCAGCCGCTGAAGATGCCGATAAAAATAAGATTAAAAAGGAAAAAATACTGATTGGCGATACCCACCGCGGCAATCTCCGTCTCCCCTACCCAGCCCAGCATGATGGTATCAATCAGATTAAGGCCGGAGGTTATAAGGTTTTGCAAGGTAATAGGTAGGGCCAGGATAAAAAGCTGCCGATAAAACTGTTTTCCACAAAATAGATATTTATTTAAAAATCCCTGAGCTTTGCTCATCTTTCATCACACCTGCCAACTTCCGTAACGCGTCTAACTTTTCCCGCTGTCCGATTTTCCCCTTTTCCAACGCCACACGCAGCGTGTCAATCGAATGTTCCATGTCCTTTTTATTGACGGGAAAGGGATAACCGTCTTTGCCGCCGTGGGCAAAGGAATAACGGACCGGATCTGCAAAAACCGCCTTGACGCCGTGGGTTACTTCGGCCACCATGGCCAAAGCTCTTAAGGTGGCTGGTCCGACCCCCTGTTCCTCTAAAAGTGCTTCAAAATTCGCCGGCGGTTTTTCGTAAAGGCGAAAGAGGGTCTTATTCAGGCGCTGCGCCGCCGGAATAGGATGATAAGACGGCATGCTGAACAGAACGAATTCCCCGGTTGATTTGCTGTTCTCTGTTGGCGTATCTATCGCCGTCTTAATGTTTTGCGCTGTTTTTGCGCTTGGCTCGGGTAAAGCACTCCACCAGGACAACTGTTCGCCCAGCGCGGGCATCCCCTGCATCCCGGACCTCCCGGGCATGCCGGGCGTATCGATCCCTGGCGATTGCCCTGGC
>DGEB01000011.1:70455-84833 GCA_002385735.1 Peptococcaceae bacterium UBA3937
CCCTGGCGATTGCCCTGGCTGCTCTTGTTTTTTGCCTGCTTGTAGTTTATATTGTTCTTGAATAGCCTTTACAACCCGAAGGATTTTTTCGGGTTTTTCGGCATGACATAATTCCACCGAGGCTTTCCGCACTATCATGTTTTGACCCGATACTAAATTTAACACATTTTCACCCTTTACGCCACAAATTCCCTGATGCGGGTCATTCACAAAACTCTCCAGCCCATCGCTCAGCCAATGATACCGCCGGGCAAAGCGATTTTGCTGGTTCATCCCTTGCTGAACCACCGACCAGTTGCCGTCACGGTCAAAAACAAAAAAGTGATGATACAGTTGATAGCCGTCCTGGACCGCGGCCGAATCTACTTTGGCCACCAAACGGCTGGTGCGTTGCAAGGCTTGTAAATCATTGGCCAGTCCATACTTTTCTCCGGCTTGCACTATTTCCTCAGGGGTTTTGCGGGACGTATTGCCTTTTCCTCCGGCAAAAAAGAGACCCAGTTCTCCTTGCTGCGCCCTCAACCCTTCCTTCAGGGCTCCGCAGACCACCGTGGTTAATCCGGAAGAATGCCAGTCAAAACCTAAAACACAACCAAAGGCTTGAAACCAAAAGGGATCGGCTAAGCGACGCAATACTTCCCCGCTTCCATATTCATATGCAATAACTTCAATCATTACCGCCGCCAGCTTTTTCATTTTCGCAAAAAGCCAGGGCGGGCATTGTCCTCCATGCAAGGGAATTTGCGAGATGCCTGTACGCCCCATTATCCCCATCCTTTCTGTGTAATGACCGGCAGTTCTTGCTTTAAAGTATAGAACATATGTTTTGAAAAGTCAAAGATTGCCTACTGGTATAAAGTGAAAAAATAGAGTATTGTATAAGGGAGAGAAAAGTGATGCGTTTAGTAAAGCGACTAGTTAAAAAGGAGGGAAAATCATGCGCCATGCCCTTTTCGTATATAATCCTTTATCCGGCAATCGCAACATTCTCAATCATCTGGACTTCATCATTCAAAAAGCGCAGAAAAACCACGTCCAACTAACCATCTACCGTGTGGAGGAAAAGAACGATTTTTTCGATTACTTACTCCAGACAAATGATTTTGACTTTATTATTCTCTCCGGCGGCGACGGCACCTTTAACACGATTATCAATCAAATGTTCAAGCTGAACTGTCACTTGCCGGTGGGCTTTATTCCGGCCGGCACCTGTAATGATTTTGCCCGCAGCCTCCGGATGCCCGCTAACCTGGACGAAGGCCTGGAGATTATCTTTGCCGGGCACACAACCAAGGTCGATGTGGGGCTCATCAATGACGAACTGTATTTTCTGAACACCTGCGCCGGCGGACTTTTTGTCGATGTTTCCTTTAGCACCGACGACGAACTCAAGAAAAATTTCGGCGCCCTCGCCTATTATCTGAAAGCTTTGGGCCAGGTTGCCCATAAAAAATCCTTTCCCTTGAAAATCGTTACCGACATAGACTGTATTGAAGAAAAAGCCCTGCTCTTTTGTATCTTAAACGGCACGAATGTGGGCGGTTTCCCCAACATCTTAAAAGATGCCAATGTTTCCGACGGAATGATGGATATTATCGTGATTAAAAACTGCGCCCATATCGATTTGGCCAATCTTTTCTTCCGGATTATCAGCCGGGAGCAGATTAGCAATAAATATGCGCTGCGGGTAAAAGCAAAAGAATGTACGATCTCCGGACCGGAGAACGTCATCTTAAGTATCGACGGTGAAAAAGGCCCCCAATTACCTGTAAAGGTCAAGTTCCTCCCCCAAGCCTTGACAGTGATCGTTAAATGAATTAGTTAAGCAAACAAAGAAATCGCGCAGATAAGGAGTATTCAGCATGAAAAAGCTAAGTAAAGTCTTCCAAAGCTATGTTTTAAACAGTTTTGACTGGTTCTGGCTCTTGATGGTGTTAATCATCTTCATTAAATCATATTTGGTGATCGTTTTTATTGATAGTCTTTCTTTCCTTTCGACGACCTCGATTCCCTATTATCTGTTATTCATCACGGTATTGCTTTCCTTTGCCTTTCTTTTTAAAAACAAGTCCCGGGTCTGGTTTCTGCTGAGCATTGATTTTTTGATTTCCTTCTTAATGCTGGCCGATTTATGGTATTTCCGGGGCGGCTACGCCACCTTTTTGAACCTGCACATGATGAAGGCAACAGCCAATCTGGAGAACCTCGGCGAATGTGTGCGCTCTTTTATCCACCCCCAGGATATTCTTTTAGTCGCGGACCTTCCTTTGCTGCTTCTTTTCACCAATTTAAAAAGGTTTTCCGGCGCTTTCCAGCGCAGGCGCAGCATCCTTAAATTCGCCCTGGTCTTTCTTCTTTCCGTCATCGCCATCTGTTATGTTCCTTTTCGCTATCATGTTTTGGGCATCGAAAGCCCCCGTATGAAAATCTTTCGAATTTGCTGGGCTCCTAAACAGACCATTGCCAATCTTTCACCCCTCGGTTTTCACTTTTATGATGCCTTTAACTATTGGAAAGAGTGTCAACCGATGCCCCTCAGCCCGGAAGAAGTGGCCGCAATTAAGCAATGGTTCGCCGATAAGAGAGAAAACCGGCCCGATAACGAATACAAAGGCTTGTTTGCCGGGAAAAACCTCCTTTTAATCCAGGTGGAATCCCTGGAGGCCGTCGTGGTCGGAAATAAGATCGATGGCCAGGAAATTATGCCCACTCTCAATAAACTAAAAGCAAACAGCTTTTACTTCCCCAATATCTACGAACAGGTCTTTAACGGGACAAGTTCGGACAGTGATTTTATGGTAAACACCTCGGTTTATCCGGTGCGGAAAGGCTCTACCTTCTTCCGTTTCCCCAAGAATACCTATAATTCCTTGCCCAAACTCCTGGAGAAAAGAGGCTATCAGACCCTGTCCTATCACGGCATTTCCGGCGGTTTCTGGAACTGGATGGAGGCCCATTACGGGATTGGTTTCCAAAAATGCTTTGATAAATCGGCCTTCAACGTCGATGAAATCATTGGACTGGGGATTAGTGACGGGTCCTATTTACGACAAGTCTCCTCAATGCTTACAGAAGCAAAAGAACCTTTTTACGCTTTTACGGTGACCATGTCCAATCACGGGCCCTTTAACCTGCCGCAGCAATACCGGCAGTTAGAACTGGATCCGGAAATGGACAAGAGCAAACTAGGCGGCTATTTCCAAACTTTACACTATACCGACCAACAGATCGGCCTCTTTTTGGAAGCCTTAGACCAACAAGGCTTTCTCGATAATACCGTAGTGGTCATCTATGGGGACCATGGCGGGATGAATAAGTTCTACAAAGACGAAGTACAGCCCCTGCCCCCGCCTAATGATTGGTGGCAACCCCAGGAATACAACCGCATTCCCCTCCTGATTTACCATAAGGGGCTGGAAGGAAAAGAAATTCCCACCATCGGCGGTCAGATCGATATTATGCCCACCCTGGCCTATTTGATGGGTGTCGATGAGGAGGAGATCGCCTTTACAGCCATGGGCCGCAACCTGTTAAATACCGGGAAAAACCACGTGGTGCTTGCTTACGGTGATGTGGTAGGCAGCTTCAACAGTGAAGAAGAAAAAGAAAAGGCCGTCCAGGGCCTTTTGGAAATCGGTGATAAAATCATCCGCAGCAATTATTTTGAAAAATACTTCACTGATTATTAGATATTCAATTTCATGTCCCCGAATTTAATCCATCCTTTTTTCCGCATATATCCGGAAATGGGCAGCGTAAGCACAATGGGCAGGATGACATGCACAAGAAGAATCATAATTAAAATATTAGCACTTGAGCCCATGGCTTCAATCGTGCCGAACTGACCGACAAGACCGCTGGTGCCCATCCCCGCCCCTTCCGGTACGGTTTGCAGCTTGAAAACCGTCGTCGCAAGCGGCCCTAGAATCGCGCTGGTCAGCGTAGGCGGAATTAAAATTAAGGGGTTTTTCACGATATTGGGAATCTGCAGCATGGAAGTCCCAATGCCTTGGGCAATAAAGCCGCCCCAGCCGTTTTCCCGGAAACTGGCCACCGCAAAACCAATCATTTGGGAGCAACAGCCCACACAGGAAGCGCCGCCGGCTAATCCGGTTAAACCCAGCATAATCGCCAGCGCCGCGCTGGAAATCGGTGCTGTCAAGGCCAGACCCATGACCACCGAAACAAGGATTCCCATCGGGATGGGCCTTAATTCCGTAGTCAGGATGATAAAGTCGCCCAGTTTTTTCAATAAGTACATTATCTTGGGTCCAATGAAAACGGCCGCCCAGATCCCCGCCAAAATGGTCACCACTGGAGTCACAATAATATCCACTTTGGTCTCCTTAGACACCGCCTTCCCGCATTCCGCGCCGATCACGGCCGCCACAAAACAGCCGGCCGGTCCTCCCCACTGGGCGCCGGCCATCCCGGTGATGGTCGAGGCAAAAAGCACCAAAGGAGGTGCTTGCAGGCCGTAGGCCACCGCCACCCCAATAGCCGGTCCCATCATGGCTTGCGCTTGTTTTCCAAAATCAACCAGAAAATCAATGCCGGCTTTTTCACCAATCACTTTCAGAATCAAACCCACTATTAATGAAGAAAACAGACCTAAAGCCATTGCGCCAAGGGCGTCAATTCCATATCGTTTCAAGGAAAACTCAATGTTTTTCCTCTTAAGAAAATTACTGATTCTGCCGTTTTTTTCAGTACTATTGGACGTACTTAATGTTTCCATGGAACTCCAAACCCCTTTTCTCCTTTTTATTGTTCAGGAGGGATAAGCCCTCCCGCTGCAAATTTAATTTTTATAATATCATTATTTACAAATGGAAACAATAGCAAAAGCACGTTGTGAAATATTTATTTAGTTATGATAATTAAAGGGAAGGAGACGCATGTTCTAAAGCGTCCCTTCCCTTTGTCGTATCCTATGAAGCTCCCAATTGTTGTTTGGCTTAAATTTGCCTGCCGTTGTGAACGGTTACGCTCCAGTTAAGATTATAGTTATTGTCCCAGTTGTTGGCTCCGTCATGGAAACAGAAATTCAAACGGGAATCAGTAGGCACAATGTTCGCCACCCAAGCATCATTGACCTTCTCCATTTGAATGTCCTGCACATTTTCCCACGACCGGACATCGCCGGATCCTACGTGCAAATAAACTGCCTGCGCATTATTTTGCGCCAAATGCCCGTCATAGGTAATCGTCACTTCTTCATTCATCGTAATCGGCATCGGCGTGATGCTAATTCCATGATCGATCTGAGCAGTCTGTCTTTTCTCGATTCTTCTTTGCGCCGTAGGTAGTCTGAACATCCAGTCTGCCTCCTTTAATTATTCGACTACTACTATTTATTATTCATGTTTCAACCTTGATTTATGACTGTTAAAATAATCATAAAAGGCGGGCAATTCCTTTAAAGCAGCCTCTTCGACCTTGATCCTTTGCTGTAGCACAAGAAAATTGAGGATACTAAAAACAAAAGCGGTGCACCAGGCGCCAAAAGACAAAGGCAAAGTGACAAATTCAATCATTACGACCAAATAATTCGGATGCTTTAAAAAACGATACGGCCCGCTGGTGACCGGCTTGCTGTTTGGCACAATGATCAGGCGGGTATTCCACATTTTTCCTAATGAAAGCAACACCCACACCCGCAAAAGCTGGGCTAGCAAAAAAACTAATAAAAAGAGGACAACCGGAGGCGCGTGGTATTTCCCCGCCAGGATGGTTTCCGTAAGCAAACTAGCAAAAAAGGCGCCATGCAGGAAAACAAGCACCGGATAATGTTCCCTGCCTACCTCATAGCCGCCTTTCGCTTTGGCGAGGCGGGTGTTGCACCGGGCGATCCATAATTCCACCAAGCGCTGGAAGATTACCAATGTAATGATGATACTAAACCAGCTCACCATTTTAGCATAACCTGCTCACAGGAAAAGCCCGGCCCCAAAGCCAGCATTAAGCCGTATTCCCCCGGTTGATGCCGCCTCTCCAGCTCTTTTTCCAGGATATAAAAGATAGTGCAGGAAGACATATTGCCATGATTTTTTAATACTTCTTTGACTAAATCCAACGCGTCCGGCGCAAGCTCCAAAGCCCCTTCGTAAGCCTCCATTACTTTCGTGCCACCCGGATGCACGATATAACGGGAAATATCGGCCAGCGAAAGATTTTGGCACCGCGCATAATTCTCCACCTGGGGACGAAGATAGCGCAGCACTAAAGACGGGATATCTTTTGAAAAAATCACCATCATCCCTTCGTTTTGCACATGCCAGCCCATTACCTCCAGCGTATCCGGCCAGGTAAAGGAGGCCGAAGATAGAATTTGCGGCATCGTCTCATTATTCATCATAACCTCATCGCCGATGATCAAAGCGGCGGCGGCTCCGTCCGCAAAAAGGCTGGCCGCGATGAAATTGGCCTTGGACCGGTCGTTAAAAACAAAAGTAAGCCCACATAATTCGATGCAGCACACGATGATTTTTCGGTGCGGATGGGCCAGGGCCAAATCAAAGCCCCGGGCCAGACCCGCCGCGCCGCCGGCACAGCCCAAACCCCAGAGCGGCATCCGAACCAGATCCGCTTTCATCCCTAAGAGATTGGCTAAATAGGCGTCAATACTTGGGGTAGCAATTCCCGTCGAATTCACATACACCATCACATCAATATCCGCCGCTTTTAAATCCTGTTTACGCAAACAGGCGCTAATCGCTTCAGCTCCTAAACAGATGGCGTTTTCGATAAACAGATTGTTTTTTTCCTCCCAGCTATGCTCTTCGGCAAACCATTCCGGGGGCATACAAAAATGTCTCTTTTCAATACGGGTTGATTCAAATACCTTTAAAAGCCTTTCCACATCGCCAAAAGAATCCTGAAAAAGCTGCCTGGCAAAATTTTTACTTTCCGCCTGCCCAACCTCATAAGGAGGCAGGGCTGTGCCTACAGAAGCGATAAAGGGCATAAGGAGTTCCTCCGGTTTTCAGTAAATTTTCCATACTTTAAGCATATTCAAGGGGGAGGAAGTTTTATTCCTGTTTAAATTGCCCTAAACCTTCATGCTCTTACCAGATAAACCTTTCCTGCTTAGTTGCCGTAATAAGCCTTTAAATACAGCTCCTTGAGCTCTTTTACCAGCGGCATCCGGGGATTGGCCGTGGTGCTCTGGTCTTCAAAGGCCCGGTCGGCTAATTCATCCACCCGTTGCAAAAAAAGCTGTTCCTCAATCCCCATTTCCTGCAGCGTATGCGGAATCTGCAGTTCCCTTAATAAATTCCGGACCGCCTCGATTAAACTGAACACCCCTTCCTCCACCGTTTTACAGGCTAAACCAAGGGTTTTGGCTACATAGGCGTATTTATTGGCCGCCACATAGTATTCATATTTGGGGAAGGGATTAAATTTTGTGGGCACCGAGGCGTTATAAAGAATTACATAGGGCAGTAATACGGCGTTGGCCCGGCCGTGGGACAGGTGAAACTCCCCGCCCAGTTTGTGGGCGAGACTATGACAAATCCCCAGAAAAGCATTGGAAAATGCCATGCCGGCAATACAGGAAGCGTTATGCATCTTTTCCCGGGCTTCCCGGTCCTGATTGTTCCGGAAGGAACGGGGCAAATAGCTAAAGACCAACTGAATCGCCTGCAGGGCCAGCCCGTCGGTATAATCATTGGCCATCACCGACACATAGGTCTCCAGGGCGTGGGTCAGCACATCCAAGCCGGTATCCGCCGTCACAGCAGGCGGCACGCTCAAGACAAAATCAGGGTCGATAATGGCCACATCCGGGGTCAATTCATAATCGGCCAAGGGGTACTTGACACCTTTTTTCTCGTCGGTGATGACGGAAAAAGAAGACACCTCCGAGCCGGTACCGGAAGTAGTGGGAATGGCCACCAGTTTTGCTTTGCGCCCCAAAACCGGGTACTTAAACACCCGTTTCCGGATATCCATAAACTTAAGGTGCAGGTCCGAAAAATCAGTTTCCGGGTACTCATAAAACAGCCAAATGGCCTTGGCGGCATCAATTACCGAACCGCCCCCCAAAGCAATAATCACGTCCGGCTGAAAAACGCCAATCGCCTCCAAACCAGCTTTTACCGTTTCCACCGTAGGATCCGGGATTACCCGGTCAAAGATTTCCGAATGCACATAATTGCGGCCGGTCCTTTTTCTTAAATGATAGAGCACCTTATCCACATAGCCTAACTTCACCATCGTTGCATCCGTCACAATAAAGGCCCGGGAAATGTCCGGCATTTTACTTAAGTATTGGATGGAGCCATATTCAAAATAGATTTTGGCCGGCACTTTAAACCACTGCATATTATACCTCCTCTTCACCACCCGTTTCCGATTGATTAAATTGACGGAAGAAACATTGGCCGTGGTGCTGTTGCGACCAAAGGAACCACAGCCTAAAGTGAGAGAAGGCATATTCGTGTTGTAAATATCGCCGATGGCGCCATGACTGGAAGGCTGGTTGATGATAATGCGACCGGTATTCACCCGGCGGGCAAATTCATCGATCAGCTCCTGGTTGTGGGAATGAATCACCGCCGAATGGCCGGATCCGCCGAAATTGACCATTTCCACGGCTTTCGCAATCCCCGCGGCCGCATCGGGGACCCGAATACAAGCCAGGAGCGGGCTCAGCTTTTCCCGGGACAGCGGCTCCTCCGGCCCGACCTGCTCGATTTCGGCGAGAAGAATTTTCGTATCTTCCGGCACATTGATCCCCGCCATTTGCGCAATCGTAATAGCGGCTTGCCCCACGATTTTGGGAGAAATATTGCCATGCTCATCGGTGGCCATCTCCCGGATACGGTTTTTTTCCTCCTCGTTCAAAAGATAACAGTGGTTGGCGATTAAAAAATCCATTACCGGCCGGTAGATTTCCTCATCAATGATCACGGCCTGTTCGGAGGCACAGATCATGCCGTTGTCAAAAGTCTTGGAAAGGATTAAATCGGTTACGGCGCGCTGGATATGCGCGCTTTTCTCGATATAGCAGGGGACATTGCCCGGCCCGACCCCTAAGGCCGGTTTTCCCGCGCTGTAGGCGGCTTTCACCATCGAGGAGCCACCGGTGGCCAGGATTAAAGAAATGCCGTCATTTTTCATTAAAAGTTGCGTGGCTTCGATGGACGGTTCTTCAATCCACTGGATGCAGTTTTCCGGAGCGCCGGCTTTAACCGCCGCCACCCTCATCACCCGCGCTGCTTCCACACTGCACTGCTGAGAACCGGGATGAAAAGCAAAGATAATCGGATTGCGGGTTTTTAAGGAGATAATTGCCTTAAAAAGTGTCGTGGAAGTGGGATTAGTCACCGGTGTAATCGCGGCAATTAAACCCACCGGCTCGGCAATATCCACATACCCTTCCTCCTCGTTTTCTTCAATGACACCTACGGTCTTCTGGTACTTGATACTGTGGTAAATATATTCCGAAGCAAAGAGGTTTTTAATGATTTTATCCTCGTACACTCCCCGCTTGGTTTCTTCTACGGCCAGTCTCGCCAGCCGCATATGATTGGCCAGCGCAGCTAAAGCCATTTCCTTTATAATCCCATTAACCTGCTCCTGGTTTAATTTGACCATTTCCTTCAGCGCCATTTTGCCCTTTTCCACCAGCTCCTCGATTGCCTGTTCGCTCATTACACCTATCCTCCTGCCAAATAATGGACTGCACTGTCGCCTAATAATCGGGATGACACATCTATCATTTAGTATGTTGGGAATAGCCTCATTCCATGCATCACCGAAGACAAAAAAACAGCCGCCCTGTTTTCAGCAAGACGGCTGCTGCTTTGCTGCTTTTTTCCCAAAAGCTCGCCAGTTTATATTTTACTGTCTCTTTGAAAAAATCCCGTCCGGTAATAAAACCGGTTCCAGAATATCATCTTTGATCCTTTTACAGGTATACTCCTTATTCTTCACGGTAACCCGATACTGGTCCTTGATCTCCACTTTCTTACCGGGGACGCTTTTTATCGTAAAGTAACCAAGGGTTTTTAACTCAGGATTATCGGCAATTTTTTTAAATTCCCTCAAGCTGGTGATTTGCAATAATTCTCTTACTACGTCCAGCAATTTACCACGATCCAACAACAACACCATCACATAAACACATCGATCATTGAGTTCGTCCATTGATGAACAAACCAGCCCGTAGCAAATCCCTTCGGTAACAGGAGGATGGACAGCATTACCATTCCGGCTAAAACGACTATTTTTACTTTTGCCGGTAAAAGTCAAGGAAAAACCATACACCAACAAAAGAATTGCTGCTGCCACTATGAGAAAATCCAGCATGAATATCACCCTATCTTCAGTATTGATGTCCAACCTTTAATGTTTAAAATGACGTTAATAATCATTGTTTGTTAGTTGTTTGCTGTTGCATAACATTTTGCGACTGAATTGTTCTATTACTTTTATTATATAATAAATTCTATCACGTTAAAATCAATTTTCATAACTGCTAAAAGGCAATTCCTCTTTGGGCATACTTTTGCGTATTGATGCCCCGCTGGACACACCACTCCCCGGTCAGGCCGGTAATCACTACCGGCACCTTTTTTAGTTGGTTAATGTTTGAGACGGAACATAACAACATCATGATTTTTAACTCTTCGGTCATTTTTGCAATGGCTTTCCTTAAGGCCGCCGGCCCGTCCTGCTGTAAAATATGCAAAAAACAACCGGCAATCCCAACTGCATCCGCACCTAAAACTAATGCCTTCAGTACCTGCTGCGCACAGGTTACCCCGCCCGAGGCAAAAACATGGAGTTTAGGCGCTCCGCCCTCCAAAGCTTCTAAAACTTCCAAAAGAGAAATAGCCGAAGGAATCCCCCAGAAACGCAGGCCGTCGAGATGAGCACGGGGAAAGCGATTTAACTCAATCGCCGCAAAATTAGTCCCCCCACTGCCTCCGGTATCTACTCCTTGCACGCCCAATTGCGCCAACTGACCAGCTACTTCTTTGGAAAGGCCGTTTCCCACTTCTTTCACGATGACTGGCACAGGAACCAGCCGACAAATCTTTTCGATATTCTCGGCTAAACCATGGAAGGAGCGGTCCCCTTCCGCCATGGTCAATTCCTGGACGCCATTTAAGTGCAGTTGCAGCGCGTCTGCCTCGATCATTTCCACGGCCGCCAAAGCCATTTCCGGCTTAACCCCGGCGCCCACATTGGCCATCAGAAAACCATCGGGGTTAACTTCCCGCGCTATTTTATAACTAGCAACCAGCTCCCGTTGATCATTCTGTAACGCGGAGGTTTGCGAGCCAACGGCCATCCCCAGACCGTATTCCCGGGCCGTTTCCGCCAGCATACGATTGATCTCTTCTAAGCCCAGGGCTCCGCCCGTCATGGCGTTAATGTAAATAGGAAGCGCTAATTTTTTATGAAAAAGCGAGACAGAAAGATCAACCTCGTCCCAATTACCCTTTAGCAAGGCCTGATGGACAATCCTGATTTCTTCCCAACCGGCAGACAACGGCCCGCTTTCTGTTTGCAGGGCTTGCCGGATATGCTCCAGCTTTCTGTTTTCTCTCTGCATATTCACAATCGATCAACTCAACTCTTTTCGGGGTTGTTCTTAAGATCATTTTGCGCCACATCCTGCCCGGTGGCTTTTTCGGCTTCCTTCGCCTGGGCATCCGGTAACGAAGCCTGCGCAGGCTTCTTCTCAGGCTTGTCCGGCAAAGGCTCTTGCGCGGCATGCTGCTCCTCCTGGCCTTGCGGGGACGTCTTTTCGGCCTTCTTCTGTTTTGTATCCGGCCCAGGAGCTTCCCCGGCGTTTTTCTGTTGAATATCCTGCCCAGCAGTGGTTTCAGCATCCTGGGAGACGTCCTGCGCCCGGTCTTTTTCTTTTAATAGCTCACCAATGGTCACGCCTTCCTTTTCCCCTTGCTGTTTTAGGAAAGCAGTAATTTCCGCTTTTTCTTCATCTTGGACAATATCCTTGATGCTGAGCTTGATGCGCTTTTCCGCCGGATTGATCTCGATAATTTTGACGTCAATTTCCTGCCCTACACTAAGCACATCTTCGATCTTGTTAATCCTTTTCTCGGAGACTTGCGAGATATGCACAAGCCCTTCCAAACCAGGCTCTAATTGCACAAAAGCTCCAAAAGGCAAAATCCGTACCACCTTTCCCTGGACCACGGTTCCCTCTTGATAGCGCTGGATTTTTTCTTCCCAGGGATCCGCCATCAGTTTCTTCAAGCTTAAAGAGACCTTTTCCTGTTCGCGATCCACCTTGAGCACATAGACCTCCACCTGGTCCCCTTCCCGTAATACTTCCGAGGGATGATTAACCTTTTCCCAGCCCAGTTCGGAAATATGCAGGAGTCCGTCAATCCCCCCGATATCCACGAAAGCGCCAAAGTTCATTATTTTTTTAACCACACCGCTTCTGGTCTCGCCCTCTTGAAGCTCTTCCCACAGGGCAGCCCTTTTCTGTTTATATTCCTCTTCCAGGATGACCCTTTGCGAGAGAACGACCTTCTTTTTGGCCCGGTCAAATTCGATTACCTTTAACCGTAATTTTTTATGCAGGTAAGCCCGCAAATCTTCGACAAAGTCCCGATCCACCTGGGAAGCCGGCACAAATCCTTTGAGACCCACATCAACCAGCAAGCCGCCTTTTACCACATCCGTAACCGTCGCTTCCAAGACTGTCCCGTCTTCTTTTGCTTCCTCCAGCTTGTTCAAAGCATCTTCCATAAAAGCGTTTTTATGCGACAAGATAATATTGCCTTCCCGGTCCTCTTTCAGCACTTCGACCAGGATTTTTTGCCCCATTTGGAGATATTCCCTGGGATTTACCTTCCCCGTGGCCAATTCCGTTACAGGGATAATCCCTTCAGATTTTGCGCCAATGTCCACCAAAACCTCGTCATTATTTATTTGAACAACAGTACCTTCAACCATCTCCCCCGGTTGATAATTCCTGATCTCGTACTGTTCCTCGTTCAGTTTTTTCATTTCTTCCATTTGCTCCATTTGTTCAATGACCTCCTTTATTATCCAGTCAGGGGTCGACGACCCTGCTGTTACCCCTACGTGTGCAGCTTCCTGAAACCAGCTATGTTTAAGCTCATTTGCCTTTTCTATGAAATAGGTGGGAGTCCCTTTCTCGACACAGGCTTCGGCGAGCTTTTTCGTATTCGAGCTGTTTCTACCGCCGATAACAATCATCACGTCCACATTGGGAGCCAGCTTGGCTACTGCTTCCTGACGCAACCGGGTAGCTGAACAAATCGTGGACAGCACCTGTAAATCAGGAATGTGTTCCTGTAGATAGTGCACGATTGCAGTAAAGCGCTCTTCTTTTTCGGTGGTTTGAGCCAGCACCGCCACTTTATCCGCAAGCAGCCGCTGCTCTTTGAGCTGCTCCAACTCCTCCAAAGAAGAAACAACCAACGCCCGATCTTTGGTCCACGCCTTTATTCCCTGTACTTCCGGATGATTCCTGTCCCCGAAAATCAAGACCTGATATCCTTCCTCCTGGGCCTCCCGGGCCACTTTTTGCGCTTTTTGTACATGGGGACAAGTGGCATCAATCACCGGGCAGCCTTTTTCCTGCAAGGCGGCATATACACCCGGCCCGACCCCGTGGGTGCGGATTAAAACGGCCTGAGATGAAGCGGCCTCCTCCAGGCTGTTTAATGGACACAAGCCCAACTTCTTCAAGCGTTCGACCTCATACGGGTTATGAATCAGCGGACCTAAAGAACCGACGGGACCTTTTTGCGCCGCTTCTTCCGCCAGCTCTACCGCTCTTTTTACTCCGAAGCAAAAACCGGCATAATCAGCTACCGTTATTTTCATAGTCCTGGCACATCCTTCATTAGTTTCAGCATTTCTTTCCGCATCATATGAGCCGCCTTTTCAAGCTCCTCGCCACTGCTTCTCCGCTCTCCCAATTCGGAAAAGTGGAGAGGTTTGCCGATTCTCACCTCTATTTTACCCCTGATGCTCATCGGAAATGTTGTCTTCGACCCTAAGAGCACCACCGGCACCACGGGGCTGTTTGTTCTCAAGGCAAACAACGCCGCGCCGGGATGAAAAGGTAACAGTTCCCCGGTTTTGCTTCTGGTCCCTTCCGGGAAAAGCGCCAGTACCTTCCCCTTGGATAATAATTCCGCAGCGGTCCGCAAGGCGTTCCGGTCGGGGCGCCCTCGTTTTACGGGAAAGGCATGAACCTTTTTGATGAGCCAGCCTAAAACCGGAACCTTAAACAGGCTGTCTTTGGCCATAAAACAGAGCGGTCGGGTTACCGCGCACGCCAGAAGTACCGGATCCCAATTGGAAACATGGTTGGCGATGACGACGACCGGTCCTTCCTTGGGGAGGTTTTCCGC
>DGEB01000006.1:0-10334 GCA_002385735.1 Peptococcaceae bacterium UBA3937
GCTATTTTATAGCTTCTAACAACATTCTCATACCCGGGCAATTCTCCCCAGACCTCGACTGAACTTGCACTTGTTAAAACAACAATAAGCAATAATATGATAACCTTTGATTTCCTACTCTTGCTCACAGCATCCTGCCCCCTTAACCCCATACTAAATATTCCACAAGTACTAACGTGTATTATTATACAAAAATATAGCAACAGTTTCAACCAATGCCAAAAATGTAATAGAATTTTCCCTTGCTTGACAACAGGTAAATAATGTAATATAATCAAATCTAGATTATAATAATCGTGATTTGATAAATTAAGGGGGCTTGCGGATGTTTATCGGCAGAAAAAACGAACTGCAATTCTTAGAAGATAAATACCGTAGTAAAGGCGGTCAACTCATTGTGGTATACGGTCGTCGCCGTATCGGAAAGACTGAAACCCTGCGTAAGTTTTGCGAAGGAAAAGACCATGTCTTTTATACCTGTACCGAAAGTACGAATGAAAAACAGCTTAAAGACTTCAGTGCGAGAATGCTTAAAAAGAATGTTCCTGCAGCCAAATACTTGCGCGAGTTTGCCGACTGGGAACAGGCTTTTGCCTGTGTATCCGAATTGCCTTCAGAAGGAAAAAAACTACTGATTATCGATGAGTTTCCCTACATGATCAAAAATAATCGCTCTATCCCTTCTCTATTACAAAAACTATGGGATGAAAAACTCAAAGCAGAAAATGTAATGATCATTCTTTGCGGCAGTGCCATGTCTTTTATCGAAAAAGAAGTATTAGCGGAAAAAAATCCCCTTTACGGCAGAGCAACCGGCATCTTAAAAATGAGCAAAATGGACTTTTATGACGCTATTCAATTCTTCCCCAAATACCCTCATCTGGAGAAAATATATGCCTATGCCATCCTGGGAGGTATCCCCCACTATTTAAAACAATTTGATCATAATCAATCACTGGAGAAAAACATCAAAGCAAACATCCTTCAAAAAGGTAGTATCCTCTATTCCGAAATAGAATTCTTAATAAGGCAAGAATTACGGGAAACCACCATCTACAACACGATTATTGAAGCAATCGCTTTAGGTAATACCAAACTTAATGAAATCTATCAAAAAACCCAAATTGACAAAAATAAGCTGACGGTATATTTAAAAAACCTGATCGATTTAGGGATTATCGAGCGAGAGGTTCCCGTTTCCGAAAGCATTAAGAAACAAGCGAGCTTTCAAAGAGGGCTGTATCAAATTACCGACAACTTCTTCCGTTTTTGGTACGCTTTCGTTTTCCCCTGTATATCAGAACTGGAAACAGGGGACATAGATGGCGTTTTTCATCAGGTTGTAAAACCTTCTTTAAACCAATTTACCTCGAGGAGCTTTGAACTGATTTGCCGAGAATATTTAAGAAAGCTCAACAGGCAAGAAAGACTACCTTTCCGCTTTACCAAAATTGGGCGCTGGTGGGACAAGACGGACGAGCTAGACATCATGGCCACCGATAAGGAGAAAAACCATTTTCTCATCGGTGAATGCAAATTCAAAAATGCCCCCTTTAACTTGAAAGATTTAAATACTCTTCTTGCCAAGTTTAAACCAAGCAACAATACCGCCAGAGTATATTATTATCTTTTTTCCAAAAACGGTTTCAGCGATGAGTTAATCAGCTTTGCTGCGCAAAAAAACATTTATCCGGTAACGATCAATCAATTAATCGACGGCCTCCCGCCCGTTCTGCCATGAATCTTTTTCATCCTCCCAATTTAATCCTCAGAAATGGTTTGGTGCGCATAATAAAACCGGCAGGTGCTCTGCCGGTTTTAATCGTGCGCTATTAATCTTTACGGGTTTATTTTTTCAGGATTTTTTCCCATTCCTCCGCTGGCAGTAGTTTACGTTTGTTCCCCGGTTTTTCCTTGATGTCGACTTTCCGCTCGTTGTCAATCCAGTTCACTTCAAAATCAAGGGACTCGGACAAAGCCCGCAAGGGCAACAGGGTTCGGCCGCTTTGGATGCGAGGTGCCACATCGGAGTATTTCTTTTCTTCTTTGGAACCGGTTTTCACCGTGTAATAGTTGTCGCCAATCTTAAAGACAATCGTCTTGTCGGAACGGTCCGTAGCGGTTACGGTGCGGTTTTTCTCATTCCATACTACTTGTGCCTGCACATCTGGATGTTCAAAAACCGCCCGCATGGGAACCATCGTGCGTCCCTGAATAATAATGGGCTTCTGGTCTGGGAAAGTAACCTGTTTGCCATTGATAAACACCCTTACCTCTTTAGTGGACGTTGTGGGCGGCTTCGACGCGGCCTTGACCCCTGCAGGATCATTTTTGAATCGGCTATTAATGACTCCCCCATATTTCGCCCATTTGGTACGACTGATCTCTTTGTCATTCACATGGGTAATCCGGAAAATATCTTTATTATTCGATGCCCGAACTTTTTTTAAGGTACTTTCAATTACCTCATCATTCGAACGACCGGGCTCTTCGTAAATATCATAAGTTAAAGCTGAACTTATGCCATTTAGATACCTATACTGAACAGTATAATCCGCAATCTTGTCTCTCGTACTCGCACCCCATGCTACCACTGTTCCCAGCATTGTCAAAATAAATGCAAGTAACAATAAAATTGTGATTTTTTTCATGGGTGTTTTCCTCCTTAATATTACTTACAAAACCCAATGTTTTTTACACTTTTTTTATCTTTTTCTTATCACAATTTTACACTATGCACCAAATAAAAACAAGGAACGATTTTACATTAAGGATACACCTACATACGCTTTCGGTCCCGCCGGTAAACCTTACCGGCACCCCCATGGTCCTCACAAGGGTTCATCCTTATTCTTGTTCAACCGGGCTACCCATTCCTCCGGTGACAAAAGAAGTCGCGTATACCCTTCTTTTTCCGTGATGCTTACACTCCTCGTTGTTCCATCCCAATTCACTTCAAAATCAAATGCTTCCGCAAAAGCGCGCAGGGGCAACATGATTTGCCGGTTCTCCAACACCACCGGAGCCACATCGTTTTCCTTCACCACGCTCCTGTCCGCCCGGTCTGTATTCTCTGTGCTCTCTACACTGTCCCCGGCCTTTTCTTTTTCCCCGTTATTGTCGTTAAGATCATTGTCCTCATTGTCACTGCCTGGACCCTCGATAATCCGGTAGGTTGCCGTGTCGAGCCCGAAGATTACCCTTTTGCCGGAACGATCGATAATGGTCACACTACGGTCTTCGCCGTTCCAACTTACTTCTCCTTGCACATCGGGATGTTCAGCGATTACCCGAAATGGAACCATGGTCCTATCCTCGACGATGATCGGTTTTTGCTCGGGAAATTCCACTTGTTTTCCGTTAAGATAAACGGTAATTTCGGCTCCCCAAACCTGGCCGGTACAGGCGGCAAATATAAACATCCCACACAAAAACGTCATGATTAACTTTTTCAATTGCCATTCCTCCTCATTCCAACCAAAATATAACATATGCGGGGCCAAAATGCCATCCTTTCCTTGTTTCACGGCGACAACTTTTTTCACTATTGACGAGGGACAAAAAATAGGTTATAAATAAGTTAGGTAAGCCTAACATTTTTTACTAAAGGGAAGTGAGCCCGAGATGAGTAAAGCACTTACACCCTCGACCCAGGACTATCTGGAGGTAATTCTTCAACTATCGGAAAACAATCATTCCACGCGCATTACGGATATCGCCAACGCTCTTAATATTACCAAAGCAAGCGCAACCCAAGCCATTGATACTTTGATTAATGAAAAAATGGTGCTGAAAGAAAAATACGGCCCTGTTTCGCTGACCAAAAAAGGCGAACTGGCCGCGTTAAAAGTGAAAAAGATGCACAAAATCATCCGCGAATTCCTGGTGACCGTATTGCAAGTAGATGCCGATATCGCCAACAAAGATGCCTGCTTAATCGAACATGTCATTAGTCCCCAAACCATTGCCGGTATGATTGCTTTTCTGGAAAAAGGCAACTACCAAATCAGCAGCGACCTTAACCTTAAAAAAGCTGCCGAATTACTTAAGTCCGATCTGTAAGCTTTTTATTGTCACTAAATCATCCTTGTTCGATTCATCACTACTCTGCTTTAACATCCACACAAAACTGAGGTGACGTAAAATGAGCGAAAAACAACAATCCTTAATTACAATGCGACCTGGCGAAAAGGTCATCATCAAAGAAATCGCCGGCGGAAGCAGCTTAAAAAGAAGACTCAATGAAATGGGGCTTAACCGCGGCACCCAAATCAACATCGTGCGTAATGACGGATGGGGTCCGGTGCTGATTGCCCTCTCCAGCAGCCGAATCGCCCTGGGCCGTCAAATGGCCAGCAAAATTCTCGTGGAAAAGGCCGGCTAAACCCTGTATTTTCTTCGTTCAACGCGCAACAACTTTCATCACTACGATACATTACCCTAAGGAGAAGAAACAATGACCACGACAGAAAAAACGATTGCCTTAATCGGAAATCCCAATACAGGAAAAACCTCTTTGTTTAATAATTTAACCGGGGCCAAGCAAAAAGTCGGCAATTGGCCGGGGGTTACGATTGAAAAAAAAGAAGGTCCCCTGATCAATCATCCCCACGTTACCATCATTGATTTGCCGGGCATTTACAGCATGGGCTCCCAGTCGGAAGACGAACTGGTAGCGCGCAATTATCTGCTGCTGGAAAAACCCCATGCCGTCATCAACGTGCTGGATGCCACCAACCTGCAGCGGAACCTTTACTTGACGGTGCAACTGCTGGAAATGGGCGTCCCGGTCATCGTCGCTTTAAACATGATGGACGAGATCGAAAAAAACGCGATCAAGATCAACGTCACGAAACTGTCTTATCTGCTCAAAGTGCCGATTGTCCCCACCATCGCCAGAACAAAAATGGGGCTTGGGGACCTGGTGCGCGTGGCCACCGCCGAACAAGCCCCGCCGGAACATGGTTTTTCCCTTGATTACGGCCCGGAAATTGAAGCGGAAATCAGGACCCTGGAAGAAGCCATCCTCACGATGGGCCTCACCCCTTCTTCCTATCCCTTGCGCTTTCTGGCGCTGAAACTGTTGGAAGAAGGCGAGAATTTCCTCAAGACGATGCAGATGAAGGCCGAACTGTGTGAAAAGATTTTCCACAACCTGCTGGCTTTCCGGAAGCAAAGCATGAACCGGCTTAAAAAAATCTATGGTGAAAACCTTGCGGCAATGTTTATCGAGAAAAGATATCAATACATCAACACAGTCCTGCAACAGGTGGTGGACAGCCCCGACCTGGCGGGCACTTATACCCTTTCCGATAAAATCGACCGTATCGTCCTCAATAAATACATCGGATTGCCCCTCTTTTTTCTAGCGATTCTGGTGGTTTTTAAAATTACCTTCACCTTAAGCAGTCCCCTTGTTAGCTTGTTAGAAGATATTTTTGCTTTCCTGGGAAATCAATTGTCTGGGCTGATTACCCACGATTTACTGGCTTCTTTTGTGGTCGAAGGAATAATCGGCGGGTTAGGAAGCATTATTATTTTCCTGCCGGTGATTATTTGTTTGTTCCTGGCGATTTCCCTGTTGGAAAACAGTGGCTATATGGCCCGCGGGGCCTTTTTGATGGATCGCTATATGCGCTATCTTGGCTTGGAGGGAAAAGCCATTATCCCGCTGGTGATGGGCTTTGGCTGCAATGTTCCGGCCATTTTGGCGGCCAGGACCCTGAGAAATCCCCGGGACCGCCTGATTACCATTTTAATTCTCCCGCTGATGTCCTGCGGGGCGCGGCTGCCCGTATATGCCCTGTTTGTAGGCGCATTTTTCAAAGCATACCAGGCAGTGGTAATGTTTTCCCTTTACCTGTTGGGGATTCTCCTTGCAGTTATCATGGCCAAAATTTTTGCTCGGTTTTTCTTCCCCGGGGAGACTTCGCCCCTCTTAATTGAGTTGCCTCCCTACCGCCTGCCGACCTTAAAAGATACCTTCATTCAAATCGAAAGAAAAAGCGTCGCTTTCTTTAGAAAAGTAGGGACGGTAATCTTTAGTGTCGTGATGATTGCCTGGGCTCTCGCCTATTTCCCCTGGGGGGTAGAATATGCCAGTCCGGATAGTTTCATGGGTAAATTAGGTTCCCTGCTGGCTCCGCTTTTTGCTCCCCTTGGTTTTGGGACGAGAGAAGCGGCCTCGGCGCTGCTCTTCGGGGTCGTCGCCAAAGAAGTGGTGGTCAGCACCCTCGGCGTTCTTTACGGTACGGGGCAAGAAAGCCTGTCGGCCGTACTGGCCTTGCATTGGACACCCTTAAGCGCGTACAGTTTCATGGTGATGACTTTAATCTATATCCCTTGTGCGGGAACGATTGGCGCGATTAAGGCGGAAACCGGCTCCTGGAAATGGACAATTTTTGCGGTTCTTTACACCTTTGCCCTGGCCTGGTTCGTGGCTTTCCTGGTCTACCAGGGAGGCCTGCTCCTTGGTCTGGGTCAATAGAAAAGGAAAAATGAAAGGAATGAAGAACTTATTCCTTTAACTGATAATCCACAAGAATTTAAGGCGGGGGTGGTAAGAGATTTAAAAATCACTACTACCGATTGATTTTGAGAATCTGGAGATTAGGGGGGAATTGAACTTGAAAAGAATCGTTTTACTTTGTTTTTTCATGACCCTGGTCTTAGGGTTAAGCGGATGTTTTGGCGCAAACAACGAGGCCGCCAATAACGGCACGGCCAACAACGCTACGGAGCAATTCTCCGTGGAGTATATTATCCAACAGCTCAGAGCCCAAGACGATGTTACTTTTATTACCCTATCAACCGATAAAAAATATATTGCCTATCTCAAAGGCCAAACCGAAGAAGAATTCGACAAACCGGTTTTCCTTCATATATGGCCTGTAGGGGAAAGTTCTCCGATCCAGTCGGAACGCGAATTGTTTCATGTCGCTGAATTAGTATGGTCACCCAACAGTAAATACATCTTCGCCGATTCAGGCACCTATGTGATCAGGCTTGGTCACTTATTTACCGCCGATGCAGCCTTTGTTGACAGCTTCGATTACTATGAAACCCTTTTCTTTTCCCCGGAAGGAAATCAATTAATCTACACCGGTCTTAACGAGAATCAATCGGAAATCAAAAACACCATTACGATTGATCCCAATATTTTCGACCTGGTGCTTTATGATCTTCACACGAAAAAAAGCACAGTATTATTCAGTGGCACAGATGGCACTGATTACCTGGCCAATAAATGGATTGACGAGCAGACCATCGAATACATCAAAAAAGACTGGGTGTTAAGCGACGAGTCTTATAGCACCAATGAAGCGGTTTATCAATACAATCTCGAGACCGGGGAAAATCGGTTAATCGCCGGCCGAACCGGCAAACCCGTCGACAACTAACTGCTGCCAAACTGGCGCAACGAATTATTCCTGCGACAATAACTTCACTTTTTAGTCGAAAAAGCATCCAAAGGTCATCAGCCAAAACAATAAAACCCGCTTTAACAAAAAAGCGGGTTTTAATATTACACGATTTCATTTTGGTGGTGGCCCCAAGGGGATTCGAACCCCTGTTTCCGCCGTGAGAGGGCGGCGTCTTAGGCCTCTTGACCATGGGGCCACAAAAGAAACAAAGTTAATTATACAGGTAGAAGCAACGAAATGCAAGAAGAAATTACGCGTTATTATCAATCATAGGTCGGTTTTTCGTGGGCTAGGTTGCCTAATCTCCCTCTTCCTCGTTCTTATGCTCTCTAATGTATTCAATGTATTCAATCGCCTGCTCCAAACGCTCCAGGCACTTTTCTTTACCTAATAAGGCCATTACTTCAAACAAGCCGGGACTGGCCGTCCGCCCCGTCAGAGCGAGCCTGGTCGGATGAATTAACTGACCGGATTTGATTTGGAGTTTTTCAATCAAATCACGATAGGCTTTTTCGGTTCTTTCCACGGTAAATTCCGTCAGCTCAGCCAGGCAATCCCGCCCTTTCCTTAATAAGTCCGCCACATCGTAGCCGGCATTTGCAGTTGAGCCGGTACTGGTGACTGCACCCGAACCGCCATCTGCACCACCGGAACCCGCACCTGCGCCGGAACCGGCGCTTTGCTTAAAGAAATACTTCTGTTGCCCTTTTTCGTCATAGGAATCAACATCGGTAAAGAAATACCGGCAGGCTTCCGGCAACTCCGCTAAGGTTTTTACTCTTCCCTGAAAAGCGGCCAGCACCGCCACCAGAAAGGCCTGTTTTTGCTCCGCTTCCTTTGGGTCGGCCACCAAACCGGTCTCCAGCAAATAGGGTAACGCTTGCGGCAACAGCTTCTCCGGCGCGTAGTTCATCAGATACTGGCCATTTAACCAGATTAATTTCTGCGTATCATAGATGGCCGCCGTCTTCGAGACCTTCTCCAGGGAGAACGACCGCAGGGTCTGCTCCGGAGTCAGGATTTCGCCTTCCTCTTCACTGGGCGACCAACCCAGCAGCGTTAAGTAATTGACGATGGCTTCCGGCAGGCAGCCCATCTCCCGGAATTCGCTGACACTGGTGGCCCCGTGCCGCTTGCTCAGTTTACTGCGGTCCGGCGCCAGGATCATGGAAAGATGGGCAAATTGGGGCACCGGATAACCCAAAGCCTCATAAAGGAATTGCTGCTTGGGTGTATTGGACAGGTGTTCTTCCGCCCGGATGACATGACTGATGGCCATGGTATGGTCATCCACCACACAAGCAAAGTTATAGGCCGGCAAGCCATTGGATTTCATGATAATAAAATCATCCAACTGTTCAAATTGGAAAGTCACCGCGCCCCGGATTAAATCCTGCACGACAATGGCGCCTTTTTCCGGCAGCTTAATCCGCACCACCGGTTTATCGCCCCGGGCCAGACCTTCCTGTACCTCTTGATCCGATAAGTGGCGACATTTCCCGCTGTAACGAATGGTTTGTCCCGCCTGGCGTTGTTTTTCCCGCTCCTTAGCCAATTCTTCCTCACTGCAAAAACAGTAATAGGCTTTTCCCTCTTTTAACAAAGCGGCAGCGGCGGCCTGGTAGAAGCTTTGCCGCTCCGACTGGTAATATGGCCCGTAAGCTCCGCCCACATCCGGCCCTTCGTCCCAGTCCAGACCCAGCCAACGGAGGCTGTTCAGGATCTGCGCCACCGAATCTTCTTTTAATCGTTCCGTATCCGTATCTTCAATCCGCAAGACAAAGGTTCCCTGGTTTTGCCGGGCAAAAAGCCAGTTGAACAAAGCCGTCCGTGCCCCGCCAATATGCAAATAGCCGGTAGGACTAGGCGCAAACCGTACTCGCACCGGTTTGTTTATTTTTTCTTCCTTTGCGTTTCTACTTTCCATTCCCTCTCCCACTTCTTTCTTTTTCCTGCTCTCTTTTCTCTACTTCCTATTCCCGGTCACTTTTTTACTTTTCGCTTTCCCTTTTCCACCTTAGAGCAAAAAGCCTCCGTCGGGGCTGATTACCTGGCCGGTAATATAGTCCGCCTTTTCCGAAGCCAGAAACAAAATCACCTGCGCAATGTCCTGGGGGCTGCCCAGTCGCTTCACCAGGGTCTCCTGCCGCAGCGCCTCCAAATCCTCCTCCGTATACTCATTGAGCATATCCGTCTCGATTACGCCGGGGGCCACACAATTTACCTGAATATTGGAAGGGCCCATCTCTTTGGCTAAAGCCTTGGTAAAGCCGATGATACCCGCCTTGGCCGTTGAATAATGCACTTCACAAGACGCTCCGGCAATCCCCCAAATCGAAGACAGGTTGATAATCTTCCCCCGATTCTCCCGCAGCATGTGCTTTAAAGCATGCTGGGTGCAGTTGAAAACCCCGTTCAAAATCACCCTCATCATTTCCTGCCATTCGGCCGGCGTCAGCTCGGTAAACAATTTGCTCTGGCTGATGGCCGCGTTGTTGACCAAAACGTCCACCGCGCCAAAACGGTCCAAACAAAAATCCACCATCGCCCGGGCCTCATCATAATTTCCCACATCGGCCCGGAAAATTTCCACCTTGGCCCCGGCTTGTCTTAATTCCTTTTGGAGTTGTTCCGCCGCCTGCTGCGAATGGCGGAAATTAATCAGCACATTGTATCCGTTAAGGGCAAATAGCTCGGCGGTTTTCCGGCCAATCCCCCGGGATGCGCCGGTGATAATGGCGGTTTTGCGGGTATTCATAACCAGGAGCCCTACCTTTCACTGAAGCACTCGACTTAATTACTCGAGTTGTTGGCAATACAACAAATATTATTATAACTGATTTCGGGCCCCGATGCACTAAAATTGACCGTTGGAAAGGGTAACAGTCAAAGTGCAGAGCGTCATTACTT
>DGEB01000006.1:10544-10863 GCA_002385735.1 Peptococcaceae bacterium UBA3937
CATCCACGTACATTTGAGCCAGCCCCCAATGCGCTTCTTTTGAATACTTCGGCCAAAAGTAAAACAGCCATTCTTTGTGCAGTGCACAAGCCTTTTGGGCCAAGTCTCCGGCCGGATCGCCGGTGGCCATGGCCTGCTTTAAGGTATCACTGAGCCGCTCGGTCAATTCCTGGAGTTTGGCATATTGCTCTTCGGTCATCTCCATGAACTTTTGGTTGGACCGGCGAACCGCTTCTTCCCCGTACTTTTCTCTACTCTCCCGCCCGTATTGGGCTTCGTTTTCTTCCAGCAATTTTTTCTTAAAGCCCTCAAACTTCTC
>DGEB01000050.1:0-11765 GCA_002385735.1 Peptococcaceae bacterium UBA3937
AGATGTGGTCATAATTTGAGTTGGAAGGAGAGCCGGAATTGGGACTATAATTGTAATTAGGACTATAATTGTAATTAGGGCTATAATTCGAACGAGGATAATAATAATTGGGAAGATTACTATTATTGGAACTGGGTTGAGAAGAAGGATTGGAACGGGACTGGGAAGATGGATTAGAACGGGGCTGGGTTGTTGGTTGTTGTTGCTGTTGTTGTTGCTGTTTTCCATTTTGGACAGGAGTATTGTTGCCCGAAGGAGCAGGGATATTACTATTATTAATGCTTCTGCCGTACCCTTGCTGGACCCAGTTGCCTAAATTTCGATCGGACGGATTGACAATGTTATTGGAGCCAGACCCGACTTGGATCGGTGTCACGCAATTCCAGAAGACATTGTCATGAACCTGGATATTGGAGCCGGAGAAGTCATAAGGTGCGACTCCGATTTTTCCGGCCGTATCATAAAAGATATTATGATGGATGTTCACGTTTCTGGCATTTCCCTGAATCTGGACACAGCACCAGCCACCGAGGTCAGATCTGCTGGTGAAATTGTTATTATGGATTTCGACGTTACTGGAACCATTGGCCCGAATACCGTTGTTTATTTGCACGGAGATTTGGTTGTTATAAGCTTTACAGTTTTGTGAGGCGTAAAAACAAATCCCGTCATGGCCGGCATTGATTTCGCAATCATGGACGCTAATCCCGTTGGATTTGCTTACGCGGACGCCGTCATTGAACAACCATCTGGAGAAGATGACGTTGTACACTTCACAATTTTGGGCTCTGCGGAATTGGATACAATTTCGTCCGTCTCCGTGCCCACCGTCATTTTTTTCATCGGCCGTACTGGTAAAGCGCAGGTTGCAGATGGTCACATTGGAGACATCGTTTCCGATTACATACGCACTGCCGGTTTCGCTACTGGGGTTATTACATACATTATCTCCTGCCGCATGGATTACCGTTTTACCGCCGTCCCCGCGCAGGGTGATCCCGCTTTTTAAGATTATTGGACCGGTGATGTTATAGGTGGCTGCCCGAAGATACACCGTATCTCCGGCGTTAGCGTCTTGAATTGCTTGGTTAATTACGTCCTGGGTGGTGCCGTTGTAGGTTTGGCCGGGTCCTACATACAAGGTTGCTCCCCATACTGTCATCGGGACCAAGAGGAATAAAACCACCGCGAACAAAATGACCCATATCCACCTTTTATTCATTTTTTCCCCCCCCTTACTGTCAGTTTCCCGATTAAGCGGAGGTGCAAGCAAACAAGGTTAGCACTTAGCAGACAAGAAAATTATACAGAATATTCCCTAATTATATTATAAATCCAGATAACAATTTATGCAAGAAGAAAGAATGTAGAAGTTGTCTGAAAATTGTCCCGAAAAGACCATTGACAAAGGGGTCAGGAGTAAATATAATAATTAAAATTGCAGTAAGCAAAACTAGCGAGTTTTATGTAACAAGGAGCTGAAGGTAATGAAAGAGTATAAAGTGGCCGTTGTAGGAATGGGCGCAGTGGGGACGGAAATGGTCAAAATCCTGGAAAAGTCCCGTGTGCCGGTTTCTGAATTAGTCCCCTTGGTAAGAAGCCGTGATGGCAAAGTGATTGAATTTCGTGGCAAGAGCTATGTGGTAAAAAAAGTGAGTCCTGGGGTGTTTCAAGGTGTCGATTTAGTGCTTATGGCAGCCGGAGGAGAGGCGGCCCAGCAATTGGCCCCGCTCGCCCGCCAGGAGGGAGCAGTGGTTATTGACAACAGCAGCGCCTTTCGGATGGATCCGGAGGTTCCGCTGGTTATCCCGGAGGTCAATCCCGAAGCGGCTCGTAACCACCGGGGGTTAATTGCCAATCCGAATTGCTCCACGACCCAGATGTTGGTGCCATTAAAGCCCTTGCATGATTTGTTTAAAATCAAGAGAATTGTGGTCTCCACCTATCAGGCGGTTTCCGGCACCGGCCGGGAAGCCATTGAGGAACTGCAGAATCAGTCGAAAGCTTATCTGGAGGGGCAGGAAATCGAGGTTAATGTCTATCCGCATCAGATTGCCTTTAATGTGCTGCCGCACATTGATGTCTTCCTGGATAATGGCTATACCAAGGAAGAGATGAAGATGGTCAATGAAACCAGGAAGATCTTTGAAGATGACCAAATCCTGGTTTCACCTACGGCCGCAAGGGTACCTGTTTTGAATTGTCATTCGGAAGCGATCAACATCGAGACCGAGCGAGCGTTGCCGGAAATCGAGGAAATCAAAAACATCCTTGCCACCGCTCCGGGCGTTAAAGTGATCGACGATGTGCAAGACAAGCTTTATCCGCTGGCCGTTAATTGTTCCGGCACGGATGATGTCTTTGTCGGGCGGCTCAGAAAAGACTTCACGGTGTCTAACGGTCTGAATATGTGGGTGGTGGCGGATAATCTGCGGAAAGGGGCCGCGTTGAACGCAGTGCAAATTGCCGAATTGCTGGTGGAAAAAGGCTGGCTGGAAAGAAAGTAAAAACAGCCGGACGGAAAGCGATAATATAAGCAAAAGAATAAGGAAAGAAAAAGGAGCAAAAGGAACAAAACGAACGCAATAGTTTAGATTGATTAGAATAATACGCAAAAGAAGCTGGTGTGATAGAATAGGGGCAACAGCTTCTTTTTTTAGGTTTTTTAGCGCATTTTGGGCCAGGTTAAAAATTGCGCGGGAAAAGGCGTAACTTTTGCTCAACATCCGCGTTATTATTAATGAGCAGTGCATTAAGGAGGGAGAAGATGATTTCATTTGGGACCACGGCAGTGGATGGCAGGGAATTGGTGGAAAGAATAAAACGGGATAAAGCAGCATTTTTAGAACTCTACGATACTTATTTTTTGAAGGTATACAACTACGTATTTTACCGTACTTTTAACCAGGCGGATGCTGAAGAGCTAACTTCCCAAACCTTTCTTTCGGCCCTGGAGCACATTGACCGGTATGAGTACCGGAATATTCCGGTGGGGGTTTGGCTGTTTAAAATTGCCTCCAACGCGGTAAATGATCTTTACCGGAAGAAAGGATTAACGGCTGATTGGTTGGAGACGGACAGCCTGCGCGACGAAAACCCCTTGCCGGAGACGGTGGTGTTGTTGCGGGTCGAAAAAGAGCGTTTAAGGAAAGAGTTACAGGCATTGCCCGCCTTACAGGGACAAGCGCTGATTTTGCGCTACCTGTACGAATTGTCTTATCAAGAGATTTCCGAAATCATGGACAAAAGTGAAGGTTCCGTCAAACAGCTCTTGCACCGTGGGTTGAGGAATTTGCGGAAAAGGATGGTGGACCATGAGTAAAAAGCGATTTGAGCAGGATAGGGATATGACGCCAATTGAAAAAGAGTTGGGCAAGTTGGTTAAGGAATTAGAGCCGGCACCGCTAAGGGAAGGTTTTCAGGATGAATTGCGCAGTACTTTACAACAGGCGATAGAGAAAAAGGCGGGGGAAGAACAGCAAAAGCCGGCGGAACAAAAGATGGATCCGGCTCAGGCGGGCCCGGACGGTACCGGGGCCAGGCAAAAAGGCGCCTTTTCCTGGCCCAACTGGCTCAGGAATGGCCGGGGGCTTAAACTGGTGGCTGGATTTCTGGTTTTGTTGCTTTGTGGCGGCCTGCTGTGGCAGGCGGGCTTGTTTGGTCCGGGGATCCAACCGGCCCTGGCCGGCGAAATTACTATTAAAGCCCTGAAGGAAGACTCTCTGGGGGTCGACCCGGAAGCCGGCTTTGTCTTACTCAGTCAAGATCCCATCTCCGAAAAGGAGTTGCAAAAGAAGCTCAAGGTCGAACCGGCTTTTGAGTACACCCTGGATCAAAAAGCCGGGGGCAAGGAATACCGTATTATTCCCAAGATGAAATTGGCTGCCAATACGGTTTACCGGCTGGCCTTTGACCCGGAAGGAAAAGAAAGGGCCCAATACAGCTGGGCTTTCCAAACCAAAGGGGATTTCCGGGTGGTGCGAACCCTGCCCGGTGACCAAACCACCTATGTTCCCTTAAATACAGGCATTGAGATTCTCTTTTCTCATGACAATTTCTCTTTAGAAAAGGCACAGGAGTACGTAAAGATTGTGCCGCAGGTGAAGGGCCGTTTTGAGAAACACGGCAAAACCCTGGTTTTTGTGCCGGAAAAATTGGAAGCGGAATGTTTATATGTGGTAACGGTGAAAAAAGGCTTGCCCCTGACCGACAGAGCCGCTTCCTTGCCCGCAGATTACACCTTCAGCTTTGAAACCGAATCGGAAGAGGATGAGGAGGCCTTTACTTTCCAAGTAAGCCGGGAAACAACGGAATTTAAGACCTCTGAGCCTCCGGCGTTTCCTGTCTATTTCTTTGTTGAAGAGGAAGTGCCGAAAGCTGCGGTTTCTGTATACCGCTATGGCGATTACCGGGCCTTTTGCAAGGCCTTGCGCGAAAACGACCAATTGCCGGAATGGGCCAGTTTCGTATGGGAGCAAAAGCAGCAGGATTTCAGCAAACTGTCCAAAATCGCCGAATTTGAACAAAACCTGGTCAGTACGAATGATTACCAGCATTATCTGGTGGCGCCGGAAGCCCTGCCGGCAGGCTATTATGCCGCCCAAATCGAAATGCAGGATTGTGTGCGTCAGGTTTGGTTCCAGGTAACCGATTTGGCGGTGTACCTGGTGCAAGGAGAAGAAAAGAGCCTGCTCTGGATAAATGACCTGCAGACCAAAAAGCCGGTTCAGGATGCCCAACTGCAAATCGTGGGCAGTGGCCGGAAGGTTGAAGGCAACAAAGAGGGGGTCATTGTCCTGGAGCAAAACCTGCGGACGGAGGAAAGGGAATATGCCCTTATTAAAAGCGGTTCCAGGGAAACCGTTGTGCCGCTGTTTACGGCAGAGGATAACCCCAACATCGCCGCTGCCGAAAAATTACCCTATGACCCGCGGGATTATTGGAAGTATTTCTACCTGGACCGGGAGCTGTTCAAGCCGGGGGATACGGTGCGTTTCTGGGGCGTGCTCAGCCCGCGCCGGGGAGCCGAAGAACTGAAGGAAGTAGAACTTATCCTGCGGGGACTGGGCAATGACCTTTATTGGCAGCAGCACGATACTTCCCTGCTTAGCAAAACGGTTTCCGTTAAGCAGGGCGTCTTCAGCGGCGAAATTGAACTGCCGACCCTGGCTCCTGATTATTATTACCTGGAAGTCCGGAAAGGGGATACCCTCTTCCTTTCCCGGGGCTTTAAGGTGGCCACTTACCAGAAACCGGCCTACAAGATTAAAGTAGAACGGGAAAAAACAGCTATCTTTGCCGGGGAAAAGGTCCATTTTCCAACTGAGGCGGCCTTTTTCGAAGGGACCCCTGTCTCCCAGGTGAAATTGAATTACAACATCATGGATGAAACGGGGCAGGTTGTCACAGACGAAAAAGGACAGGCGCAGATCCCCTATTCGGGCCATGTGGATAACTTTTATTCCGAACCCTACCGTTATGTTCCTTTGGAAGTTACGGTGGCGACGCCTGAAGCCGGGGAGATCAGCGCTTCCAGTGTAATCTATGTTTTTGCCAGCAAGTTCTTTTTGGAGGGCGCGGTCCAGCGGAACGGACAGGAGGTCACCCTGGACGCCGGGTTATTCCGGATTGATTTGGACAAAATAAATGCCGGCATGGATATAAAGCAGGAAAACTACCTGGGTCAACCGGTGGCGGGGCAGCCCATTAAGGGGACCATTTATCAGGAAATATGGACGAAAATCGAGACCGGGCAAAGCTACAACTTTATTACCAAGCAGGTGGAAAAACAATATTCCTATACTTACGACACGAAAAAGCTGACCGATTTTACCATGACTACCAATCAGGAAGGGAAGGCCCTTTACAAGCTAGCCCTCGATCCACAGCATTCCTATTACGTTGATTTAACCGCACCCGACGCAGAGGGCCGCATCGCCCGCAAGCGGGTCTATATTCATGAAGACAGCGCCTATGGCCGCGGGGAATATTATAAATATTACCGCCTGCAAAAAGACAAAGAGTATTATAACGAAGGGGAACAGGTGTCGGTGGCCTTTATGGACAGTGAGCATAAACTGGCCGAAAGAGAACAGGCTTTCCTGTTCTATCGCGGTCAGAAAGAGATTGAAGCCTTTCAGGTGTCCGACCGGCCGGAGTATGGTTTTGTCTTCTCCAAGACGGACATTCCCAACACCAACGTCGGGGCGGTCTATTTTGACGGGAACGTATACATTGGGTCCATGTCCGAGATTATTCCCTTCGACAGGGAAGAGAAAGCCCTGCAAGTAGAGCTGACCACGGACCAAAAAGAATACCGTCCGAAGGATAAGGTCTCCCTTCGGGTGAAGGTGACCGATCAAGAGAAGCGGCCGGTGAAAGCCAGGGTCAATCTGAATCTGGTCGATGAAGCGATCTATGCCATGAATGAACAGGACGTCAATTTCTTAGTCGACCTTTATCATGATTACGTGCTGATGTACCTGGATACCCGGGCTTCCCACGACCATCCCGCCTATCCGGGCGGAGCGGAACAGGGGGGAGGAGGCGATGAGCTACGGGACGATTTTACCGATACCGTCCTGTTTACCACCGTGGAAACCGATGGACGCGGCGAGGCGCAGGTGGAGTTCGTTTTGCCTGATAATTTGACCAACTGGCGGGTGACTTACCACGCTATGACCCAGGATTTGCAGGCCGCCAGCGGTACTTACCAGATTCCCGTTCGCTTGCCTTTCTTCGTCGACCTGGTGTTTAACGAGCAGTATTTGGTGGGGGACACCCCGGTGGTCCTGGTGCGTTCCTACGGGGAAAAGGTGAGCCCACAGGATACGGTGGTTTACCAATTGGAGTTGCACGACCCGGCGGGGAAAGTGATCAAGAAACAAGGCAAAGCGAAGGTGGCGGAAAGCTTTAACTGGCAACTTCCCGCCCTCCAGGAAGGAACGTACACGCTGGTTGCGGAAGGAAAGGCAGGGGATTCCCAGGATAAACTAAGTCAAAGCTTTACCGTGGCTGCCTCTTTCCTGGAGCGTTTTGTCAGTTCCCACCGGTTGCTGGAGGAAAACACGAAGCTGCAAGGCAGCCCGAAAGAACCGACTTACGTGGTATTCAGCAATTACGAGCAGGGGCAGTACCTGTGTGGTTTGTGGCAACTGGTTTGGGATCGGGGGGAGCGGCTGGAGCAGAAATTAGCCGCTGCGGAAGCCCGGAAGCTGCTGGCGGAATATTATGCCCAGGAGGATGCTTCCTTTAAGGAGTTCGTCGACGAACCGGCCGAAACCGATGAGTTCCTGCCCTATCAGAAGGAAGACGGGGGAATTGCCCTCTTGCCCTATGGGGAAAGCGACCCGGTTTTGACGGCTTTGGTGGCCTCCTTAGGCAGTCCGGGCTTTGACCGGAGCGCGCTGATTGGCTACTTCTACGCCTTACTGGAGAAAGGGGAGAAGGAAGGAAAAGATCCCACCCCGGCCTTGTGGGGCTTAGGGGCTCTGGGCGAACCGGTCCTGCCGGAGATCAACAAATATCTCGCGCAGGAGGATCTGGCGCCGGAGCAGCAGGTTTATCTGGCCCTGGCCATGCTGGATATCGGGAACGGCGCGGTGGCCAGGACGATTTACGCGGAGTTACTGGAGGTCTATGGGGAAGACCTTGGCCCGACCATGCGTGTAAAGATTGGCCAAAGCCAGGATGAAATCATCGCTGCGACCGGCCAGTTGGCCATGTTGGCGGCCAAACTGGGTGCTCCCGAGAACAACAAATTATACCAGTACCTGCTGGAAAACCCCGGCCAGGAACTGCTCAACAACCTGGAACAATTACAGATCCTGAAATACAAGCTGCGTTATCTGGACAGCGAACCGGTTTCCTTCACCTATGTCAGGAAGGGTAAAACGGAACAAAAGACCTTACAAGGGGATGAAATACTTGCCCTGTACCTCTTGCCGGAAGAATTGGCGCAGCTGCAGTTTAAGGATATTCGCGGCAAAGTAGGGCTAACCACCGTGTATAGTCAGCCGTACGAAAAAGAAGAAAAGCCGGCGCGGGACGACCTGGCGGTCAAGCGGACCTACAAGGTCAACGGAGTGGCTACCTCCACGCTGCGGCCGGGGGATCTGGTGGAGGTGGTGCTGGAATACGAAATCAAGGATTTGGCGCCGGCCGGCCTCTACGAACTGGTGGATGTTTTGCCCTCCGGTTTGAAGTACGTGCCGCGGCCCTACGCAAGGATGAGCTGGGAAAAAGTGTCCAGGGACTGGACTTTCCCCTTTGAGGTGAAAGGGCCAAAGATTGCTTTCGGCGTATGGAAAGGCACGGGAAAAAGGGGAGCCGGGACGCAAAAAGTGGTCTATTACGCACGGGTTGTCTCGCCGGGTGAATTTACGGCCCAGGGTACCCTGCTGAGTAACGGCAGGAACCGGGACGTCCGGATCCTGGGCGAGGAAGACAGGATTGTGATTAAATAATGAGACGAAGCCGGATTGCCTTAGTAATTATAATGGCCGGGGCTGTGGCGCTGGCCGCCTGTCAGGCGGCCAGCGGTCGGCTGGAAGCGGAAAAAGCCAACTGTCCCAGCGCCGGCAGCCTCTCCATTAAGGGGGAGGAACGGGAGTGGAACAATGTAAAGGCGCAGGCCAGTTTTGTCTCGGCGGAAGATTTGGCCCAAATCCTGGCGCAATACCCTGCGGCCGGCAGCCCGGCGCAAGAATCTCCATCGGCTCAATCATTGGAAGCGGCTCAAGCGTCTCCATCGATTCAGGCGGTTCAATCCGCAAAGACAGGTCAATTGACTGAAACCGGAGGGCGATCCGGACGGCTTCAGGGGAAAAGAATCGTTGCCGGGGTACTTCCCCATCATTTGGTGGCCGGGACCATGATCATGGAGCTACTGGAGCACGTAGCTGCCCAGGAGCCGGAAGTGCTGGTGCTCATCGGGCCGAACCATTATAACCAGGGCGGAAGGATCATCACCGGACTGGCGGACTGGCAGACGCCCCTGGGTCTGGTTAAAACGGAAAAAAGCCTTGTGTGTAGTTTGCTGGAGCAGCGGGAAGTGGTCAGGGATGAAAAAATCCTGGGCAAGGAACATTCCGTAGGGAACCTGATGCCCTTGATCAAGCATTTTCTCCCGGCAACGCCGGTAGTGCCTGTGATTCTTCACTATGGGGTGTCTTTGACGGAGGTGGACCAATTGCTTGACCGGTTGCAGGCCGCCCTGCAGGATAAGAGAGCGGTTTTGCTCGCTTCCGTCGATTTTTCCCATTACCTGACCCGGGAAGAAGCCCAGGAAAAGGACCGCTTTACCCTTCAGGTGATGCGGGATTTCGATTATGCGACCCTGTTTCGTTTAGACAATGCCTATCTGGATTCTCCGGCCTCTTTAGCCGGCGCGCTGCGCTGGGCGGAGCGAGCGGGGATAAAAAACTTCCATATCCTAGGAAACACTAACTCCGGTGTGCTGTTCCGGGACGATAAAATGGCAACCACCAGCTACTTCAATTTACTTTTTTTTGAAACCTATCTAGGACATAAATAAAAAATAAACAAAATAGGAGGTGCACAAGTCAAGGGTTCCGGCTTTTTGGCACCTCTTTTTAATTGATAATATTTATTTTTAATATATTGCAATTTTCTTTATTTTATCTTGTAGGCACTGGTGAAAACTGCTATAATGAAAGTAACCTGAAGGGTATTGTATCTCGGCTGATACGGTGGATGAAGATAGGGATGAAGAAAGGATTTTAAGTCAGCAGCAAAAGAGGTGCAGCCGATATGACGACAGAACAAGCCAAAAGGGAAAAAAGAATTCAGAACTATAAAATAGCTTTTATTGTCATATATCTTTTCATAGCATATACGCTTCTCCATTTCGGAACCGTATTAAGCACTTATGAACAAGTTACCATTTTTAATTTTAATCAGTTTATGACGGATTTTGAGCAACACATGAACACGAATCCTATTTTTCAACCGGACATATTAGCGTTTAAAATACTAGGCTTCTTTTCCGTTTTCTATTTTCTCTTTGTAGTATACTTTCTTACTACCAGAAAGAAATACATGATCGGTAAAGAACACGGTACGGCTCAGTGGGGCGGCAAAAACGACATTAAACCATTGCTGGATAAAAACCCGGATCAAAATATTATTTTCACCCAAACCGAAGGTCTAAGTCTCAATACCATGCAAACAGGGAAAAACCTGAACGCAGTAGTGATTGGCGGCCCCGGCACAGGAAAAACCAGGCTTTATGTGAAACCCAATATCTTACAGGCCCATTCCTCATATGTGGTTACGGATCCGAAAGGCGAATTGTTGAGAGATACGGGAGCCTTCCTGCAAAAAGAAGGGTATAAAATTAAAGTACTTAATTTAGTGCAAAGGGAATATAGTGATGGATATAACCCCTTCGAATATATGCGTGATGAAGGTGACGTCGTAACAGCGATTCAGTGTTTGATTGACAATACAACGCCGGAAGAGGCCAAATCCTATGACCCCTTCTGGGAAAGAGCCGAAAAAGCTCTTCTGCAAGCTCTTTTCTTCTATGTCTGGTATGAACTCCCGAAAAAGGACCAGTCCGTTAACGCAGTTCTTGATTTACTCAGAAAAGGCGATGTCAAGGAAGATGATCCGACTTTTGAGAGTGAACTTGACCAAATTTTCGCCCAATTAGCGCTCGAAAAACCGAACCATCTGGCGGTCAAACAGTATTCGGTGTTCAAACAATCTTCAGGGAAAACGGCGCGCTCCATTCTTATCTCTACCGGGGTGCGGCTGGCAATCTTCAATATTCAGGATGTGGCCAATATTATGGCCAAGGACACTTTGGAACTGGATAAACTCGGGGATGAAAAAACAGCTTTGTTCGTAATCATTTCCGATGCGGTTGTAACCTATAATTTTATCGCGGCTTTAATGTATACGCAACTATTTGAAACACTGTATAACAAGGCGGATACTTCGCCCACCGGTAAGCTGAATCTTCATGTCCGCTGCATACTTGATGAATTCGCGAATATCGGTTTTCTTCCCAATATTGCCCGCGTGCTGGGAACCATGCGGGGCAGGGAAATCAGCGCCAGTATCATCGTGCAGAATCTATCTCAGATTAAGGCGACCTATAAAGATGACTTTGAAACCATTGTCGGTAACTGTGACAGCCTGCTTTTCCTGGGCAGTATGGATTTATTCACCCTGGAGTACGTCAGCAAAGCCCTGGGCGTAGAAACAATCGATACATATGTCTATACATACAATAAAGAACAGAAATGGACCCGGACCAGTTCCAAGGCTTACGACGTGATGAAGAGAGAACTGATGTTACCTGATGAATTAGAGCGTCTGCCCGATGAAGACTGTATCCTCATTATCAGAGGTACTTATCCCTTCTATTCCAAAAAGTATGATGTGCAAAAGCATAAAAACGCCAAGTACTTAAATGATTATAACGGGAATTACTTTTTTGACTACCGTTCCATCAGGAGACTCAGGCCATATGAAACGAAAGTCGAATTACCAAAAGGCCGGAGGCAGGAGGAGGATGATCTACTCAGGGAAAGGTTGCCTACCAGCAGGTTGAGGGAAAGAGAGCATGACTTTAGATATTTGGGAAGATAAAAATATCAACGAAGAGGGGGATTAAAATGGTAAATGCCTTAAGTTGTCTCAGGTTCAGTCATGGGAAAGTGTTAAAAATACTGACCGTGGTTTTTCTGGTAGCTGTCTTAATGGTAACCTTCGCAAGCCCGGTTTTAGGACAGCAA
>DGEB01000050.1:11972-18376 GCA_002385735.1 Peptococcaceae bacterium UBA3937
GTTAATGCCTATGACGTTGGATTCAACAACTTGAATATGGTATTGAACTTTATTGTCAGCTGGGTTTATCGTCTCGGTTTTGTTATCGCGTTTTTCGGTGCCTTGCAATTAATCCTTGGCTTCATGAACGATGATGCAGATGCTAAAGTATCCGGGCTGAAAGTATTAGCGGCTGGATTTATGTTGGCAGGGCTGTGTTTGATGGCTCAACAGTTGTTCAACGTCGGAACAGGCTTGAACGTGCAATAACAATAGCAGTTAGTCACGGCAGGAATATTTAAGGGTGTTCATAATTATAATGGCTCCCGATCCGTATTAGTGAATAAGTTTATGGATGAGCTTGTGTCCATATTCGATAGTGGGGCCGCAAATTTTGGCACCCACTATTTTTAAGCCAGAATAGTCAATATTTTTCTAAAAGTTGGAAGTGTTAAATAATTCCGTTTCGGTTTGGTTCGTCTCGTTTTGTAGTCACCCTATACATTAGGTGGTGATGGAAAGTGGATGAGCTTGTTGCATTGTTTGGGAATATACTTAACCAAATCTTTGGCCTCGAAGGAGACATTCAATCAATTATTAATTTGGTGAGAGAAGTACCAAATGTGGCGGGGACAAGTGACGGGACAATTTACAATTATGTGCTGACGGTCTTTAATATTATTCTTCCGATCGGCTATACCTTAATGTGCGTCTTCTTTATGATCAGTTTTTTAAATAAGACCATCATGTTTGAACTTATGCATTGGGAAAACATCGTCAGTATGCTTATCAGGTTGTTTTTGGCCAAAGTAGTAATTGTAAATAGCTTTGCACTGTTAGAGCTAATCGCAACTGTTGTGGTCGGGATTTGTGATACCCTGGCTCCGAACAGTCCTGATTTACAAGGTTTTAGCAGGATAGCGAATTGGAACAGCATGATTGATCAAATTCTCAATGAGTTTAGAGATATAGGCTTAATTGCCAAAATATTCTATTTTATCCAGTATTTCGTTATTTGGGCCGTAATGCTCCTTATAAGGATCGCGGTTTATTTTGTCGTTTTCGGAAGGTTAATCGAATTGTGCGTATATACCATCATGGCTCCGATTCCTCTTTCCACCATGGTTTCCGATGAGTTCAACTCCATCGCTTTCAGGTTTGTCCAGTCTTACATAGCCGTTTGCCTGCAGGGAGTGGTAATTGTTGTCTTGTGTTATGTCTATCTGATGATTGCCGCACGATGGATTAATCCGGGTGACGGCGTCGCGCCCATTGCTGGGGTTATAGCTTATGTCCTGTCTTCGGTAGCTTTGCTTTTCGCTCTCTTGAAATCAGAATCATGGGCGAAGGCCATCATGGGATTATAATGGGATGAAGGAGGCGAGTGTAAATGATTGAAGTTAGGGTGCCGAAAGAAATACGTCATTATAAAGAAAAGCTCTTTTTTGGGCTCAATGTTCGTCAAACCTTTTCCATTATCTTAGCTCTTTCCATTAACATCCCTTTATATATATTTATTCGTCCTTACATCGGAGATGAACTGGCCAGTTGGCTGATTATCCTTACGGCCGGACCACTAATTTTAATCGGGTTTTTTAACTATAACGGAATGCCTTTTGAACACTTTATCCTCTGTATAGTTCGCTTTCAGTTTTTAACCCCGCAAAAAAGAAAATATGTAGTGGAAAACCTTTATGATCTTTTGATGGACATGTATTATAAGGAGCAGGAATGGGGAGAAAAATATAATACCATTAATAAGCGCATCAGTAAACTGAAGAAAAAAGATGGGGGTGATTCAATTGAAGTTACTCGATAATTTGTTTAAGAACGGTTTGGGAAAAAACGATTCTAATAAAGAGAAGCAACAAAGAATCAAAAGAATTATTCCTAAGACAGCCCAACAAACCATTCCTTATCTTCGCGCTTATGAGGACGGGATTTTTCAGGTAACCAATAATAGTTTTTCTAAGGTAATCAGGTTTTATGATATTAATTATCAAATTGCCAGGCAAGATGATAAAGAAGATATTTTTATTAAATACTGTGAGTTTCTGAACTACTTCAATTCTTCGATCCATGTGCAAATTACTATCATCAACAAATCAATCAACCGGGAACAATTTGAAAGGAAAATCTTATTAAAAGAAAGAGACGACATCTTCAACGAATACCGGAAAGAATATAATGAAATGTTGTTGCACCAGATCGCTGCCGGCAAAAATGATATCCAGAAAGAAAAATACATTACCATAACGATTACGGCTAATAACTATGAGGAAGCCAAAAGCATCTTTTCCAGATTGGAAATCGAAGTTTTGGGCTTAATCAGAAGATTGGGCAGTTACGGGAAGGTTTTGGCCCTTGAGGAACGCCTGGAATTACTTCATGATATCTACCGCAACGGGCATGAAGGCGAGTTCGAATACAAACCTACCCTGCACCGGAAAAAAGGTTTGTGTACGAAGGATTTAATTAGTCCGGACTCTTTTGAGTTTAAGCGTGATTACATGATTATCGGCGAAAAATACGCCCGGACTATTTTTGTCCGTGATTTGCCTTCCTTTATTAATGATATGTTTTTAGGGGAACTGACGGATTTCAGTATCAACATGGTCCTTACGGTCAACATCAAACCTATTGAACCCCATATCGCTTTAAAAATGGTCAAAAGACAAATCACCGGGATGGAAGCCAATAAAATCGAATATCAAAAAAGAAGCTTGCGGGGCGGCTATTTGGAAGCGTTCATTCCTTATGATCTGCGGAACAGTCTGGAAGAAGCGCAGGCTTTGTTGGATGACATCGTGAATAAAAACCAAAAACTCTACTTAACGAATATCGTTTTGATGCACCTGGCGGATACCAAGGAAGACTTGGATAAAGAAACGGAACTGATTAACTCGGTGGCCAGAAAGTACCTTTGTCAGATCGGTGTCCTCAATTATCAACAGGAGGATGGGCTAAATTCGGCCTTGCCTTTTGGCCTTAATAGCTTGAAAGTGGACCGCTGTCTCACGACGGAAAGTACGGCCATCTTTATTCCTTTTACTTCTCAGGAATTAATCCAGCCGGATGGAATGTACTATGGCTTAAATGCCGTTTCCCGTAACCTGATTATGTTTAACCGCAAATCCCTGAAAAACGCCAATGGCTTTATCTTAGGTTCGCCCGGTAGCGGTAAATCATTCAGCGCCAAACGGGAAATGGTCAACGTGTTGCTGAATACCAATGACGACGTAATGATCATCGACCCGGAAAGAGAGTACACTCGCCTGGTGCAGAATTTCCAGGGTGAGGTTATTTATATCTCGGCCGGTTCCAGAAACTATATTAATCCTTTAGATATGAGCATTGACTATTCCGACGACGACGATCCCCTGCTTTTAAAATCGGACTTCTTCCTCTCCCTGTGTGAGACCATCGTCGGGGGTAGAGAAGGCTTGAACGCCAAAGAAAAATCCATTATCGACCGTTGTTTGAAGATTACCTACCGTGAATATATGCAGGATTTTGATCCGGATAAAGTACCGACCTTAAAGGACTTCTATGAGGTCTTAAGGCGGCAGAAGGAACCCGAGGCCGAAAGCCTGGCTACTTCCCTGGAATTGTATATCACCGGTAACCTGTCTGTTTTCGCCCATAAAACCAACATTGATATCAATAACCGTCTGGTCTGTTTTGATATTAAAGATTTAGGAAAGCAGTTAAGAACAATGGGGATGTTAATTGTGCTGGATGCCATTTGGAACAGGATTACCGTGAACAGAAACAGGGGTAAGCGGACCTGGATTTACATGGATGAAATTTATTTGCTGTTTGCCAACGAATATTCCGCGAACTTCTTGTTTGAGCTCTACAAGAGAGCAAGAAAATGGGGTGCCATTCCCACCGGTATCACCCAGAACGTGGAAGACCTGTTAAGATCCGAACTGGCACGCCGGATGCTTTCCAACAGTGATTTTATCATGATGTTGAACCAGGCCCCCAGCGACAGGGCAGAGTTGGCCAGGCTCTTAAACATTTCGGCAACTCAGTTGTCGTACGTTACCAACTCCGATCCCGGGCAAGGATTGCTTTTCTCGGGGAACAGTATTATTCCCTTTATCGATAAGTTCCCGCAAGATACGAAACTGTACCGGATGATGACAACGAAGGTAGAAGAAGTTTCAAAGATTACCAAGGCCGATAAAAAAGCTACACAAAGGAAAGCAGTTGTCCGCAAATCCTCATAGCTTTAAGGAGCTTTAAAGGAAAGCGGGGTGAGGCAGGATGGGCGACAATAATTCTGGCGGTAAAAACAGAGGGCCCGACCTCGGCGGTCAGCAAAACAATAAGCAGAAGAAAGAGCCCCTGATCAAAATTCAGCCTGATGAAAAAGAAAAGCAGTTGAAATCATCAGTCGGCAAAGGTTTCTTTGACTATTATGATGAAATAAAAGAAACCAAAGAAGAGAAACCGAAAACAAACCCTAAAAAAACACCGCCAAAGGATAAGAAGAAATCCGGCGGTGAGCATCGCTCTGCCCAAAAAGCCTCCAAAGCAGGGGAAATCCCGCTGGCGGAACGTCATCATCCCGGTAAGAAAAAAAAGGCCCCTGGTTCGGGCTTAAATGACATCATATCTTCGAGTGAAGGAAAGAAAAATCGGCGGCCCACCGGGCGTACTTTAGCGGATACCATTGCTTCCATCGCCGGCGACGGTACAAAAGCCAAACCAACCCCAAAAGGCGATTCAAAAGTAAGAACAAAAATCGGTCATACCGTTAAAAAGGTTTTTAAAGTCAAAGAAATCATCACCCCATCGCGCCGGTCGGATGACGCGGGCGTGTCTACTGCTGTCCGCAGGGCGCAAAAAATAGTAGATAAAAACAAAAAACGCCTCGAAGAGCGTCGGACCGACATCCTCGGTGGTCACACCGCAGCTAAAACCGGTACGACAACGAAAAAGAAGCCTCGTGAAACGGGGCCTTTGGGCTTAAAGGGAATAACACCTTCGAAAGAAAAAAAGGAAAAGAAAAAGTATTTTAGGAGATCTTTAGCCGAAACCTTTGCCTCCATCAGCAGCGACACCCCAAAAACCAAAACAAAAAAAACAGGCGAATCAAGAATCAGAACCGCACCGCAAACGGGCAGGTCGGCTGCCGGCGGTGGCCATCGTGCTGTCCAGAAGGCGAAAAAAGTAGTTGCCGGTTACGTCGCGACCCGCCACCACAAGGAGCCAACAAGAGGCAGTGGTGCGCAAACTGATCATACCGCAAAAAAGGTATTGAAAGTCAAAGAAATCATCACCCCATCGCGCCGGTCGGATGACGCGGGGGTGTCTACTGCTGTCCGCAGGGCGCAAAGAATCGTGCACGAAAATCAAAAGCGTCTCGACCAGCGTCGTGCCGGGATCAAAGGGGATCCTGCGGCCCCTAAACCCGGTGCGGCTCCCAAAACGAAAGCTCGTGAGACGGGGCCTTTAGGCTTAAAGGGAATTTCACCCGCGCCCCGCAAAGAGGAAGCCCAAAAGGTTGTTGCCTCCAGAAGCAAAACAGGAGTACCAAGCGAATCAAGAATCAGAACCGCACCGCAAACGGGCAGGTCGGCTGCCGGCGGTGGCCATCGTGCTGTCCAGAAGGCGAAAAAAGTAGTTGCCGGTTACGTCGCGACCCGCCACCATAAGGATCCGGCAAGGATAACCGATGCTGTGAGCCGGGCTGAAACGAAGCAATACCGGGAAGAGATCAAAGAGCGCAGAGAAGGCGCCAAGGGTCTTACCACAAAAGATGTCGAAAAAAGAACGGGCAAGAAATATTTAATAAGGGGTTTAAGCATTCAGTCTTCCCGGAGCGTAGCGGAAAAATTGAGAAGTACCCGGGAACAGTCCACAAAATGGATCAAAGCCAGGTTGAGAAGGCTCTCCATAGACAAACCGTCGGGAAAAAAGAAACTGGGAATAGTTGATAAAAAACCTAAATATGACCGGACGGCAACTCTTTATCATAAGGTACCGGAAGAGACCACCCCGGATTTTACAACCCGGGTGGTAAGGGAAAAAAGCTCGCCCGGGCAGCCTGCTTCTGGTCAAGGGAAAACGGGTAAACGGAGTGGGCAGCAGGAATACACTGCGGACAATGTAAAAAAACCCAAAGTTCGGTCTGCCGCGCAGGATAGGCAAGTTCGTAACACTAAAGCAACTTCTGTTCGTGCCAAGAAAGTAGTAGAAGGATATACAAAGTTTTATCGTTTAAGAACCTGGCATGACGAGTATAATAAACAGCAGGAAGAAAAGAGACAGAAAAGTAAAAATGAGAAAGAGAAACGGGCAGAAAGGGCAGAAGTTCGTAAAGATAATTATGAATATAATCACCGAAGGAAAAATGATTATGACACTTCATCGGAGGAGTTCAACTCGAGGCGAAGATCTGATGGTGATGACAG
>DGEB01000050.1:18521-62864 GCA_002385735.1 Peptococcaceae bacterium UBA3937
GTGATGACAGCCGCAAGAGTAGCCATAAGAGTAGTGATGATAGCCGCAAGAGTAGTTATAAGACCGATGATGATAGCCATAAGAGCAGCCGCAAGAGCAGCCATAAGAGTAGTAGTAGTACCTTTGAGACCCGTGTTGATATTAATGACATAGAGAGGTGGCACAAAAAACCCAGCAGGAAACTCAGAAGATGGAGCACAAGAGCGTTTAGATACACGAGGTTTATGGTTAAAGCCGGATACCTCAGCGCTCTGTATTTGCGGGATAGGATTTATGATGATATCGATGACGATGATGTAGGTCCGGCCGGTTTCCGGGAACTGCAACTGAAGAAAGAGGCGGTTAGTGATTTGGCCGAAGCCTTCAAAAACGCTAAAGAGCCCTGGGAAGCAGGATTTGTCACAAGAAGAACCAGGTTTCTTACAAGAAGATTGGCTGGATTGTACGGTAAGGAATTCCATATCCGGCAGAGGACGCTGATTCCCGAATGGAAGAAAACGCTCAACCTGCCGCGATTTGGTATTGATAAAACAATTACTTTTAAAGGCAGAAGATATCGTATTTTAAGGCGGTTGGGCGGACCTATGGAGTTATCCTGTAAAGGATTCCGCATCGGGGGTCCGACTTCCCTTAAGAGTATTTTTAACAAAGAATTCGGTGTACGGCGTCAAATATGCATTACTAAAACCTTCACCATTAACGGCAGAACATTTCGCTTCTCGAGAACATATACGCTGGGCAAAAAATTCACCATAGCCGGTACGCTTAGTTTCAGCGCGAAGTATGCCTACTATGAGGCCAAGGCCGCAGGAAAACTGTTGCTTACTTCTTATGATTCAGATGGCGTGACGGACATCGGTTTTAGTTCGGTGGCCGATATGCATTACCGCTATACCGAAGGTAAGAAATGGCTTAGAAATGCCAAACTAGGGGCCAAATACACCTGGCGGTCAGCCAAAGCTGCACCGGGAGCCGCCAGAACTATGATTAGAACAGCAAGACCTTTAGCCAGAGCCGGTTATTACGCAGTTACCAACCCCGTTGGCGCGGCCAGGGCCGTTAGTTTTAGAGCCAGGGCCATGCTCAGGCAGGCGACTCATTTGCCAGGGGCTTTAAGGGCCTTCGCCAAAAGGCTGCCGGGCAGACTGGCGATGCTGTTAAAAGCTGGGCTCAGGTACGTCGTAGGTTTGGCGGTAAAATTTTTGGCCGCGGTCGCCGGTAAATTCGTCCTGTTTTTTGTGGTGGCCTTATTATTAAAAGTGATGTTGGTCATCATAAGCGGCGCGGCTTTGTCGGGTTTTGTCACTAACTTTTATGCGGCTGATGAAGAAGATGTGTTGGAATACCAATATTTTATCCAACAACTCGACGAGGAATTCCGCCAGTCGTTGGAGCAATATTATGATGAACCCTATGATCAAGTCTATATCGTGTATCAAAACGGCAGCGGAGTATATACCGACTGGCAGGATGTCTTGGCTTTGGTAACCGTGCTTACGGAACAGGAGATCGAGAATTTGGAGGATAACGAAGAATTAATCAGGGAGATTCATGAAAGACTGAATTATGTTGAATTGGAAGAAGACACAACAACAGTTACCAACGAAGACGGTTCAAGCAGTGAACAATCCGTTTTATACGTTAATGTTTATTCCTTGCCGGTGGAGGATATTGTGAGTGAGTATTTAACGGAAGACTGGCAAATAGAATGGTATGAGCGTTTGTCGGAGTTGGATCTTCGTGAACAGTACCCCAATCTGGTCAGATGGGATGAGGGCCAACCTGTAACCATACCGGATAATTTTAACCAGAGCGATAATCCTTTTGCCACTGACTTTGGAGATATGTTCGATCCGGGCATTGTAGGTCCGCAGCATAATTCCGACAACACCGGCAACACTGGTTCCAGCAACACCGGTTCCAACAACACCCCCGGCAACAGCGCTCGAAACAACAGCGCCCCGCGTCAAGGGAGCAATCCGGGCGTTAATTTCAATCCCAATGCGATCTTTGATGTCAATCCGGGTCTGAATCTCAATGACTATCAGGAGGCCGGGTAGTGATAAACCAACTTTTGTGCTATTATTAATGATAGGAGGGAAGCAAAATGAAACAGACTAAAGTTTGCTTTTTCTCGGTATTTATTTTTCTCCTATCATTATTTGTGGTTTGCGGGTCGTCCTGGGCCACGGACGAAAGGAAAGGGTATTTTCAGCTGGAAGGAATGGTCCCTTCCTGGGTAACCGGCAATGTTGTTGTCTATGTAGAGCATGAAAGCGGGTCAAAATACAAAATTACTTTGACCCCGGACCAGAATTATCAGAACAATGTGAAGTTGCCGGTCGGCCTATACACCATTCAGCATGTGGATGTGGAAGGAGTTTCGTCTGATAAATATTACGCGGAAATGCCATCGCATGTAACCATTGAGCAGGATGAGCAGGTCTCCTATACGGTCCGGGTCAGGGGCAAAGGACAAGATGCCGGGCGCGACGAGCCGGCGGACGCTCCGCTCAATAACCAGGCGCCGGAGGATCACGTCCGGTCCGAGGACAATAATGATGAAATGCCAGGGAATACGGACATCCTTGGCAATCCGGACGGGGCCGTCACGCCAAGGGAAGTGGATCCGACACTGTTGCAAGGCTTGCCTTCTCCCGAGGAGTCACGAGCCCGCGCGCTGGAGAAAATGAACAGTGTGGGGGTTGTTGCGCCGGAAGTACTCCAAGGGGGAGCAGGGCCGGCAAACGGGGGGCAACCCGCTGATGAAGGGAATCAAGTCGCTAATCAAAATGAAGTAAAAAAAGAAAGCTGGGGCATGCGCTTCCTCAAAAGGAACTGGCTTTCCTTTTTAGTTCTGGCTGTCTTATGTGCTGTTACCTTGTACATGAAGTATCAAAACGGCACGCTCTAAAAGATATCTTTAAAAAATATTATGCAGTTTTAAAGCCTTATTGGCGGGTACATGCCGCAAAAAGTTCTGCAAGAGGTAAATTTCCGCCAGGGAATCACTTCGATTCCGCTGTTGCAGGAAGCTTTTCATTCTCGACAGGCATTCTTCAATCCGATCGATTTCCTGGTGATGAATAAGCAGGGGCCAGTATTTACTGATCTGGTCCCATTTTTTTTCGGCTTGGCGGTAAACCTTTTCGGCCGTGGCCCATTCTCCCTTTTTTACCGCTGCTTCGACGGTTTCCGTCAGGTTTAGCATGGTGCAAGCGCTGGTCGCTAGGTACCGGTGGATATTCCAGCCGAGGGTGAGGAGAAAGGAAAAGAGCAAAAAGAGCCAAAGCGGCACCAGGTATTGCTTGAGGATACGCATTAAGGACGTCCTCCTTTGGGGGAAAGATTAAACACCGTCTTTTTTCTGCCAGGTGATCGTCCCGGTGGAATCAATACTGGCAAAAAATATATCTTTTAGATTACTGACCCCTTTTTCCTTTAATTTGGTGAGCAGTTCGTCTTCGGTTAAATGGAACAGCGCCAGATTATGTTTAATCATGGTTCCGTCAATAATAATCGTTAAAGGAAGTCCCGGGTCTTTCGCTGTAATACCCAAATCTTTGGTTTGCAGGGCGCGGCTGGCTCCTTTGGGGATAATACTCATTTGCCCGTTGGTTTCCAGGATGGCATAATCCACATCGCTGATGTTGGCATAATTCTTGACGCGCAGTTGTTCTAACAGGTCGTTGATGTTGATGCGCAGGCGGCGCAGTTCACTTTCGATAATAGTCCCTTTTTCAATGAGGATACTGGGCCGGCCGCAGATGATAGTCCGGGCCGTATGGTTGATTAAAGTGAGATAGGCCAGGAAAACTTGCGCCAGAAGCAGGGTCAGAATGGGAATGATCCCGTCAATCAGGGGTATTTCGATGTCGGCCATGGGAACCGCGGCCAATTCGGAAATCATGATGGCAACCACCAGTTCGAAGGGCTGTAATTCCCCGATCTGGCGTTTGCCCATAATCCGCATGACCACGACGACAAGCGCGAAAAGAATCAAGGTCCGGAAAAAAAGTATCACTGGAAACCCTCCGCCTGCGAAAGATATTTTTCAATATTATTTTTTAAGATTTCCTGATATTATATTCTTAGTGGTAATTTTTGCTGAAAGGACGTTAGCGATGGTCGAGCTTGTGAGTGCCGCATGGCCAAAGATTGTCTTTGGGGGAGGCTGCCTCCTGGGGCTGGTCGCCGGTCTTGTGCTGTTGCTTTGCTTCTTTGTTCTGTTTATTCCTTGCCGGTACATGATTAAAGGGGAATGGCAGGAAGGATTCCGGGGTTCGGTGAAGATTGCCCTGGGTCCTTTCACCGTGCGCAGGCTGGAAACGGGAAGCGAAGCGGATGGGGATACGGCGGCGACTGCAGCAAGGACCGGAAAAGCGGCCGCGCCGGAAAAAAAGGCCTTGCCGGGAAAGACTGGCGCGCCGAAAAAGGGGGCGTCGCCGGATAAAACTGCTCCTTCCGGGAAAAAAGCGGGAGCGAAGGAGGGACGCTTGTGGCTTAAGGTTTTGCTCCGCCTGGACCGGGAAGCCTGGGGCGCTTTATTGGCTTTAGCGGGCAAGTTTTGGGCCAAGCTGCGGCCGCGGGTCTTACGCATCAGAGGAAGCTTTGGCTGTGCCGATCCCTACCATACCGGGTTACTGGCGGCGGTAGCGGCGGCAGTTCCTTTGCCCTGGGTGCACTTGGAACCGGATTTTTCTCAGGAAGGCTTTTGTGGTAAAATTTTCATTGAAGGACGTTTTTTTGGGGTGACCCTAATGGCTCTTTTGCTGAAAGGGCTTTTGACGAAACCGTTGCGGACGGTGATCCGGGCTGCATTAAAATAAAGAAAGGGGAGGGATTTTAATTGGTTTTTAGCGAAAAACTCCATTCGATGTTTGAAAGGCTGGAGAATTTTTTACGTACGGAAACGGTGGTTGGGAAACCGATTGTGGTCGGGGAGGTTACTTTAATCCCGATTATTGAAATTACCTTTGGTTTGGGTTCCGGTGGGAGTACCAGCAGGGACAGCAAAGGAACCGATGGCTCAGGAGGAGGGATTGGCGCCGGAGCCAAGATTACACCTAATGCCATGATGGTCATCAGAGGCGAAGAGGTTTCGGTTCTTCCTTTGAAAAACCGCGATTCCCTGGAAAAGGTGCTGGAGATGGTACCGGAAATAATCAACCGCTTTACCGGAAAGAAAGAAGAAAAACGGGAAATTAAATAGCGCAGCAGGTCGAGTTGTGATAGAATGTTATTGTTTTTAAAAAAGGAGGGGATGTGGTAGATGGTCATCGAAACACTTGTAGCTTCGCATGCCGTAGGGAAGGGAGCAGAACCGGACGCTGTTTTTGCGATTCTGAAAGCGGCCAACGCTGCGACTGCTAAATATGGCAAGGGCCAGGTAATCAACGCGTCGATCGGCGCTTTATATACGGAGGAGGAGAAGTTCGCCACGCTTCCGACCGTGGAGGCTTACTTCCGTAGCATTCCGGCGGAGGAATTAATGAATTACGCCCCCATCAGCGGGCTCCCGGAATTTTTGGAGGCGGCGATTGCCGATACTTTTCAAGGTTTTCAGCCCCCGCATACATACGCCCGGGCGATTGCCACGCCGGGCGGAACCGGCGGTGTGCGCCACGCCATTTATAACTATGTGGAACAGGGGGAAAAGGTGCTGGTCCCGGATTGGGCCTGGGGACCTTATCACACTATTGCCGCCGAACATTTACGGGGTACCGAGACTTACGAAATGTTTGACCGGGACTTTCACTTTAACTTCGATGCCTTTACGGAAAAGGCGGAAGGCTTGTTGAAAACGCAGAATAATTTTCTCGCCATTTTTAACACCCCCGCCCATAATCCCACCGGCTATAGCTTAACGGTGGAGGAGTGGCGGCAAATCCTGGATTTGTGCAAGGCTTGGGCGGCTAATGAACAGAAAAAAATCATTTTGTTGCTGGATATGGCTTATCTGGATTATGCCGGGGACGTGGAGGAAACCAGACAGTTTATGCGGCTTTTCGAAGCATTACCGGCCAATGTCCTGATCTTAATCGCCTATAGTATGTCGAAAGCCTACCTGATTTACGGAATGCGTTCCGGAGCTTTAATCGCCTTAAGTTCTTCCCCCGAGGTGGCCCAGGAATTTGAACGGATTAGCGCTTTCTCCAACCGGGGGGTTTGGTCCAATGGAACCAGAGGGGCGCAGCGCTTACTGGCGGATCTCGCAAAGGATCCTGTCTTGCGGAGTAAAGTAACCGCCGAGCGGAACGTTTACCGGGATTTATTAAAGCAACGCTCCGCGATTCTTCTGGAAGAAGCCCGGGCAGTGGATTTGCAACTCATGCCTTATCAAAGCGGCTTTTTTATCACCGTGCCCACAGCTCAGCCCCGGCAGCTGGTGGAAAAACTAATGAGCGAAAACCTCTTTACCGTTCCTTTGAAGAAAGGGATCCGCCTGGCGATTTGTGCCGTGCCCACCTACAAGGTGCCGGGAATGGCGCAAAAAATTAAAGCTGCTTTAAGCACCTAAAACAAATACCCAAAGGCAAAAGAAAAACGTTCTTCCCCAAGGACGTTTTTTTCTACCAAAGGGCTGGTCGTTCTTTGCCACTGTCCTTCAGCCGGTTTAGCAAGACTAAGGCGGGAAGGTTCCGGCAAAAATAGGAATCAAGAGGTAGAAAAAGAGTAAGCAAAACAAAGAAAAAGAAGCAACAAAGGAGCGTTTTTGTAGTGACAAAGGCTTATTTAGGCGTCGACGTAGGTTCGGTCAGCACCAATCTGGTCGTGATGGGGGAAGACGGGGAGATTCTGGAAAGCCTGTATATCCGCACCCTGGGCCAGCCGGTGAAAGCGGTGCAGGAGGGTTTAAGAAAGCTGGGCAGCCGGATGGGCGATCAAGTCAGCATTGCCGGCGCCGGGGTCACCGGCAGCGCCCGCAACCTTACCGCCATCCTGGTGGGAGCCGATGTGGTTAAAAACGAGATTACCGCCCACGCCGTGGCGGTTTCCCAATTAGTGCCGGGGGCCCGGACCATTTTAGAAATAGGGGGTCAGGATTCCAAGATCATTATTATGCGGGACGGGATCGTGACCGATTTTGCCATGAATACCGTATGCGCCGCCGGAACCGGGTCCTTTCTCGACCAGCAGGCCGCCCGCCTGAATCTGCCCATTGAGGAATTTGGCCGTTTGGCCTTACAGGCGACGACCCCGGTGCGGATTGCCGGCCGCTGCGCTGTTTTCGCCGAATCGGACATGATCCACAAGCAACAGTTAGGCCATGCCCTGTCCGACATTATTGCCGGCTTATGCGATGCCCTGGTGCGCAATTACCTGAACAATGTGGCGAAGGGGAAGGAAATCCTGTCTCCGGTGGTCTTTCAGGGCGGGGTAGCGGCAAATCCGGGTATCCGGACCGCCTTGGAAAAAGCCCTCCGGTTGGAGCTTACCGTTCCCCGGTATTATGATGTGATGGGCGCGGTCGGCTGCTGTCTTTTGGCCCGGGAGGCCACGCAAAACCGCCCGAGCAAATTTAAAGGCTGGCAGGCGGCCGATCTGGCCTTTCGTCCCACCAGCTTTGAATGTAAGGGCTGTTCCAACCGCTGTGAGGTGATTCAGGTTTACGAAAATGAAGCAGTGGTGGCCCGCTGGGGTGACCGCTGCGGTAAATGGTCCGAGGTTGAGGTCGCTTCGGGGGCATGACGCGGGGCAATGACCACGGTTATGCTGCTTAAAATGATCTCGCCGTCCCGGTATTCCGCCCGGGGCATGATGACCGAAAGCTCAGCCGGTGTTGGCGAGTTGGTTTCCCTGGTGACGGCAAGATTTAAACCCCAAAGGTTGATTTTTATCTCATCACGTGTAAAATGATTATAATGGTCGAAATCCTTAGGACGGCTCTTATCTTTTTTCTTGATTCGCTCGGAGCTCTTCGTAAGAAAGTTGATCGTCATAGTTTTTCCCTCCTTGGTATATGTATATGGCAGGATGAAATCCATGGACACAAGCGCTAAGCAGATTACTTCAAAAGGGGGTTTTGGAGATGGTACAGGAGAGCCAAAAACAAGAATTAATATCCTTGTCCGTGATGGGAAAAAACCTTGAAGTGCCGGTGGGCACGACTTTGTTAAATATCGCCGCGTCCTACGAAGACGAGTTTCAATACCCGATCCTGGGGGCGAGATTTAATAATGAACTGGTTGATTTGTATACGGAAATCACGAAGCCGGGCAATATCCAATTTTTTGATGTGACGACGGAAGATGGGATGAGAATTTACCGGCAGAGCCTGGTCTTTATCCTGGCGAAGGCGGCCGGTGAGCTGTTTCCCAACCGCCGGCTAGTGGTGGAACACTCCCTCGGCAAGAGCTATTATTGCGAATTTGCCGGGGAAGACGAAGTTTCCCCCCTGGATATCATTGCTTTGGAAGCGAAAATGCGGGAAATTGTCGAGGCGGAAGAACCGATTATTCCGCAGTTCTTAAGCAGCGAGAATGCTTTGCGGATTTTGGAAGCCCAGGGGCATGCCGAAAAGGTCGCTTTTCTGCAGGAGTTGGATTGGAAGAAGATCAAGATCTATTGCGCCGGGTCCTATTCCAATTACTCCTATCAGTTATTGGCTCCGGATACCGGTAGGATGAAGGTTTTTAAACTGCAAAACTACGCGAAAGGCTTCATCTTGCGTTTCCCTGACCCCCAGAACCCGTCCGAACTGGCTCCTTATCCGAATCTGCCCAAATTAGGGCAGGTCTTCCGTGAATCGGAGGAATGGGCGAATATCCTGGGGGTTGACAATTTAGACGGCTTTTTCCATTTCGTGAAGCGGGATTATGAGGATGTGACCAGTCTGATTCATATTGCGGAAGCGCTGCAGGAGAAAAAGATTGCCTCCATTGCGGATGATATATACGGCCAGCGGGATAAATTAAGACTGATTCTCATCGCGGGCCCCTCTTCTTCCGGCAAAACAACCTTTGCCCAGCGCCTGGCCATTCAGTTGCGGGTCCTGGGCTTGCAACCGGTCAAAATTTCGCTGGATGACTATTTTGTGAACCGGGACCAAACCCCCCGGGACGAATGTGGCGAAATTGACTTTGAGTGCCTGGAAGCTATTGATTTGGCGCTTTTTAACGATCATCTGCAGAAGCTGATCGCCGGGTATGCGGTAGAAACGCCGGTGTTTAATTTTCAGAGCGGCGGCCGGGAGTGGAACGGGCACAAACTGCAGGTGAGCCCCGGGAACCCGATCATTATCGAAGGGATTCACGGTCTGAACGAACGCCTGACCCCGGCCATAAACCGGGAAAACAAATACAAGATTTATATCAGCGCTTTGACCCAGATCAGCATTGACGACCATAACCGGATTCCGACCACGGATACCAGGTTAATCCGGAGAATCGTCCGGGATCATCTTTTCCGCGGGCAAACGGCTCTGGGGACTTTAAAGCTGTGGCCTTCGGTAAGGCGCGGCGAAGAAAGAAATATCTTCCCCTTCCAGGAAGAAGCCGACATCATGTTTAATTCGTCCCTGGTTTACGAACTGGGCATCCTCAAAAAACATGCCACGCCCTTACTGCAGGAGGTTAGCCGGGAGGAAAAGGAATACGGCGATGCCCAGAGACTATTAAACTTATTATCCTATTTCCCGGATGTTTCCGAACAATATGTGCCTCTCAATTCGATTTTGCGCGAATTCATCGGGGGCAGTTCGATTCATGGCAAATAACTTAGAAAAAAGGAGCGCGTTTGCGCTCGTTTTTTTAAGTGTCAATCCTTGCTGATAATCATTAAACATTGCTGTTAATCATAAATGAAGGCAATGCCGAGGGTGCCCGGACCTGCATGCACGCCAATGACAGGACCTGTTTCCTGGAAAAAACGAATTAGCACGCCAAAGCTTTCTTCCACCAGCTTTTTGAGATAATAGGCCGATTCTTCGGCGCAGCCGTGGGCGATGGCCACTTGTTGCGGTATTTTCCCCGCAAGGATTTTTTGCATCTGTTCCACCATTTTGGTAATGGCTTGTTTTTGATTTCTTACCTTATCCACCGGAACATAGATCCCGTCTTCTACGCGGATGATCGGTTTGATTTTGAGGATGGTTCCTAAAAGAGCCGCTACTTTACCGATTCGGCCGCCTTTTTCCAGGTATTCCAGGGTATCAACGGAAAACAGCACTTCGGTACGCTGGCGGATTTCCGTTAGTTTTTCGACAATGGTCTCCAGGGACAGGTTTTTCTTAATCATTTCCACGGCAGATTGTACCTGTAAGCCGATCCCAAGGCTAATCGACTTGGAATCAAAGACTTGGATCTTCTCCTTAAACATCCGGGCGGCTGTTTCCGCCATGCTGACAGTGCTGCTTAAACCACTGGAGATATGGATGGAGAGGATGTCATAGCCCTGCTGGATAATACTCTGGTACATTTTTTGAAAATCGCTTACGGAAGGGGTAGAGGTTTTAGGGAGATTTTCGGTACATTGTTTCAGCAGGGGATAAAAATCCCGCGGGGATAAATCAATCCCATCCCGGTAGGTTTGCTCAGGGAAATTAACATAGAGCGGAACTAGGGCGATATTGTTTGCCTCAAGAAATTCCATCGGTAAGTCGGCGGTGCTGTCGGTGACGATTTTAATCTGGCGAGTCATCGGTCAAAATCCTTCTTTCTTTAATAAATGTTTTTTCGTATTTTCGTCTATAAATATTATTACCCATCTTGTGGTAATAATTTTTTTGACCAGTGGTGATTTGGACGAAAAGTAATAATAGCTTAAGTGTAGCTTAATTTTTCTGAATATACAAGTGTGAGTATGCAGAATCCTCCTTTATTCTCAACGGGAATGCAGCGGGGGCAGTTCGATCTACGGCAAAGAGCCGGGCGGTTGGATATTTTGCTGGCCGGTTGGTTAAAATGAAAGTAACCGGCATAACCCAAAGGAAAAAACGGTAAAAAATGTTGACGGATGGCCGGATTAATAATATAATTGTAGCGGTGAACAAACATTCCTTGAAAAACGTATAGTTCCCTTGAAATTAGTCCTGTGAGACTAATAAGGGGTATATAATGATAGATTAAGACGGAAGCATACTATACCTCCTGCTCATGGGCAGGAGGTATTTTTATAGGCACCCAATTAAAAAAAGGGGAGGCAAAGAAGATGAGAATCAAGGCCAAGGACCTGATCGGGATGGACCAGTTGGACCGGGAACAAATCGGACTGATCCTGCAGACGGCCAAAGAGATGAAAACGATTTTAAAGCGGGATATCAAAAAAGTCCCCACCTTACGGGGCAAGTCGGTAGTAACGTTGTTTTTTGAACCAAGCACCCGGACCCGTACTTCTTTTGAGTTGGCCGCCAAATACATGAGCGCCGATCTGGTGAATATCAATACTTCGGTGAGCAGTGTGGTCAAAGGAGAGAGTTTAAAGGATACGGGAAAAACCTTGGAAGCGATGGGTGTGGATATCGTCGTGATCCGGCACAGCATGGCCGGTGCCCCGCAGGTTCTGGGCGGATACCTGAAGGCCAGGGTAATCAATGCGGGCGACGGCTTTCACCAGCATCCCACCCAGGCTTTACTGGATATGATGACCATACAGGAGCGTTTAGGGGGCTTTGAAGGGCTGAAGGTAGCCATCGTGGGGGATATTCTCCATAGCCGGGTGGCCCGTTCCAATTTATTCGGTCTGACGACCATGGGCGCGGAAGTCACCTTTTGCGGACCGCCGACCTTGATGCCGCCGGGGCTGGAAAGGCCGGGCGTCAACGTGACCTACGATATGGACGAGGCGGTGGCGGAGGCCGATGTGGTGATGATGCTGCGCATCCAACTGGAAAGACAAAAAGCCGGTTACTTCCCCTCCATCCGTGAATACAGCCGTTGCTACGGTTTGAACAAGCAACGCCTGGCCCTGGCTAAAAAAGACTGCCTGGTCTTACATCCGGGCCCGATAAACCGGGGTGTGGAGATGGCGGGCGAAGTGGCCGACAGCCTGCAGTCCTGTATCAATGAGCAGGTTACCAACGGGGTGGCCGTCCGGATGGCCTTGCTATACTTAATGCTGGAACAAAAGGAGGAATAGGGCCGATGAGATATCTTTTCAAAGGTGGACTGGTGCTTGATCCGAAGACCCGGTTGGAAAAAGAATGGGATGTCCGGGTAGCCGGCGGCAAAATTACGGAGTTAGGGCCCCATCTTGAGCCGGAGGCCGATGGGGAAGAGTTGGTGGATGTAAGCGGCAAGATTGTGGCTCCAGGCTTTATCGATGCCCATGTTCATTTACGGGAGCCCGGGGATGAAGTCCACGAGACGATTCGTACCGGATGCCTGGCCGCGGTAGCCGGAGGTTTTACCGCGGTTTGTGCCATGCCCAACACCTTGCCTTGTGCCGATAATGAGGCGGTGATTGAATACGTCATAAAGCGGGCAAAGGATGCGGGGCTGGCGCGGGTTTATCCCATCGGGGCCATCACCAAAGGGCGGCAAGGGAAAGAAATTGCGGAGATGGGCGCCCTTTACCAGGCAGGGGCGGTGGCGGTCTCCGATGACGGGAACCCGGTGGAAAACAGTGAAGTAATGCGGCGTGCCCTGGAATACACGCAGATTTTTGGCATTCCCGTGATTGCCCATTGCGAGGATAAGGGGCTGTCCGCCGATGGGCTAATGCACGAAGGCGCATGGGCTACGGTTCTGGGGCTCCGGGGTATTCCCGCTCAGGCCGAGGAAGCGATGGTGGCCCGGGACCTTTTACTGGCGCAATTGACCGGCGGCCGTTTGCACCTGGCCCATCTCAGCACGGCGGGGAGCGTGGCTTTGCTGCGCTTTGCCCGGGAGCAGGGAATCAAGGTTACGGCCGAAGCCACACCGCACCATTTATTGCTGACCGATGAGGCGGTTCAGGGTTATGACACCAATACCAAGGTTAATCCTCCCTTAAGGAGTAAAGAGGATGTCCAGGCGATCCGGGCGGCCGTGCGGGAAGGGCTGATCCAGTGTGTTGCTTCCGATCACGCCCCCTGGGCGCAGGAAGATAAAGAACAGGAATACCATCGTGCGCCCAGCGGCATCGCCGGACTGGAAACGGCCGTACCGATCGTGTGGGATACGCTGGTGGTCAAGGAAAAGATGAAGCCCATGGAACTAATTGCCCGCTGGACCACCGGTCCGGCCCAGGTTTTGAATCTGGATAAAGGGTATCTTGCCGTTGGTATTGATGCGGATTTGACGGTCATCGATCCGCACTTGAATAAGAAGGTGGAGGCGGAAAGCTTCTATTCGCTGGGGAAAAATACCCCGGTAAACGGGCGGTCTTTCCAGGGTTGGCCGGTCTTGACGGTGGTGGAAGGAAAGATTGTCATGCGTGACGGAAAGGTGAAGGAGGATATAAATTGAAGGCCTATTTATGTTTGCAAGACGGAACGATTTTTGCCGGGGAATCCATTGGACTCTTAGGTGAAGCCAGTGGGGAGCTTTGTTTTAACAGCAGCATCACCGGCTACCAGGAAATCATTACTGACCCGACCTGCTGCGGGCAAATTGTAGTTTTTACCTATCCTTTGATCGGTAATTACGGGGTTAATATGCTGGATGACCAGTCTCCCCATGCCCACGTCAAGGGCGTTGTGGTCAAGGAATTAGCCCATTACCCCAGTAATTATCGCGCCAGCCAGAGTTTACACAGCTACCTGGTGGAGCAGAAGGTCGTTGGGATCAAGGATGTGGATACCAGGACCTTAACCAAGTATTTACGGGACCACGGGACGATGATGGGTTTGATTAGCCCGGAAGAGGATGCGGAGAAATTACGGGAGAAGGCCCGGCAGTTAAAGCCGAGGAATGGCGCTCAACTGGTGGAAGCCGTAACGACCCGGGGAAAACAGGTGCTGACCGGTGGCCGATACCCGGTCGTGGTGATGGATTTTGGCGTGAAAAGAGGACTGGTGAATGCTTTGCGGGCGGTAGGCTGCCAGGTAGCTTTAGTTAACTACCGCACCACGGCGGAGGAGATTTTGGCCTTACAGCCCTGGGGCGTGTTCTTGTCCAACGGTCCTGGAGACCCGCGGGCGCTTGATTTTGTGGTGCCGGTGCTGCAGGAGCTTTTAGAGAAAGGAATGCCCATCATGGGCGTGGGTATGGGCCATTCTCTTTTGGGGATGGCCTTAGGAGGAAAGGTCTCTCCTTTAAAACACGGGCACCGGGGCAATTATCCGGTGAAAGACTTAAACAGCAACCGAATATTGATTACTGCGCAGAACCATGGCTATGTTTTGGAACGGGAAAGCTTGACTCCGGAAGAAGTGGAGATAACCCATTTGAACCTGCATGATCAAACAGTGGAAGGTTTACGGCATAGACCGAGCGGTTCTTTTTCTGTGCAATTTAACCCGGAAGCCCATCCGGGGCCACAGGAAACGGCGGCGTTTTTCCATGAGTTTGTGCGACTAATGGCACAAAGACAGAAGGGGAGGAAAGAGGATGCCTAAGAAAGAGGGTTTGCAGAAAGTTTTGGTCATTGGCTCCGGTCCAATTGTCATCGGACAGGCGGCAGAATTTGATTATGCGGGGACACAGGCTTGTCAAGCTTTGAAGGAAGAAGGCATCGAAGTTGTTTTGGTCAACTCGAATCCGGCAACGATCATGACGGATGCCCACATGGCGGGCCGGGTCTATTTGGAACCCATTACCCCGGAGCTGGTGGAAGAGATTATCAAAAAGGAAAAGCCCCAAGGTTTGTTGGCCACCCTGGGCGGGCAGGTCGGGCTGAATATGGCCATGACCTTGGCAAAACGAGGGGTTCTGGAGCGGGAAGGGGTCAGCCTGCTGGGCACTTCTTTGGAGGCCATTGAAAAAGCCGAAGACCGGGAAAAGTTCAAAGAGACCATGAAGGGAATCGGGGAACCGGTACCGGAAAGCGCCATTGTGGAAAGCGTGGAAGATGCGTTGGCTTTTGCCCGTCAAATTGGTTATCCGGTGATTGTACGCCCTGGTTTCACGCTGGGGGGCACTGGGGGCGGAGTGGCCAACAATGCCGAAGAATTAAGGGAAATTGCCGCTCGCGGCTTGAAATACAGTATGAACCAGCAGCTCTTGATTGAACGGAGCGTGGCCGGCTGGAAAGAAATTGAGTTTGAAGTGATGCGGGATGCCAATGATAACTGTATTACCATCTGTTCCATGGAAAATATTGATCCGGTGGGGATTCATACCGGAGACAGTATCGTGGTGGCTCCGACCCAAACCCTTTCGGACCATGATTTCCAGCTTTTGCGGAACAGCGCTCTTAAAATCATCAGGGCTTTGCAGATTGCCGGCGGTTGCAATGTGCAGTTTGCGTTGGACCCCCACAGTGATCGCTATTATGTGATTGAGGTCAATCCCCGGGTCAGCCGTTCCAGCGCTTTAGCTTCCAAGGCGACCGGTTACCCGATTGCCAAGGTCACGACCAAAATCGCCCTTGGTTATACCCTGGACGAGATACCCAACAGTGTGACCGGCACCACCTCCGCTTGTTTTGAACCGGCGGTGGACTATGTGGTAGTGAAGATACCCCGGTGGCCTTTTGATAAATTTAATACGGCAAGACGCACCCTTGGTTCCCAAATGAAGGCCACCGGTGAAGTGATGGCCTTGGGGCGCACTTTTTTGGCGGCCTTGCTGAAGGCGATTCATTCCCTGGAGATGAGCCTGAACAGTTTGCTGGCACCGAATTTCCGAAAATTGTCCTGGTCGGAACTGCTGGCGAAATTGCAAGCGGCTGATGATGAAAGGATTTTTGTCATTGCGGAATGCTTCCGGCAAGGAATTTCGATGGAACAAATCCATCAACTAACCGGAATCGATTTATTCTTCCTGGACCAAATCTCCGGTTTGGTGAAGCTCGAAACGCTTCTTAGCGAGAAAAAGGAATGGAGCAGGGAAGATTGGCTTTGGGCGAAAAAGTGCGGCTTAAGCGATCGGGAGCTTGCCCGTTTGCGGGGCAGCACCGAAGATGAAGTACGCCAGGCCAGGAAAGCCTTAGGCATAGTCCCTGTCTACCGGATGGTTGATACCTGTGCCGGGGAGACGGAGGCCACCACCCCTTACTATTATTCCTGCTATGGGGAAGCGGACGAGTTAAATCCGGCATCGGAACGGACGAAAGTGGTGGTTTTGGGTTCGGGCCCCATCAGGATTGGGCAGGGGATTGAATTTGACTATTGTTCGGTCCATTCCTCCTGGGCCATTAAGGAGAAAGGAATGGAATCGATTGTGATTAATAATAATCCGGAGACGGTCAGCACGGACCCGGATACTTCCGACAAGCTGTATTTTGAGCCGTTGACGCTGGAAAACGTCCTGGATGTATTGGAAGCGGAAAAACCGCTGGGGGTGGTGGTGCAGTTTGGCGGGCAGACCGCGATCAATCTGGCCAAACCTTTGGTGGAAAGGGGCATCCGTATTTTAGGCACCAGTGTGGAGGATATCGACCGGGCCGAGGACCGGGAAAAATTTGACGCCCTGCTGGAGGATTTAGGGATTCCCCGGCCGCAGGGCAGTATGGCCCGCAGCCGCAATGAAGCGAAAAAAATCGCCGAAGAACTGGGCTTTCCGGTGCTGGTAAGGCCGTCCTATGTTTTAGGGGGACGCGCCATGGAAATCGTCTATTCGGAAGAGGATTTGGAAAGTTACCTGGAGGAGGCCGTCCGGGTTGCTCCGGAACACCCGGTTTTGGTCGACCGCTATGTTTTAGGGAAAGAAGTGGAAGTGGACGCCGTTTGTGACGGGGAAAAAGTCTTGATCCCGGGGATTATGGAGCATTTGGAAAAGGCCGGGGTTCATTCGGGGGACAGTATCGCCATTTACCCGACCCAAACCTTGTCTTCGGAGTTAAAATCCGTAATAATTGATTATACGGAAAGAATTGCTTTGAAGTTGCAGGTGAAAGGGATTTTAAATATCCAGTTTGTCATCAAAGACAACCAGGTTTACGTCATTGAAGTAAATCCCCGGGCCAGTCGCACCGTGCCGTTTTTAAGCAAGGTCACGGGGATCCCCCTGGTCAAACTGGCCACCCGGATTATGCTGGGCGAGACTTTGGCGGAAATGGGTTATGCCGGGGGCTACTGGCCGGAAAAAGCGTTAACGGCCATTAAAATGCCGGTATTCTCCTTTAATAAACTGGCCAATGTGGAGCCTTCCTTAGGGCCGGAAATGAAGTCCACCGGCGAGGTCATGGGCTTGGCCGACAATTTCTCCTTAGCTTTGCATAAGGCTTTTGCCGGAGCGGGTTATCAAATTCCGCACAGTGGGGAGTTATTGGCAACGATTGCCGATAAAAGCAAGGAGGAAGCCTTGCCGCTCTTGCGGAGCTTTGCGGAATTAGGCTTTGTGATTTGGGCCACCAAGGGTACCGCCGCTTTCTTAAGGGAGCATAATGTGCCGGTGCGCGAAGTGGCGAAACTCCAAGAGGGCAATCCCCACGTGGTGGATTTAATTCGCAGCGGCAAAATCGGCTTTGTCATCAACAGCCTGACCAAGGGGAAACAACCGATGCGGGACGGCTTTCAAATGCGGCGGGCGGCCGTAGAGTTCAACATTCCCTGTTTGACTTCCCTTGATACGGCCGAGGGTCTGTTAAGCGCCATCCGGATGATGAGCCAAACCGGGCAGACCACGGTCAAAGCCTTACAGGATTATCTGACGGAGCAGTAAAAGCAGTAACGGAGCAATAACGCAAGCAAAGCCCTATTGGGCATGAAGGAGCTTTCCCAAAGAGAAAGGAGTTTTTGCAGAGCGGAAGCGCAGCAAACGAAAGAGGGGTAAGCTTAAGCTCGAGGAGCGTACTGCTCAAAGAATACTCAAAGAATAAGAGAGAAAAGAGAGGAGTTTCGTTGTGAAGTATCATGTACCTCATGCATCGGTGGTCGGTCAATGGAATACCGGGGGCAATATCTTCCTTTTGACCTTAAGCTGTCCGGAAATCGCGGCGGAGGCCAGACCGGGGCAGTTTGCCCACCTGCGTTGCGGGAACACCCTGGATCCCTTGTTGCGGCGGCCGCTGAGCATTTTTCAGGCCGAAGCGCAAAAAGGATTGCTCTCCTTCTGCTATCAGGTGGTTGGGAAAGGTACTCAGCTATTAAGTAAACTCCAAGCGGGAGCACAGGTGGATGTAATGGGGCCATTAGGACGGGGCTTTGATACGGAAATCAGCGGCAAGCGGATCGGTTTGGTGGGTGGCGGCATGGGCATCGCCCCATTGGTCTTTTTAGGCCGGATGCTTGCCCGGCACAATCAGGTGCAGGGTTTTTGGGGCGCCCGGACCAAGGAGTTGCTGCCTCCGCTGGCGGACCAATTTCCCTCTGGGGACTCCGGAGTAGAGGTTGCGTGCGGGTTCCCTTATCTGGTGGCGACAGAAGACGGCAGCGCCGGAAGGCAGGGATTGGTGACCGGTTTGTTGGAAGAATGGCTGGAGCAAGAGCCTTTCGATCGTCTCTATGCCTGCGGGCCACGACCTATGTTGGCGGCAGTGCACCGTTTGGCGCAGGCCAGGGGGATTCCCCTCCAGGTATCTTTGGAAGCGGTTATGGCCTGTGGGGTAGGCGCGTGCCTGGGCTGTACCTGTGAGAAAGGGCCCGGAGATGGCGGGGCTGGAGCCGAGGGCACCGGTAACCCCGTTCACCGGGTACGGCACCAAGATGCGCCGAATTCCCATGCGGCTGCTGAGACTTCCGCCGGTTCGCTCGCAGCGGAAAAAAGGCTCAAGGTGTGCCAGGACGGGCCGGTTTTTTGGGCGGAGGAGGTGCGCTGGGATGGAGAATAAAGTGGATTTAACGGTTGAACTGGGCGGATTGAAACTAAAAAACCCGGTGATGACCGCATCAGGCACCTTTGCTTTTGGCGAAGCCTATGAGGATTTCTTTTCCCCCGCCGAGCTTGGCGCCCTCGTAGTCAAAGGGGTCACGCTGGAGCCGCGGCAAGGCAATCCTGGTCCCCGTCTGGTGGAAACACCTGCCGGGCTCTTGAATGCCATTGGCTTGGAAAACCCGGGGGTGGAGGAGGTTATCAGGACTTATTTACCGCCTTTAAGCCGCTATGACGTGCCGGTCATTGTGAATATTGCCGGGAATACCTATGCCGAGTACGGCGAAGTCGCGGCCAGGTTGAGCAAATGTCCGGTGGTGAAGGCGCTGGAGGTGAATATTTCCTGCCCCAATGTGAAGGAAGGCGGGATGGCTTTCGGCAGTCATCCGGACACTGCGGCGGAGGTCATCAGAGTGGTGAAAGCGAGTACCGGACTGCCGGTAATCGCCAAGCTTTCGCCCAATGTTACCGATATTGTGGAAATGGCCCAAGCGGTGGAAGAGGCGGGAGCGGATGCCCTTTCCCTGATTAATACACTGCTGGGGATGGCCATTGATATAAAGCAAAAACGACCGGCGCTTGCTAATGTTACCGGCGGGCTGTCCGGCCCGGCGGTGAAGCCCATCGCCCTGCGGATGGTCTGGCAGGTGGCTCGGAAAGTAAAAATCCCGCTGGTGGGCATGGGGGGCATCCTCACGGGGGAAGATGCTTTGGAATTCATTATGGCCGGGGCCACGGCGGTCGCGATAGGCACCGGACAGTTTGTTAATCCCCGTTGTTGCGTGGATGTCATCACAGGAATCAAAAAGTATTGCGAGGAAAAGGGCGTAAAAAACATTGGTGAATTGAGAGGGGTGGCTTGGCGCAATGCGGACAGCTGAACAAAAACCCACGGATAGGCTGATAGTGGCCCTGGATTATGCGGGCTGGGCCGAGGCAGAACAATTGGTGCAACTCTTACCGGAGGTGGAATATTTTAAGGTTGGTCTGGAATTGTACCTGGCCAGCAGGGGAGAGGCCGTTGCCAGGCTCCGGGAGATGGGCAAAAAGGTCTTTTTGGACTTAAAGTTTCATGATATCCCCAATACGGTGGCCCGGGCTTCGGCCCAGGCAGTGGAGCAAGGAGCCACGATTTTTAATGTGCATGCCGGCGGAGGCCGCCGGATGATGGAGCAGGCGGCGCAAACAGCCCGCGAAAAGACGAAGGAATCAGGGAGTGCCGCGCCCCTGGTGATTGCCGTAACGGTCTTGACCAGCTTTGACGAGGCCGGTTTACGGGAGGTCGGTTTGGAGGGAATCGAAAAAACCGTGGTGAATTATGCCCGTTTGGCGGAAGAATGTGGCCTGGACGGGGTGGTGGCTTCTCCACGGGAAATCAGCCTGATTCGGGCCCATTGCCGTCCTGATTTCAAGATTATCTGTCCCGGTGTGCGCCCGGTCTGGGCGGCGGCCAACGACCAGAAACGGATTACAACGCCTAAGGAGGCGGTCAAGCTGGGCGCGGATTATCTGGTGGTCGGACGCCCGATTACGGCGGCGGCCGATCCGCGGGAAGCGGCCTTGAAGGTGTTAGATGAAATTGAGGAGGCGTTAGCATGAGTCCCCAAAAAGGATGGCAAGATAGTTTGTTACTGAACCTTTTTAAGACCGGGAAGGAAGAAGGGCAGGGAGAATTGTCGCCGGAGCAGATTTTGGAACTGTTCAAGCAATGTGATGCCTTAAAAGAGGGACATTTCCTGTTGACCTCCGGAAGGCACAGCAACCGCTATTTGCAGTGTGCCCTTGTCTTGCAATATCCGGATGTTGCGGCCTGCTTGTGCGGGCAGTTGATTAATAAAATACCGGAGCGCGAGGCCATTGAGCTGGTCATTGGACCGGCCTTGGGCGGGGTGACCCTTGCTTATGAAATGGCCCGTCAATTAGGCACGCCGGCTCTTTTTACGGAAAGAGAAGAAGGTGTAATGACCTTGCGTCGCGGTTTCAGCATTAAGAAAGGGGCCAAGGTCCTGGTGGTAGAAGACGTGATTACCACCGGCGGCTCGGTGAAGGAAGCCATTGAAGTGGTGAAAGGACAGGGCGGCGAGGTTGTGGCCGTGGCTTCTTTAGTGGATCGAAGCAACGGCAAGGTTGAGTTGGGCTATCCCGTGTATAGCGCTCTGGCGATGGAAGTAGTGTCCTATTTACCGGAAGAATGCCCGCTTTGTAAAGAAGGGCTACCCTTGGTTAAACCGGGCTCACGGAAGATAAACAAATAAAAAAGGACCGGCGCGTGGCATCAGTCCGTAAGAGCGGGGAAGCGTTATCCAAAATTTCCCCAGATGAGATATTATTCCTGATAATTAGTATCGTTGTAGTCCCGTTTTACCGGGAAAGATTTACTTAGAAAGGCTTTCCCGGTGGGCATGGATGATGTTTTGGGATGCTTTCTGAACATGGTCGGACATGGCTTTTTCGGCTTTGGTAGGGTCTTTTTCCAGAAAAGCGGAAAGGATGGCCCGGTGTTCATGGAGGGTATCTTCCAGCCGGTGGGGTACCATTAGGGATTCCAGCCGGGCAAGCTGCACGAACTGGTGAAGGGTGCCGAGGGTTTGCTTTAAAATCCTGCTGCCGGATGCTTTGTAAATCAGTTGATGGAAATGGTTGTCCAGTTCCGTCAGTTCATTCATATCATCCTTGTTGGCATAGAACTCCATCAAGTCAAGGGTTTTTTTCAATTCCTTGATTTGGGCCGAAGTCAGACGGCCGGTTGCCCACCGGGCAGCCAGCCCTTCCACCAGGCAACGAATGGCATAAATATCCTGGACATCCTGGGCCGAGATGCCCAAAATGACAATCCCTTTATTTGGGGTGCTTTCCACCAGTCCCTCCATTTCCAGTAATTGAATCGCTTCCCTGATCGGGGTGCGGCTTACCCCTAATTCTTCGGCCATTTTGGATTCAATGATCGCATCGCCGTGTTTTAATTGGCCATTGAGGATTTGCGATTTAATGTAATTGAAAACCTTGTTCCGCAACGAAGTATCCGTCATTTTGCTTTACACTCCTCGTTCATCATAACAAAGTGTTTTTTGCTTCATCCTAATATGGTGAATACCGGTTTTATTTTTTAGCCTGGACAGCTTAGAAACAATATTAGTATACAATAAGGGGAGGTTTTTTGAAAGTGCGAAGGGTGACGAAAAAAAGGAGCTTTTTCATCCTGGCTTCTTTATTGGTTTTAGCTGTGTTTTATGCCGGATGTAACAAGGAAAATCTGCCCAACGAACCATTAAGGCAACACGTCAATTACCTGCTGCCGGCAACTCCCCTTTCTGTGGACCCGGCCTTTTTGCGGGATGAGGCGGGTTATCAGCTGGTGACGAGCCTTTGGGAAGGGCTGGTGCGTCTGGAGGCGGATGGTTCTCTGGGGAAAGCTTTAGCGGAAGACTGGCAGATCAGTGAGGACGGGAAAAAATATGTCTTTACTTTGCGGGATGCCAACTGGAGTAATGGTTCCAAGCTTACCGCTTTTGATTTTGAAGCCGCGTGGAAAAGGAATTTGACCCCCGGGAATAACTCGCCGGTGGCGTATCTCCTTTATGACATCAAAAATGCGGAAAACTACCACCGCTTGCAGGATGAAAACTATGGCGGCAAAAAGGCGTCCTTGGAAGAGGTCGGGATTAAAGCTACCGATGAACGCACTTTGGTGGTGGAACTGGAAAAAAACAATCCGGTTTTCCTCTCCAAACTGGTGCATCCGGTGTTTTATCCTCTTCCGCCGGAAGCCATAAATGATCAGGAGGGGACCTTTTTTCAAGCCGCAAAGCTTATAGGTAACGGGCCTTTTAAAATATCCGAAGAAGTTGCGGGCGACCGGTACGAGCTGGTGAAAAATGAACAGTATTGGGAAAAAGACAAGGTGAAGCTTGCAAGGATGACCTGGTTTTTACCCAGCGAAAGAAGGGATGGCTGGGCCATGTTTGAAGAAGGGAAGTTGGATTTAACCGGGGATGTGCCCTTTGACCGGGTGGAGAAGGGTTTGGCGGCGGGTGAACTAAAAAGCGCGCCCCTCCTCACCACATATTACTACCAGTTTAATACCGCAAAGCCACCCTTTAATGATGTGAAGGTGCGGCAGGCCCTGTCTTTTTCCCTGGACCGGGAAAAACTGATCAGGGAGTATCTGAAAGGCGGCCAAAAGCCGGCCGGGGGAATTATCCCGGAAGGAATGCCGGAAAGCGCCCAGGGAGGCGATTTCCACCGGAATAGTGAAAAGAAAGTTCCTGCCGGGGATGAGAAAAAGGCAAGCGCTCTCCTTGCGGAGGCAGGCTTTTCCGAGGGCAAGGGTTTCCCGGAAACGGAACTTTTGGTCAGTGAGCAGGAAGGGCACCGGTACTTTGCCGAAAAGATCCGGCAGGAGTGGCAGGAAAAGCTGGGCCTCAAGCTGCAGATTGTTACCCTTTCCTGGCCGGAATTGCGGGAAAGAATGAGCAAGCGGGACTACCAGCTCGCGTTAATGGGCTGGTCAGCCGATTTTGCCGATCCCCTGCCCTATTTGCAATCCTTTATGAGGGGAAGCGGCAATAATACCACGGGCTGGGCCAATCCCGAATACGATCGGTTGCTGGAAAAGGCTGCTTCCGCCGCAAGCGAGGAGGAGCGGAGCGCCGCGCTGCACCAGGCCGAAAACATTCTCCTGGAGGAGGGGCCGGTCTTGCCTCTGTACCAGTTTACCAAAGTATACGCGGCACGGGATGTGGTGCAGGATTTGTTTGTTTCTCCACTGGGATTCGGTTTTGACTTCCGGGCGGTTCATATTGCTAAACCGGAAAACTGAAGGTACAATAGAAATGATATTTTAATTTTGGGAATGAATTCTTCGTTGGAATACAGAGGGGGCTTAAATAGTGAGTGAGTTTGTACCGAGAAATTTTATTCAAAATATTATTGATGAAGATTTAAAAGAAAACAGAGTCAAAAAGATTCATACCCGTTTTCCGCCCGAGCCCAACGGCTATTTGCACATCGGCCATGCCAAATCCATCTGTCTGAATTTCGGGTTGGCTTTGGAATACGGCGGTCTTTGTAATCTGCGCTATGATGACACCAATCCCAGTAAAGAAGACCAGGAATACGTGGAATCCATCGAAAGGGACGTGCGCTGGCTGGGTTTTGATTGGGAGGACCGGAAGTTCTATGCCTCGGACTATTTCGAGAAAATGTATGAGAGCGCCGAGCAATTAATCAAGGACGGCAAAGCGTATGTTTGTGATTTGAGCCCGGAAGAAATCAGGGAGTACCGGGGCACCCTTACCGAACCGGGCAAGGAGAGTCCTTACCGCAACCGTTCGGTGGAGGAAAATCTGGATTTGTTCAGGCGGATGCGGGCCGGGGAATTTCCCGACGGTTCCCGCACCTTGCGGGCCAAAATGGATATGGCCTCGCCTAATCTCAATATGCGGGATCCGGTCCTGTACCGGATTTTACGGGCCACGCACCACCGGACCGGGGACAATTGGTGTGTCTATCCGATGTATGATTTTGCTCATCCGATTTCCGACGCCCTGGAGGGTATCACCCATTCCATCTGCACCCTGGAATTTGAAGACCACCGGCCTTTATACGACTGGGTGATCAATAACCTGGATTTGGGCTGTAAACCGCGCCAGATTGAGTTTGCCCGGCTCAATCTCACCAATACGGTGATGAGCAAACGTAAACTGCGTGAACTGGTGGAAAAGGGCTATGTGGATGGCTGGGATGACCCCCGGATGCCCACCATTTCCGGGATCAGGAGAAGGGGGTATACCCCGTCCTCTATCCGGGATTTCTGTGAGCGCATTGGGGTAGCCAAAGCCAACAGTACCGTGGACATTTCCTTGTTGGAACATTGTATCCGGGAGGAGTTAAACCTTACCGCTCCCCGGGTCATGGCCGTGTTGCGTCCGCTGAAAGTGATTATTGATAACTATCCGGAAGGGCAGGTGGAAGAGCTGCCGGCGGAGAATAATCCGCAGAACCCGGAATTGGGCAGCCGCACCCTGCTGTTTTCCCGGGAAATATACATTGAGCAGGAAGACTTTATGGAGGATCCTCCGAAAAAGTATTTTCGTTTATCCCCGGGGAAAGAAGTACGCTTAAAACACGCTTACATCATCAAGTGTGAAAGGGTCGTCAAGGACGAAAAAACCGGTGAAGTCGTGGAGTTGCACTGCACCTATGACCCCCAGACCCGGAGCGGTTTGGACCAGAGCGGGCGGAAGGTCAAAGGCACCTTGCACTGGGTTTCGGCCCGGCATGCTGTGCCGGCGGAAGTGCGCCTCTATGATCACCTGTTCATCAACGCGTCCGATCAGGCCGAAAACGGAGAGCAGCAGGAAGAAGACATGATTTTGAATCCTGATTCCCTGGAGCGGTTGACCAATTGTTTAATCGAGCCCAGTGTGCAGGGGGCCAAGCCAGGTGACCGGTTCCAGTTCATGCGGCAAGGGTATTTTTGCGTAGATTTGGATTCTACTGCCGACCGGCTGGTGTTTAACCGGATTGTATCCCTGAAAGACAGTTGGGCGAAGCAAGGGAAAAAGTAGGATTTCCAGGATAAGCAAAGAGGAATCAGCCTGCTTGCGGACATTTCCAAAGCAGGCTTTTTCTTTCGTCGATGCTCCAAGGGTCGAAGCAACATTGTTATGTGCGCTGATTGCCGGCGCCGGCGGAATGGGAAAGGAAGAGGGCGATGCAAGCAAAGATACGGCAAAAAGAGTATCAGGACAAAGAAAAAGAAATACAGAACATAGAAATCGAAAGGGGAAGCAAAGAAAAAGAAACACAGCCCAAGCAAAAGGAAACGCAAAGCGAGCATAAAGAAACTAAAAGCAAGCGCCAAGAAATCATAGACGGGTTGAAAGCGGCTGTCCCGATAATTTTCGGCTATTTTCCCATTGGGATGGCCTTTGGGGTTTTAGCCGCGCAGGAGGGGCTGACCAGGTGGGAAGTGTTTTTCATGTCGCTTTTGGTGTTTGCCGGTTCGGCCCAGTTTATCGCCGTAGGGATGTTGGCGGCAGGGGTATCGGTGGCCGCCATTGTCTTTACCACTTTTTTGGTGAACGCACGGCATATTTTGATGAGCGCGGCATTAGGCCCGTACTTTAAAGGCTTTTCCCCAAAAACCTTGTTCCTGTTGGGGATCGGGGTGACCGACGAGGCTTTTGCGGTGGACATGGCCGAAGTGAAAAACAGACCGCGCAGCGCGGATTTTTTCCTGGCCTTGCATTTTACGGCCCAGTTTTTTTGGGTCTTTAGCACGGTCATCGGCGCGGTTGTCGGGAACCTGGTGCCGGATCCGCAAAGCTTCGGCCTGCATTTTGCGCTCCCAGCGATGTTTATTGGCTTATTGCTGATGCAGATTAAAGCTCAAAGGGAAGTTGTCCTCGCACTCCTTGCCGGGGCACTATCCATCGGGTTGGTCTATCTTTTGCCCGGGAAATGGAATATTATTTTAGCCGCTGTTTTAACAGCGACCATAGGGGTGATTTTGGAAAAATGGAAAGTAAAGTCCTCGTCCTCATTATAGGGATGATGCTCGTGACGTATCTGCCCCGGGTGCTTCCTTTGGTGGTTTTGTCCCAGGTTAAAATTCCTCCGCTGGTTTTAAGCTGGCTGGGCTATATTCCGGTGGCCGTGTTGGCTGCGCTTCTGGCGCCGGAGCTTTTGCTGCAGGAGAACAAGCTGGCCCTTTCGGCAGACAATCCCGCGCTTTGGGCGGCGCTGCCGGCTTTGCTGGTGGCCTGGCGCACCAAAAACTTGTTCTACACCGTTTTGGTGGGCATGGTAGCCATGGTGGTTTTTACCCATTTTTTGGCCTAAAAAAGAAAAAATATGTTTAAAGGGATGTATATAAAAAGAGGAGGCTGGTTAAATTATAGATGCGGGTGCGTAACGGTTGAGCCCAGACTCATCTATGCTTCCCACGGAGGTATATATGGGTCGGCCAAAGGTTGCCTACAGGTTGTAATAGCTTGTATGCAGCCGGAGGGAAGATTCTATATGGCTGGGAAAGCTCGTATTGTAGTCGATGTGTTTTCAGACCTTTGATTACAATATGAACCCAACCTGTCATATAGGGTCGAGCTAAGATCATGCAGGGTGCTGATAGCATTTTGCGGAAAACTGCATACGATCTTATGCAGTCGAGAGATTGCATAAGGTCGTTTAGGTATCTTGTATGGTCGAACGACCGATTGGTATGGGTTGTGAAGTGCCTGATTATGGTCGAAAGATCATAGTTGGGTATGAAGGGATCCATATCAGTCCAAGGTAGATCGTTACGTGCTCAAAAACTCCATTTTCGGTTTGGTTGGGGGATGTGAGTGACCATTTTAGGCACTCACATCTTTTTTTTAGGGCTGTGATAGACTGGGTATGAGCCCAGGTTTTTGTAAGATAAGGATTCCTTTCCTAAAGCATTAAGGATGGCCGCATAATCGGGGTGATCGGGCGCCAGTTCACAGTCCAGCCAGAAAAAATAGTTACCCAGGCGCCTTTTATTGGGGCGCGATATAATTTTCGAAAGGTTGATCTGGTATTGGGCGAAGACGGCAAGGATTTTATACAATTCCCCCGGCTGGTTGCCGTGCGGGAAAACAACGAAAGTGGTTTTCCAGGGAACGGAAGCTGTCTTAAAGCCCGCATCTTCCTGAGCACGGACTGTCTTTGTGCTCCATGCCTTCGGAGCCACTTTAGTATTGGTCGTTTCTTCAGGAGCGGAAGAAACTCCGGGATAAGAAGGAAGCACTTGGGGGCCGATGACCAGAAAACTGGTTTGGTTATGCGGATAGTCTCCAATATCCGGCGCAATAATCGGGACCTGGTAACGGAGATGAGCCGCATAAGAACCAATTGCGGCGGTACCCGCCTGCTTTTGCTCTGTGAGTAGATGCACGGCTTCGGCCGTGCTTTCTTTTGTTACCACGCTGGCATGGGGAAGCTGCTTCTTGAGGAACTGCCGGCATTGAGCCAGTGCCTGGTAATGGGACATAACGGTATGAATTTTGTCCAGCCCGGCCGTAAAGCCCAGCAGGTGGTGGTTAATGTTCAGGATGAGCTCACTTTGGATATACAATGCCAAATCCTGAGCCAGCATATCCAGAGTAAGATTCACTGTGCCTTCAATGGAATTTTCGGCAGGAACGACCCCTAAAGCCACACTGCCGTCGGCTACTGCTTCCAGGATGTCGGAAATCGACGGAAAGGGAACCAGTTGGCTGATGCCTTGCGCCCAAGGTTGCGCAGCTTCAGGTGATCCATTTCTGCCTTTGACCAAACAGAGCGCGGCCTCATGGGTGTAGGTCCCTTCCGGCCCGAGATAGGCGAGGGTTTGCTTCATCGGTTTACATCACGCCTTCTTTGGGCCGGTAGCCTTCTTCGGTAGGGGGCAGCTTGGTGTGTTCGGGGCAACTGAGGTGCCTGGAATCATTGGGACGGAGCTTTTTGCCGGTATACCGTGCGATGTTCCTTAGGTTTTCCATGAGCTGACGGAAATTTGCGGGATTAAGGGACTGGGCTCCGTCGGAAAGGGCATCTTCGGGAGAAGGATGGACTTCGATCATGAGTCCGTCCGCGCCGGCGGCCACCGCGGCTTGCGCCATGGAAGTGACCCAGCGCCATTTTCCGGTGCCGTGGCTGGGATCGACGATAATGGGCAGGTGGGACAAATGTTTGATAATCGGGACGGCCGAAAGGTCCAGGGTGTTTCGGGTGCAGGTCTCGAAAGTCCGGATGCCTCTTTCGCATAAGATGACCTGGGAGTTGCCGGCCGTGATGATGTATTCGGCAGCCAAAATCCATTCCTCGATTGTGGCGGAAAGGCCGCGTTTTAACAGGATTGGTTTGCCGGTTTTGGCGACTTTTTTTAAGAGGGCGTAATTCTGCATATTCCGGGCGCCGATTTGAATGATGTCGGCATAATAGGCGACCAGATCCACACTGGCCGAGTCAATGGCCTCGGTGACCACCGGCAAACCGGTTTTTTCCCGGGCTAAAGCAAGATACCGCAAGCCTTCTTCACCTAAACCCTGAAAAGAGTAGGGGGAAGTGCGCGGTTTAAAGGCGCCGCCCCGGAGGATGGTGGCCCCGGCTTCTTTCACGATTTGCGCGGTGAGGAGAATTTGTTCTTCACTCTCGACGGCGCAGGGACCGGCCATAACGTGCAGTTCCGAGCCGCCCAGGGTGACAGGACCTATTTGAATCAGGGTGTCTTCCGGTTGAAATTCCCGGCTGGCCAATTTGTAGGGAGCAAGAATGGGGATTACTTTTTCCACGCAAGGCAGGGCTTCGAGGGGGATATTCAAGAGCCTTGACTTGTCGCCCACCGCTCCGATGATGGTTTTTTCGGTTCCCACCACCAAGTGACAATGGAAACCGGCCTCCTGTAATTGTGCCGAAACTCTGTTGATCTCTTCTTTGCAAGCATTTTTCTTCATGACCACAATCATTTTCATTACCTCCTTTTTATATAAACCAGCTTCTTTCCTGATGCTCGTTTGCGTCTTTTTCCGGCGGCGCCTTTATTGTTGCTTTTCCCAAAAAAGTTGTCTGTTATATTTTGCTTCTTTCTGGTTGATTCTTGTGTAGTTTGGGAAATAAAAAAACCTTTCATCCCGATAGGGACGAAAGGTTTACTTCCGCGTTACCACCCTGCTTGGCAAACCATCAAAAGCGCCTTCTGCTGCGAATAGATATAGAAACAGCCTGGTTAGCTCTGCTTTAGGTTTACCCGCTCAAGCCCAGGGTACAGGACCAGCCGATACCCCCTTCCTTTTAACGGTGGAAGTTTCCGGTTCGGACTACTAACATTTCTGTTGCTCACCCGAACAGTTTGGAAGGGAACTTCGCCTAAATTCTCGCCTGAGAATGCTTCCAGTCGCTGACATTCTCTCCCTGGAGGGATCCTTTAGGTTACTTTTCTTCCGCATCACTTTTTCCAGTTTAAAATTATATTTATTATATGCGGCCGGCAAGATTTGTGTCAAGTAAAATTTGTAATAAAAGGGACAGAAAAACTGCTAGAAGAATAAGGAAAACAATGCAGGAAAAAAAGCTACTTAAGTGATATAGTAATATATAGTGATGGAATATGTACAAAATTAAACAACTGCTTTTAGGGGGTTTTAATTTTATGATTAGGCAGGACCGACTTGTTAATGAATTTGTTGAAATGGTGAAGATCGACAGCCCAAGTAAGAAAGAGGGAAAGTTCGCTGCTTATCTGCAAGCTTTGTTGCAGGAACTTGGGTTGGAGGTAGTAGTAGATGAACAAGTGGGACAAGTTGTCGGCTCAGATGCAGGAAACATCCTGGCAAGATTGAAAGGGAATGTGGCCAGTGCTCCGGTAATTCTGTTTTCAGCACATATGGATACGGTTGCTCCCGGGGAAGGGGTAGAGCCTCAGATTAGGGACGGAGCAATTTTCAGCAGCGGCTCCACCGTTTTAGGCGGTGATGACAAGGCCGGTATTGCCGCTTTGGTGGAACTAATCCGTCATCTGAAAGAGGAAAACCGGCCCCACGGTGATGTGGAATTCCTGTTCACGATTGGCGAAGAAACCGGCTTATGGGGCTCGCGTTATTTAGACTACAGTTTGGTGCAAGCCAAGATGGGCTTTGTTTTGGATGCGGACGGCGAGCCGGGAGCCATCATTTGCCAAGCTCCGGCTCACGATGATATTTATGCTACGATTTATGGCAAGGCCAGTCATGCCGGAATCAATCCCGAGGAAGGAGTCAGTGCCATTCAGGTGGCCGCCAGAGCCATTAACAATATGAATTTATTGCGGATTGATGAAGAGACCACCGCGAATATAGGCGTAATTAAAGGAGGGCTGGCTACGAACATTGTTTGTGATAAGGTTAAGATTAAGGGCGAAGCGCGTAGTTTGAACGAAGAAAAGCTCCAGCAACAAATCACTCATATGCTGAACTGTTTGCAGGAAGCTTGCCGAGCCATGGGGGCCCGTTTGGAAACAAAAATCGAACGGCGCTATCCGACCTTCCGTCTTGATGAAAACGAGACGGTGGTGCAGTTGGCGAAACAGGCAGCATGCAATCTTGGTCTGCAGCCCCAGGTAATTACCTCGGGCGGCGGCAGTGACGCCAATTATTTTAATCACCGGGGCATCAAAACGGTGAATTTGGCGATTGGAATGAGCAAGGTCCATACCAAAGAAGAGTTTATTAAAATCGACGATTTGGTGACGACCGCCCGTTATGTTGCGGCCATAGTGGACGAAGCCAAAGAAATAGCGGGGTGAGAACTTGGTTTTTAATGAAAACCGTCCGGTAAGCAATCCCAGGTTAGTGGACATCATGAACAAGTTTATCCTGGAAAAAACGAAGCAGAACGAAATCCTGCTGATTAACGAAATCATCCAGGCTGAGTTTTTGGTGCCCGTTATCCTGGAAGGGAAGATAGAAAACGGTGTTTTGTGTCCGGGGTCCACGCTCCATTTTAAAACCCTGATTAATGACCGGAACGAAGCTTTTTTTATCGCATTTACCGACTGGGATGAATTGCGGAAATGGTCAAAACAGTCCGAACAAACCGTCATTGCCGGTTATGATGATTTAAAAGGGCTGGTCTTCCAGGAAGGAGATGAAATCAGTGGTTTTGCCATTAATCCATATGGTCAAAACTTCGTCCTCACTCCCGAGATTATGCAGTGCTTTTCAAAAGTCAGAGCTGAGCTTTTTGCCCAGCATGATCGAAAGATTTTACTGACCCCGCCGGATGGATGCCCGGAAGCAATGCTCAACGCCCTGCGCAAGTTTTTCCGTAAGAAGAAAGGGGTGCAAAAAGCCTTTCTTTTTGCGGCCCAAAGAGAAGGCGACCCCAAGCCTTATTACCTGCTGATTATTGATTATGCGGGGGAAGTGGCCTTATTATTGCCCAGTATTACCGCTCTAACCAGAAAATTTCTCGGGGAGGAAGAGATCCTGGAGCTACTGCCTTTAAACAGCAGTTTTGGACAAAAGGCTGCCGCGGGGGCTTCGCCGTTTTATCAAAGAAAGTGGTGGCAGTTTTTTTGATAATTGGGGTAATTAACGGTGTAAAGCCCCGTTGACAGGGCATTTTTGATGTGATAAGCTTGTTAATAATTAAAATCGAAGGTTGATGGGAGAAGCTTAGACAGGGGAGCTAGAGTTACTGGCTGAGAGGGCATTGTGTATGCCGACCCTTAACCTGATCTGGATAATACCAGCGGAGGGAGGAAGAGCGTATGAATGAAGATGCAGCCGCCTACCTTTTCCGGGAGGCGGTTTTTGTGTTCTGAGGAGCAGTGTTGGTAGCAGCAGTCAGGGCCGGGATGAAGCGAAGAAAAGGAGGGAAACAGCGATGCCGGTGATCATGAGAAAATATTGGGCAACAGCAGCGTTTATGCTTTTCTTGCTGTGCGTCTGGGAAATTGTCGTAAAGCTGGGGATCGTTCCTGAGTATATTCTTCCGGCACCGAGCAGTATTATCAAGTCGATTATTGATACTTCCGCGTTATTATGGGAACATAGCCTGCAGACGGTGCGGGAGGTGGTCCTGGGCTTTTTGCTGGCAGTGGCACTGGGGATAGTGCTGGCGGTTTTCATGGGAATTTTCCCCCTGGTCAAACAGGCTTTATATCCTCTTGTCGTGATTTCCCAGACCATTCCGATCATGGCGGTTGCCCCTTTATTTATTATCTGGTTTGGTTATGGGATCTTGCCCAAATTGCTGGTGGTGACCCTGGTTTGCTTCTTTCCCATCACGGTCAGCCTGGTGGAAGGCTTCGCGGCGGTGGACCAGGATATTATCAAATTGCTTCAGGCCATGGGGGCTTCCCGCCGGCAAATCTTAGAAAAAGTCAGCTTCCCGGGTGCTTTACCCTCCTTTTTCGCTGGCTTGAAGATTGCCGTGACCTATAGCGTCATGGGCGCGGTCATCGGCGAGTGGCTGGGGGCTTCCCAGGGGCTTGGGGTTTACATGACCCGGTCGATGAATTCCTTTCAGACGGCCCAGGTTTTTGGCTCCATTGTCGTCATCACCGTCCTGAGCCTGGCCTTTTTTGGCCTGGTTAATCTGGTGGCAAGAATCGTGATGCCCTGGTATTACCAGAAATAATGGGAAAAATATTACTAAGGAGTGGTGAAAGTGAAACGAAAAATTTTAAGTAGAAACACGAGTAAAAAAATCATCAGCATCGGCTTAATCCTGCTTTTGACTCTGCTGACTTTGGCGGGCTGTGGCCGGCAGGAAGACCCGACGGGTGAACAAGCGCAAAAAGTACGGCCCTTGCCGCAAGTAAAGGTGATTTTGGACTGGACGCCCAATACCAATCATACCGGCTTGTATGTGGCCCTTGATAAAGGTTATTACCGGGAGCAGGGCTTGGATGTAGAAATCCTGCAGGCGGGGGAGGTGGCGCCGGACCAAATGGTGGCGGCCGGGACAGCCGATTTTGGTGTCAGCTTCCAGGAAAACGTCACCTATGCCCGGGCTGCGGAGATCCCCTTGGTATCGATTGCCGCCATTATCCAACATAACACTTCGGGTTTGGCCTCGTTGAAGGAAGCGAACATCACCAGACCCCGTGATTTGGAAGGAAAACGGTATGCTTACTGGGGCTCGGAAGCGGAAAAGGCCGTTATTGATGCGATTGTCACCAAAGACGGCGGCAATCCGGAGACCATTAAATACATCGACACCGGCTATGTGGATTTTCTGACCGTGCTCGGGAAAGAAGTGGATTTCTACTGGATTTACCAGGGGTGGGAAGGTATTCGGGCCGAGCTTGAGGGTGTGCCCCTGAATGTGATTATGTTAAATGAGGTTGAACCGGCTTTTGATTACTACACCCCGGTTTTAATCACCAGCGAAAAGATGATTGCGGAAAAACCCGACCTGGTGTGGAAGTTCTTGGCGGCAACCGGTAAAGGTTACCAGGATTGCATCAATGATCCGGAAGGGTCGGCGGAAATCCTGTTGAAGGCGGCTCCGGAACTGGACCGGGAGTTAGTAATCGCCAGTCAGAAATGGCTTAAAGACCAGTATAAGGCCGATGCGCCCTACTGGGGCTGGCAGGATGGAAAAGTATGGGCAAATTATGCCGCCTGGATGCTGGAAAAGAAGCTGCTGCAAAAAGAAGTTGACACCAACAAGGCCTTTACCAACAGGTTTTTACCCGGACAGGGCTGATAGCGCGGATACTAACAGCGCGTAGGCAGCGCGCTTTACTGCAGGCAAGCCGTTTTTTAGGCGGAAAAAGGGGGCTCTTCAATTTGCAAGCTGGAAGGGGAGGAAGGTCCTAAATGCTGGAAATTCATAATCTTACCAAAACATATTACCTCAATACAAAAACGGCTGAAAGAACTGATGAAGGGGCAATGCCGGAAACACCGACGGTACTGCCCACCCTTGACGATATTTCCCTGCAGGTAAAGCGGGGTGAATTTGTCAGCATTTTAGGCCCGAGTGGCTGTGGGAAAACCACCTTGTTTAACCTGATCAGCGGCCTGGAAAAGCCGGACCGGGGAGCCATCCTCCTGGAAGGGAAGGATATTACCGGAGAAAGAGGACATGTATCTTACATGTTGCAGAAGGATTTATTATTTCCTTGGCGAACTATTTTAGAGAACTGTATTTTAGGGATGGAAATTCAAGGGATTCCCCGGAAAAAAGCCCGGGAAAAAGCCCGTACCCTGTTGGCGGAGTTTAATCTGGCGGCTTATGAAGACAGGTACCCCCATGTCTTGTCCGGCGGGATGCGGCAAAGGGCGGCTTTTTTACGGACGATGCTTGCCAATAAAGAAATCCTCCTCTTGGATGAGCCTTTCGGCGCTTTGGACGCCTATACCAAAAGCGAAATGCATGAATGGCTCATGTCAATCTGGAGTAAATATCATCCCACGATTCTCTTTATTACGCATGATATTGAAGAGGCCTTGTTTCTCTCCGACCGGATTTATGTTTTGAGTGCTTGTCCGGCTAAGGTGAAATATTCTTTGACGGTCGCTCTTCCGCGACCCCGGAAGCGCCATGTCTTGGTAAGCGAAGAATTTATCCAACTGAAAAAACTGTTGTTGCAAATTTTGTTTGAATAGAACTGCAGCTTGCTAAAAATTGAAGACTATGGTCAAGTTAATTTACATATAGTTAATAGTGTGTGATGTACTTAGGCCAACAAGGAGGGGGGATAAATTTGTTTACAAGGCATTGGATGCTCAGGGAAGTTGCCCATTGCAAAGAAGGTTGCTGAATTTAGTCCTGGGCATGACCTAAAACTGCCCGCCTTTAGGAAGTTCGGGTTTTCTTAATACATTTGGGCGCAGTAGAATAGCGTTCTACTACGCCCGTTTTTTTATTGGGCTGTTTTGGGTGGTGCGCATCGAAAGAGGAAACTACAGGGAGGAAGAGAGCATGTAATAAGTTTTGGCGCTTTGGGTCACCCTAAAATGAGGTGATTTTCATGAGCAAAAAGAGAACTGTCATTGTACTGGCCGCATTCCTGTTCATAGCTTTCTTAGGAGCCTTTTTTAGCGAGTATGAATTAAGGTTTGTTCCTAACAAACCGGACCTGCGCCCGGGCGAAAACACGCCGGACCCCAAGGAGTTAGAGGGCAAGTTTGAATTAAAAGGGGGTTCGGAAAGGGACAACCGGGGTTTTCCGCAACGGGAAATTGTCGATCTGGTTTCCCAGTTCCCGGACCTCTTTTACCGGCAGGGACCTCCTGATGAGAAAAAAGTAGCTTTGACTTTTGATGATGGGCCGGATTCGGTCTACACCCCCCAAATTCTCGATATTCTCCGTGAACACAAGGTAAAAGCCACCTTCTTTTTAATCGGGGAAAGGGTCAAGCTGTTTCCGGATGTTGTAAAAAGAATGGTGAAGGAAGGGCACGTCATCGGCAACCATACGATGACCCATCCGAACATTGTTAAGTTAAGCAACAAGGAAACCGTAAAAGAAATAAGGGATTGTGAAAACGTCATCAAGACCCTGGCCGGCTACCGTCCGGCACTGTTCCGCTCCCCTTACGGTTCTTTGGACCCGGAAAAGGTACGGGAAATCAGCAAGCTGAAGGTGAAAATCATTGCCTGGAATGTTGATTCGCTGGATTGGAAAAGCCTCACAGCGGAACAGGTCAAATCCAATATTCTCGAAAACGTCAAAGAAGGCAGCATTATCCTGCAACATTCTTCCGGTAGCGAAGAAGAAAACCTGACCGGCTCGGTAGCGGCCCTGAAGGATATCATCAAAACCTTAAAAAAAGAGGGCTATAAGTTTGTGACCGTGCCGGATCTTTTAGACATTCCTTATAAAAAGAAAGTGTGATACAATATCTCCTATGAAAAAGATGTATCAATATCTTTGCCGATCGCTTGCTGCTTATATATATCGCCGTCCGCAGATCGGAAGGCGATCGGAAAGAGAACTTTAAGAAAAATTAAAGAGATAGGGAGATTCGTTATGTATATAAGTACGAGAGATAATTATTCCGCCGTTGTGGCGTCGGAAGCGATTAAGTTAGGGATGGTGCCGGCAGGGGGGCTTTTTGTACCCCAGCGGCTCCCCCGGTTATCTTTAAAGGACCTTCAGGCCATGGGGGAAGGGACTTATCAGGAGACCGCCCGCAAAATCCTCGGCCTCTATTTGGAAGACTTTTCGGCGGAAGCCATTGCTGCTTGCGTGAACCAGGCTTATGGGCCGAATTTTGATAAGCAGGAAATCACGCCCCTTCATCAACTGACGGACCGGCTTTATGTGCTGGAACTGTGGCATGGCCCTACGGCCGCCTTCAAGGATCTGGCCCTGCAACTGATGCCGCTTCTGTTTGCCCAGGCTTTAAAGAATCTAAAGGTGCAGCAGGAAATCGTCATCCTGGTGGCCACCTCCGGCGACACCGGAAAAGCGGCTTTAGAAGGCTTTAAGGATGTGCCGGGTTTAAAAATCATTTGTTTCTATCCTTATGGTGGGGTTAGCAAGGTGCAGGAGCGACAAATGCTCACCACCGGGGGAAACAATACCTATGTGGTGGGGGTCAAAGGGAATTTTGACGATTGCCAGAATGCGGTCAAAGCCATTTTCGGCGATGAGGCTTTCCGCCGTGTTTTAGCCGAAAAAGGGATGGCCTTGTCTTCCGCCAACTCCATTAACTGGGGGCGGCTTTTACCCCAAATTGTCTATTATGTTTATACTTATGCCAAGCTTCTGGCGAAAGGAAGGATTCAGCCCGGCGAGCAGGTGAATTTTGTGGTGCCCACCGGCAATTTCGGTAATATTCTCGCGGCCTGGTATGCGGGTCGGATGGGGGTGCCCGTGCACAAACTGATTTGCGCCTCCAACGAAAACAAGGTCCTGACCGATTTCTTCCGGACCGGCCGGTACGAAAAGAACAGGCCCTTTAAGCGGACCAACAGCCCCTCCATGGACATCCTCATTTCCAGCAACCTGGAGCGCTTCCTGTTTGAAATCACCGGCCGCCGCGGGGACTTGATTGCCCAATGGATGAAGGAACTGCAGGAGAAGGGCACTTTCACGGTGAACGTAAAGGTGCAGGAAGAGATGAGGCAGGTTCTGTGGGCCGGTTGGGCCGATGAACAGGAAACCCTGGCCACCATTAAGGAGACTTTTGCGGAAAAGGGCTATCTGTTGGATACCCATACTGCGGTTGGCATGAAGGTTTACCGGCAGTACCAGGCCGAAACCGCCGACCAGACCGTCACCGTTTTAGATGCAACGGCGAGCCCCTTTAAGTTTGCCTCCAGTGTGTGGGAAGCCATCAGGGAATTAAAAGACGCAGGCAAAAAAGAACCCGGGGCAAGAGCCTCCGGGGAAAACAAGGAGTTTGAGCAGGAGTTTGATAATGAATTTGACTTGTTGCGCAAACTCAGTGTAAGCACCGGTATACCGGTTCATCCGGCTTTAAGCGAGTTAAAACGGCAGCCGGTGCGGCATAAGCGGGTCTGCGCCACAGGGGAAATCAAGCAGGAGATTGAAGATATTCTCGGTATTTAAGGGCCTTAGCGAAGGCTCTTATCGAAGGGACGCTTTGTTACGGGTCTATTTGTTGGAGATTTTGTTCTGCAGCACAGCACGTAAACTGTCCAGGGTAATCCCGGTAAAGTTACGTGCTAATATTTTGTCCAGGGCATCCACGATCCGGTCTAAAGAAGGATAATCAATAATCAGAGGCGGCTCGATGCGGATCACGTTAGGATTATTCAGGGTATAGGCGGTCAGAATCCGGTGTTTGTTCAGCAGTTCGCCGGCAATGAGGGAGGCGAAATACTCCTCGGCCAGCTTGTTGATAGTGCCGCCGGAGAGTTTATTGAGGAGTCCTTGTACCGGCTGGTGAAACTCCAGGCCGATTAATAAACCGCGGCCCCGGATTTCCCTGATGAGTTTGTGCTTCGTTTTGAGTTCGTTCAGTTTGGCCGTTAGATAACGGCCTTTTTCCATGGCTTGCTTCGGCAGCCTGTTTTTGATGATGGTATCCAGGGTGGTTAGCCCTGCCGCCATGGCCAGGGAATTGCCGCCGAAGGTGGAGGTATGCAGGGCGTACTTATCTTTACCGTAAAACACCTTGTCCCAAAGCCCGGGGCGGGTGATGAAAGCCCCGATGGGCATGACGCCGCCGCCTAAGGCTTTGGCCAGGCAAAGGATATCCGGGACGACCTTTTCGTATTCGGCCGCAAAAAGGGTGCCGGTCCGGCCTAAGCCGGTTTGCACCTCGTCCAAAATCAGCAAACAGCAGGCCTTTTGGCAAAGACGGTGAGCTTCGTACAGGTAGTCCGGCGGGAGCACGTTAACGCCGCCTTCGCCCTGGATGGGTTCCACGATAAAGGCGGCGGCGTTTTCGTCGGCCAAAGCTTGTTCCAGGGCGGCCAAATCCCCGAAGGGGATCATGACACAATCGGGCAACAAGGGACGAAAGGGCCTTTGGTATTTTTCCCGGCCGGTGACCGAAAGGGAGCCGCAGCTTTTGCCATGGAAAGAATTTTGGCAGTAGATGATTTTCTTCTTGTCCGGCTGATGGGCCCGGGCAAGCTTCAGGGCACCTTCCACGGCTTCCGTTCCGCTGTTACAGAAAAAGACGCGGCTTAAGTCACCGGGAGCAACGGCGGCCAGATTGGCGGCCAGGGCGGCCGCTAAGGGGTTTAAGGCGGCTTGCAGCAAATTAGGACGCTGCCGTACCTTCGTAAGGGCAGCGAGGATCTCCGGTGGATTGTGCCCCAAATTTAACGCCCCGTATCCGCCCAGGCAATCTAAATATTGCTTTCCTTCCTCATCCCAGAGGGAGCAGCCCTCTGCTTTGACAAAAAGCCGGTCAAAATTCAAAAGGCTGAGCACTTCCACCAGGCCGGGGTTAAGATAGCGAGCGCAGTTTTCCCGCAGTTCCTGGCGGTTCATGGTTAAGGCTTCCTCGAGGGACAACAGCTTTTGCCCATCTTCGTTCATCAGCGCACTTGGCTCTTTCAAAAAGTCACCCCCTCAGACTTAAGTATGCCCTAATAGTATATCCGCTTTACCTTCTTTCCAAGACGGACCACATTTCCGGGCTCACGAGCCCCAGGCGCCAAAGGGCAATTCCTTTGAGGCCATACCGTTTGGCCAGGCCGATTTTCTGCTGGAGGCTTTCCGCCCTTTCACTGGGCAGGGAAATTCCCAGGAGGAGTTTATGGGCCGGTACCATCCGGAGGGCGCTTTCGATGGCCCCTTGCACCAGGGGGAGGGGTTCCGGCTTCGGGCCGTAATCATAGGCCATGATGATGATTTCATCACACCAGTTAGCCAGGGCTTGGTAATCATAGCCGGGATAGGCGCTGTTCGGGGCATGGAGGGTTAAGGTGAGAGTGGCTTTTTTGGTTTGATTCGCTTGCAGCTTCTGATAAAGGAGCTTGACGAAGTTGGTAAAGTCGGCCCGGGTAGCGGCCAGGGTTTCCCCTTGTTCCTGCCAGCCCAAGCCCTCCAAATCCAGGTTGACCCCGTCGTAAAGCCCCGCTTCGGCGGCAATGTTTGCAACCGCCTGGGCGGTAGCGGCCGGATCGGCGATGAGTTTGCGAAGGGACCCGTTTTGGTCGGTCATATGGACAACCATTTCGGTCTGCAAATGATAGCGTTCCGCCGCGTCCAGCACGGTTTCCCAGCCGCCGGGTCTTTGCCAGCCGGTGGTGCTTTTGGTGAGCAGCGCGCCCTTTTCGTCCAGGGAGTACCAGCCTAAGGCCAGCTTACTGACGTTTTTGGTATTTCCTACACCCGCCTGCGGGAATTCTGTACCAAAGAGGTTTTTCCAACTGCTGGTTTCACTGCTGCCTAAGGCGTAAAAACCGGTAACCGGCATGTGGGACGGTGGGGAAAAGATTTTAATGGTGCGTTCGTGCTCCAGCCAGTCCACGGTAAAACCTAAAGTTTCACTGAACACCCTTAGCGGGATCAGGGTCCGCGCGTTGTTGATTTCCGGCGGCACATCCAGGCTCAGGGCTTGTCCGTTCAGATAAGCGGTATGGTCGCCAATCTTCAAAAGGAGGGTTTGGGTAGCCGTTTTACCGGTCACAGTTTGGGTTGTTTCATTCCAATCCACCTGAATCCTTAAACCTTCGGCAATGGCGCGGAAAGGCACCAGGGTCCGTCCTTCCTTAATGAGGGGAGGGACGTCGAATTCCAGCGGCAGCCCGTCGATGAATACGGTCACCGGGGAGCTGGTTTGGGCCCAAGCGGGGGCGGAAGGGAGTGTCAACATGAGGGATAGGGAAGCGAAAAACAGCAGAAAGCCGGCAAGGCCACTGATGCCGTGACGGGGTGTTTTGTTGCGTAGATTTGTTGTGTTATGTAGATTTGTTGTGTTCCGAATCTTTTTGTTTCTTGCGTGCCGGGTCAGGCAATTCATTATGTAATTGATCATTTTCAAAATCCTTGCTTGTGTTGGCATGGCTTGTACCTCCGTAAGTTTTAGAGTTGCTCTATAAAAGAATAGACGTAAGAAAAGCTTACGTCTATAGCTCTTTTTTAATCTCTTTCAGAATGGGTTGGCCTACATCTGGCACTTCGTAAGTAAACGTGATGTTGTCGCCGGTATTCAAATCGGATTCGGCCAGCTTCGCTTTCAATTCGTCAGAAAGCTGAAATGCTCGCGGTACTTTATTCCCGTTTTCATTAATCTCAATTTCCACGGAATTGCTGTCGATTTGACCTTGATAGATGCCGCTGCCTGTTTGCTCCATGTCTTCCTGCGTTTGTGTCCCGTTATCCTGGGGCGGTGTGTCCTGAGCGTTGGGGCCTTTTTTAAATAAGTTGCAGCCCACCAGTAAAGAGCAGGATAAAAGGAGAACCAGCAATGCGGTTAACCAGCGTTTGGTCATTTAATCACCTCCTTACCGACAATTATTTAATTTGCTAAAAACAATTCGTTCCTGGCGCATTAATCATACGAATTATATTATAACACATTCCACCTTGGGAGGATTTGTTTTTCTGAAGGAGCCGAAAAAATAAGAGAAGGTTGTTGACAATGGAAACAATGAAAAGGCTTCCTTGCCACAACCCTTGCTACGTATTGGCCAGATCAAAGGGCGAATTATAGTTTTGTCACCGAATCATCGTTCAGCTTGGGAGAGCCTTTGGGAACATAAGTTTTGCAGCAGGTTTTCATGCAAGTGCCGGCCTTTTGTGGTGTTAATTCGGTGGCCATTTCACAATCAACCCGGTCCGGCTGGGTCTGGCCAAACTGGTCGGTGGCCACAAGGATTTCTTTGGCCGAGCATTTGTTCCCTGTTGAATAATAGTGACAGTCTTCAACAATGCAGTGAATATGTTGTTGGTTGTTCATTTCTTCCTTCCTTTCTCCTAAAATTTATTTTCTTTGAGATATTTTGCGCTGTTTTGCCAAAATTATTCCATCAGCGGTAGGAGTTCTTTTTTTTATGTGGAATATAAGGGTGTAAAACAGAGTTTGGTTATGCAGGGAGGAATAAAATGGGCGCTACGCTTCAACGGTTGCTTGTGGCCAAGAATAATGAAAAAGAGCTTTCTTTATTGCCGAAAATGGCCAATCGTCATGGCCTGATTGCCGGGGCTACCGGCACGGGCAAGACGGTTACGCTGCAGGTATTGGCGGAAGCTTTCAGTTCTATTGGGGTTCCGGTCTTTTTAGCCGATGTGAAAGGGGACCTGGCCGGGCTAAGCAAAGCGGGGGGAGGCAATCTCCACGTGGAAAAGCGGCTGCAGCAGTTAGGGCTGGCCGACACTTTCGCTTTTTCCGGCTTCCCGGTGGTTTTTTGGGATATTTGGGGGCGGCAGGGACATCCCGTGCGCACAACGGTTTCAGAGATGGGGCCTTTGCTTTTGGCCCGGCTCTTAAACCTTAATGAAACCCAAAGCGGCGTATTGCATGTGGTTTTCAAGATTGCCGATGACCAGGGATTGTTGCTCCTTGATCTGAAGGATTTACAGGCGATGCTAAATTATGTGGGCGAAAATGCTTCTCAGTATACGACGAAATACGGCAGCATCTCCAAACAAAGTATCGGCATTATTCAAAGAGCCTTATTAAGTCTGGAGGAACAGGGCGGGAAGAACCTGTTTGGGGAACCGGCTTTAAACATCCAGGATTTCCTTAAAACAGATGCCGCCGGACGGGGTTATATTAACATCCTGGCGGCCGACGAACTGCTTCGTTCCCCGGCCGTTTACGCCACATTTTTGCTCTGGCTGTTGGCGGAGCTCTTTGAAAATTTGCCGGAGGTGGGCGATTTACCGCAACCCAAGTTTGTGTTCTTCTTTGATGAGGCGCACCTGCTGTTTGACGAAGCACCGAAGGTCTTGCTGGATAAAATCGAACAGGTGGTAAGATTAATTCGCTCCAAGGGGGTGGGGGTATACTTTATCAGCCAAAATCCCCTGGATATTCCGCAGGAAGTGCTGGGACAGTTAGGAAACAGAGTGCAACACGCCTTGCGGGCCTTTACCCCGCGGGACCAAAAGGCGGTCAAGGCCGTGGCCGAAACTTTCCGGGCCAACCCGGCTTTGAAGGTGACCGAGGTGATCACCGCATTAGCCGTAGGGGAAGCCTTAGTGTCCTTTTTAGATGAAGACGGGCGGCCGTCGATGGTGGAAAGGGCCTTTATTATGCCGCCCCGGAGCCAGATCGGACCGATCCTGCCCCAGGAGCGGACGGCTTTAATTCAACAGTCGCCTTTCTATAACATATATGATCGGCCCATCGACCGGGAGTCGGCTTATGAGCTGTTAAGCCGTGCTGCTACCAGAGGGGCGGAGACGGAAGAAGAGGATGACGGCAAGCAGCGCGGGAAGGCCCCAAAAGCTGGGGGAAGCAGGACCAGAAGATATACCGATAGCCCTATGGAAAGAATGGCCAAATCGGCGATGTCGTCCATTGGCTATCAGCTTGGACGGGCCTTGGTCCGGGGTGTTTTGGGCTTGCTGAAGAAGTGATAATCAAGTAACGCATAGTAACGGAAAGCAATGAGCAGGCCAACAGAAAGAAGCAACTAAAGAAATGTTCTTTTAGTTGCTTCTTCAACAATTATCCTGGATTACATCAGATTACACTGGTTTGCCGCATTCGAATCCGCTGCTTAAAGGAGGAACGGCCAGCTGACGGTTCTGGAGAATCTTGACGGTCAGGAAAATCACCATTTTTTCTTCGATACTGCAGAATTCCTTTTCTTCAAAGGGAAGCACTAACGAATGAGGTGCCGTGGGATTAAGGTATTCGTTGAATTCGACGATCCGGCTGGAAATCAGTTCGCAGTAAGGCATTTCGTTGTAGTATTCCGTGCTGATCTGGTTGAATTCAGTGATGTCACTGGAGAGCAGCTTTGATTTTTCCGAGAAATCCGGACCGGAGATTTTTTGTTCTTTAAAGTAGGCGAATTCCTCAGATGTACCGCTAATCGGAGGAAGGGGCTCAATGCCGTTGAAGAGAACCGGGGTGGTGCAACTGACGGGGACGTCGACCGTGCAGTGCCGGATATCGCCACAGACGCCGGTTTTGTTGAAACAGCAGCCTTTCGTGGAGTAATCGATGTTTTTACGAACGAAGCCTTTAATAAAGAGCATGTTCGTATCCTGTAACAGCAGGCACTGGGTGATCTTCAGGTTTTTGCTTACTTGTTTGATTTCCAAAGCCGGCTCCGGCAAATCAATAATTGCATCCACATTGATCTGCAGGTTTAATTGCGCCAAAACGATGGGCACTTTTACTACGGCGCCGGTCAACAAAGCGTCAATCGGAACCGGTTCGTTCACACAATCGGCTAAAGTGTCGGCCTTGACATTCACACATTTCGCTTTGGACACTTTAGCGCTGTCAACGGGAATTCCATATCCCTTTCTTAAATCAAATCCCTTTTTAGGATCTATGGCAAAAGGTTTTCCATCAGGTTTAATCGTATTGGCTGCGGGATGTTTCAAACAACTGAAATTGTAAGCCCAAGACATTATGATTGCCTCCTTTTTGTGAATGTATTTTATGGTAGTGATAGT
>DGEB01000023.1:0-14606 GCA_002385735.1 Peptococcaceae bacterium UBA3937
CTACAGTGTCTTGACACTATCAACGAGCCCTTATCCCTTGATCATCTTCCAGCCACTGCCTATAAAATAAATTGAAAACGCTACAATAAATATGCCTAACAAGATGATAATCCAATGATATACGGGATCACTGATTAGTTTCTTTCCTCGGGAAAAAGCCGAGGATATTGCCGTGTACCATACAAAATCCGATAGAATGTGGCCTGAAAAAAAGAATATAATGCCAATCAACCCTAAAGTATATGCCTGGCGTATTTGTTCCATTCCCGTTGACGCCCACCAGAGAATAAAGTACGGATTGGTAGCGCTTACAAGCGCTCCCGCTAAGACAAGATTCCTCATTCCGGCGCTGTTCCCTGCTTTTTGCTTCTCCAAAGAAACGGTCTTCTTAACTCCGGCTTTAATCATGCCATAACCCATCCAGGCAAGAAAAGCGCCGCCGCATAACCCGATCAATCCTGCCACTGTGGGATTGGAGAAAAAGCTGCTCAGCCCAAAGGTCATGATGATAATTAAGACTAATTCCAGAATTCCATGCCCTAAGACGATCCAAGGGCCTGCCGTCCATCCCTTTTTAAAACTGCCGTCAATGGTCACTCCAAGCAGCGGTCCAGGCATCATCGCTCCCGAAAAGCCTATTATAAACGCACTTATGAAAATTCCCCATAAAACCACTTTCATTAACCCCTCTTACAACCAAATTTTTTACCTTTCTCTATACCTTATCAAAATAAAAAACCCGCAGCAAATGTAATTTTCGCTTGCATTTACTGCGGGGTTTTGCTTAGACATTTATTTGTTCTACTCCACGGTCACCGACTTAGCTAAATTGCGGGGCTGGTCAACATTGCAGCCTCTTTCTACGGCAGTATAATAGGCCAACAGTTGCAAGGGAATAACCGCCAGCACCGGACTGACAATGTCTTCAATCTTAGGAATATAAATGGCTTGACTGACCCATTTGGCAATTTCCGTATCGCCTTCTTCCGCCAGTCCAATCACCATCGCATCCCGTGCGGTTACTTCCATAATATTGCTCAGCGTCTTCTCATAGGTGTTCTTCTGCAAGGCCAGGGCAATCACCGGCGTTTCCTTCGTAATCAAAGCTAAGGTGCCGTGTTTCAGTTCCCCGGCGGCATATGCTTCCGCATGAATATAGGAGATTTCCTTCAGCTTTAAAGCGCCTTCCATCGCCAGATTGTAATCATAACCCCGCCCGATGAAGAAAATGCTTTGGGCATCACGAATGTCCCGGGCCAATTGTTGGTAAAGTTCTTTTTGGGCTAACAATTGCTTCGCTTTTTCAGGTAATTGTCGCAAGGCTTCCAGAATAGCACGGGCTTTATCCTCCGGAATCGTTTCTTTCACCTGCCCCAAATAAACACTCAACAAATACTGGGCAATCAACATCGCGGTATAAGCCTTGGTAGAAGCCACCGCGATCTCCGGCCCAGCCCAGAGGAAAAGAGTATAATCGGCTTCCCTGGCGATACTGCTTCCGACCACATTGGTAATGGCCAGGGTCGTAGCGCCCTTGGCTTTGGCTTCACGCAGCGCGGCCAAGGTATCGGCGGTTTCCCCCGACTGACTGACAAATACCGCCAGCGTCCGTTCGTTCAGCAAAGGATTCCGGTAACGAAACTCCGAAGCAATATCCACTTCCACCGGGATATGCAGGAATTCCTCAATTAACGGTTTACCGATCAAGCCGGAATGATAAGCCGTGCCACAAGCCACAATAAAGACTTTCTCCCACCGTTCCACATCTTCTGTGGTGAAATTCAGCTCATCCAGCCTGACCTTGCCCTCCTGGATCCGGCCGCTCAAGGTTTTTTGGAACGCTTCCGGCTGTTCAAAGATTTCCTTCAGCATGAAATGTTCAAATCCGCCCTTTTCCGCTGCTTCCGCATCCCAATCCACATGGAAAACCCCACGGTTGACCTCATGATCATGCTTATCGAGAATAGCCGCACCTTCCTTCGTTAAAACAACGACTTCTCCGTCTTCCACGAACCAAACATCACGGGTGTGATTCAAAAGAGCCGGAATATCCGAGGCGATAAAGTTCTCCCCTTCCCCCAGCCCCACAATTAAGGGGCTGTCTTTCCGGGCGGCCACCAATTTATCAGGCTCCTGCGCCGCTACTACACCTACCGCATAAGACCCATGCACTTTGCTCAAGGTCTTACGCAGAGCGTTAACAATATCACCTTCGTAAAATTCCTCCAACAGGTGGGCAAAAACTTCCGTATCCGTCTCCGACATGAACTCGTGCCCTCTCTCTTTCACCAACCACTCTTTCAATTCCAGATAATTTTCGATAATCCCATTATGCACCACGGCAAAATCCGCGGAGCAACCTTGGTGGGGGTGGGAATTAACATCACTGGGGCGCCCATGGGTTGCCCACCGCGTATGGCCAATCCCCACACAACCCTTCGGCATGCACTCGGCCAGCTTGTGTTCCAAATTAGTGATTTTTCCTACTGTTTTCACGACACTGATCCGGCGCTGCATTTGTTCCAGCACGGCTACGCCGGCCGAATCATACCCTCTGTATTCCAATTTTTTTAATCCGTCCACTAAAAGCGGAGTGGCCTCTTTCGTTCCTATGTAGCCAACTATTCCACACATAATCTGTTCTGCCTCCCTTAAGCAGGTACAAGAACTCTGCCAAAATTTTTTGTAGTATTGAATGCCCGGATTGCTTCCACGGTTTCGTGTTACCTTACTGATTATTCAAAATAGTCATGCACCAAACATCCTCTTTTTCCTTGCGCCCTTTGTGCCTTCATTTAGGCACAAGAAAACCCTTTGTACCCGATATCCTTTGTCCCCGGAATTACTTCCGGGTTTTTGATATCTTTCACGGTGGTACTACACCGGAGGGCACCCGCCGACCTTCGATAAACCCTCTCCTCGTCAACCACGCATCAATCCGTCCCAGCGCGGTTCAGGCGCTTCTTCTAAAAATCTTTCGTTTTGTAACGTCACTTTCCTGCTCCTTTTCTACGGCATCACCTCCCGGACCTTTGCATTAGACATTAGTAAACAAAATTCCCACTCTCCGGACATCCTCATTGTACACCAGGAAACTAACTCCGGCAAGAATTATGCGGAGTTAGTTTTTGGTATACCAAATCGTACGCTATATCATACGCTAAACAGCTCAACTCTGTTTCCGCCTTTTTCTTTCGCTTTCAGCATGGCTTTTTCCGATTGGTTAATCAGTTCCTCCATCATCTTGGTACTGCTTTCCCTTTCCTTCCCGTCAGGCTTCACCGTCGCCACCCCAATGCTAATCGTAATGTAGAAGCTTTGGTACTCGGCCTCCACCGGAATTTCCTCCACATATTTTTTAAAGCGGCTCGCAAATTGCATGGCGCCCTTTTCATCGGTTTCCGGCAAAATGACCGCAAATTCTTCGCCGCCCAATCTTCCCGCCACATCACTGATGCGGGCAATCCTGCCTAATACTTCGGCAATGTAGATTAATACCTGGTCCCCGATATTGTTCCCATAGCGGTCATTAATCTTTTTGAATCCATCGATATCGAAATAGATTAAGGAACAATAACTACCTTTGCGCCGCACCAATTCAATTATTTCCTGACCCCGGGCAAAGAAATGCCGCCGGTTCGCCAGACCGGTCAAAGGATCATACAGCGCCTGTACCCGCATCATGTTATTCAGTTCGTTCATCTTCTCACTCAGTTTCTGCAAGGCACGGTTCAAAACTGCAATTTCCTGGTACTGATAACCGGGACTTCCCTCCGCCTTTTGGTAAACAACGCCTTCCTGCTCCGCATTTTCCGCATACTGGGCAATTTGCGCCGTGGTTTGTTCAAAAGGCAGCATGAGCTTGCGGCTATAGAACTTGAGCAAAGGATAGAGCATCAAAGCAAAAATACCCGCTATGACAAGCAAACTCAACAACAACTTCTGCCGGAAAGGCTGCACAACTTCCGCTTTATCAACTTCCACCGCTATACTCCAGGCGAAGTTATCCATTTGCCGGTAGGCTCCCAGCACCCGATTGCCTTGAAAACTGTCGTAATCTCCATACCCGCTTTCACCCAGTTTAAGCTCCCGGATTGCCCCACTGTCCAACTGAAAACGGTATTTGCCGGTTTTATCGACTGTGCCGTGGGCTACGGGCCAAAGGGTCGTATAAGGATCGGTAATCATGATCCCGTTTCTATCCAGCAGATAAAGACTACCGGTTTGTCCAATATTCCAAAAAGAAAGCATTTGCTCTAATTTTTCGATGTTTACCGTGCCGATCACCAGTCCGCTAATCTCGCCCTCCTCAGAAACAACCGGGCTGGAGACCACAAGCGTAAATTTGCCGTTTAGTTTACTAATCAAGATTTCGCTGACATTGCTTTCCCCTTCCAGGGCTAAGTTGTAATACTCCCGATCGGCAATATTAACCTCCGGCTGTTCCAACGCCCCGGCAACTAAAACGTTCCCTTTTCGGTCGGCAAAAGCCAGGTCTTCAAAACAGGTTGAAGTATGGCTTAAGCGTTCCGCAAAGAGGTTTTTCACCTGCTCAAAATTATTTTCTTTGACCGCAACGCTTTGCGAAAGCTGGGCAATCTCTTCCACTCGCTCGTTAAACCATTCTTCCATCAACTTCGTTTGCTGGTCCCTAATCTCGGCTAAAATGTTCATGTAAGCACTTTTATACTGGCGGTAAGTCGCAACAGTAGCCACGGCGACCGCAAGCGCTGCCGCCAAAAGACAGAAGAATAATTGATAACGAATCAGAATGTTGGAAAACTTCTCCTTTTTCTCTGGCATAAGGCTTTGCTCCCCTCTTTATGCTCAGGTTCTCCTTATCCATGATTTGCCGTTTGCGCGCCCCGCGTTCTTTCCAGAGTTGCCCTCTTTAAACAGCGATCATTACCGGTTAAAGGCACGATACGCAATATCATCACGATAATGGACACCCGCAAAAGAAATCTGTTTCACGCCACTGTAGGCAAGGTCCACCGCCTGGCGCAGAGTTTTACCCAACGCCGTAACCGCCAAGACCCTTCCTCCGGCGGTAACAATCTGCCCATCCTGGAAAGCGGTTCCGCTGTGAAATACCAGCAAATCCCCCGGCAGATCCTCTAAACCTTGAATGGGAAAGCCCTTTTTATAATGACCGGGGTAGCCGCCGGAAGCCATGACCACACTTACGCAGGCTTCATCTTTCCATTCTATCTCCATGTTCTCCAGCTTTTCCTCACCAACCGCCAGCATAATCCTGACCAGGTCTGTTTTTAAGCGCGGCAAAACCACCTGGGTCTCCGGATCGCCAAAACGGGCGTTATACTCCAACACCCGCGGTCCGTCTTTCGTAATCATCAAACCGGCATAGAGAATGCCTTTAAAAGGACGCCCTTCCTGGGCCATCGCCCGAACCGTGGGCTTCAAAACGGTCTCCTCAATCTCCGCGCACAACTGCGGAGTAGCTACCGGAGCGGGCGAATAAGCTCCCATGCCGCCGGTGTTCGGCCCCCGGTCCCCGGAATAAACGCGCTTATGATCCTGGGCGGAGACTAAGGGCACCACGGTTTTACCGTCACAAAAAGCCATCAGGCTAAGTTCTTCGCCGTCTAAAAACTCCTCAATCAGGACTTTTTCTCCGGCGGAGCCAAAAGCTTTATCCACCAGTACACTCTTAATCTGCGCCTCAGTTTCCTCCAGGCTGGAGCAAATCAACACGCCTTTTCCGGCGGCCAGGCCATCCGCCTTCACCACCCATGGCCCGGGCAGTTGCCGGGCAAAGGCACAGGCGGCTTCCACCTCCTCGAAAACCCCGTAGCGAGCCGTCGGAATCCCGTAACGAGCCATTAAATCCTTGGCAAAGGCCTTGCTTCCTTCAATTTCCGCAGCCAGCCGGCTCGGCCCGAAAGCCTTGATCCCGGCTTCCTCAAGTTTATCCACCAAGCCCAGCGTTAAGGGCAGTTCCGGACCAATCACCACCAGGTTGATTTTTTCCTGCCGACAGAAAGACACAATCCCGTTTAAATTTTCGGCCGCCAAGGCTACACATTCGGCCAGGGAGGCGATCCCGGCATTCCCCGGCGCGCAGTAAATCTTCTCCACCAAAGGACTTTGGGCGATTTTCCAGACTAACGTATGTTCACGGCCTCCGCCGCCAACCACAAGCACTTTTAACCTTTCCACCAGATTTTCCCCCTGTTTTCTTGAATCTTTCTCGCCTTTTTGTATCTTTCCTACCCTAATACGGAAATATCACGCCCCACCGGATAACGGCCACTTCATCCTTCATTAATGATGAGCAGTGTTTAGTGTTTAAAATGCCGTACCCCCGTAAAGACCATGGCGATCCCGTATTCATTGGCCCGGGTAATGACATCCTCATCACGAATGGAACCGCCCGGCTGGATAATCGCGGCAATCCCCTGGCTTGCCGCCAGCTCTACCGTATCGGAAAAAGGGAAGAAGGCGTCGGAAGCCAGCACCGCGCCGCGCACCTGCTCCTTCGCCTGGTCTAAAGCGATTTTGGCCGCGCCGACCCGGTTCATCTGTCCCGCCCCAACTCCTAAGATTTGCTTGTTCTTCGTAATCACAATGGCATTGGATTTCACATGTTTCACAATTTGCCAGGCATAAAGCAATTCTTCCATTTGCTCCGGAGTCGGTTCTTTTCTGGTCACTATCCGCAGGGTATCCGCCGATACTTTCAACTCATCTCTTTCCTGCACCAAAAAACCCCCACTAACCGGTTCAATCCAGTATTCTTTGCGTGCGGGCTTTTTCTTGCCCATTTTAATCAGGCGGAGGTTCGTTTTCTTCCCGAGGATTTCCAGGGCGGTCTCCGTAAAGGAAGGGGCAATAATCGCTTCCAAAAAGGTTTTGCTCAGTTCCTCGGCCGTCATCTGGTCAACCTCCCGGTTTAACCCCACAATACCGCCAAAAGCCGAAATGGGATCGGAATTATACGCCCGCACGTAAGCCTCCCGCAAATCCTTCCCAATGGAAGCGCCGCACGGATTCGTATGTTTGATAATCGCCGCGGCCGGTTGGGCGAATTCGATGGCAATATTCCACGCCGATTCCAAATCCACCAGGTTGTTATAGGAAAGCTCCTTGCCCTGGAGTTGTTCGGCTCCGGCCAAAGTCCCTTCCCGGTTGCCCGGATATCCGTAAAAAGCCGCCCGCTGGTGGGGATTCTCCCCGTAACGCAGCTTTTGGATTTTTTCCCCTTCCATAAACCAATGTTCCGGGAATTCCTTCCCGCTCAAGGTGCGGTCTAAATAAAGGCTGATCGCCTGGTCATAGGAGGCGGTATGGGTAAAGGCTTCCATGGCCAGCTTTTGTCTGGTCGTGAGATTAACGGCACCATCATGGGTCAATTGCCCCAAGACTTCCGTATAACGCTCCGGATTGACCACCACCGTAACCCGTTCGTAGTTTTTGGCCGCTGCCCGCACCATCGCCGGCCCACCGATATCGATATTCTCAATGGCTTCTTCCAGGGTCACACCCTCCTTGGCAATTGTCTCCCGGAAAGGATAAAGATTGACCACCACTAAATCAAGCGGCTTGATTCCCAATTCGCTCAGTTGCTTCAAGTGTTCCTCGGTGTTCCGGGCCAAAATGCCTGCATGGATGAAAGGGTGCAGGGTCTTCACCCGGCCATCCAGAATCTCCGGAAATCCGGTCAGGTCCGCCACCGGCGTAACCTTGATCCCCGCTTCCTGCAACACCTTCGCCGTTCCTCCGGTAGAAATGATGCTATAACCTAACTCCTGCAATCCCTGGGCAAAATTGACCAAACCCGTCTTATCCGAAACACTAATCAAGGCGTATTTGCTCACTGTCTTTCTTCCTCCCCTGCAATTATTACCTTTCTACCCTGGCAAGATACTCTCCCTTCCGCAAGAAGTTGCAGCACCTTCGGATAAATCCGGTGTTCCTCCCGAAGAATCCGCTCGGCAAGGGAATCTTCCGTATCATCCTGATAAACAGGGACCACGGCCTGCATGATAATCGGCCCCGTATCCACTCCCTCATCCAGAAAATGCACGGTGCACCCGCTGTAACGCACCCCGTATTCCACCGCCTGCCGCTGGGCATGAAGCCCGGCGAAAGCCGGCAATAAGGAGGGATGGATATTTAATATGGGTACCTGGGCGCCATGAATAAAGGTTGGCGAAAAGATGCGCATAAAGCCGGCCAAAATTATATAGTCAACATTAAATTCGGCTATAATCCGCAAAAGTCCTTCTTCAAATTGAGCCTTATCGGAAAAATCCGCAGGATTCACCCAAAAAGCGGGAATGTTCGCCCGCCGGGCTCGTTCTAACGCGAAGGCATCCTTATGGTCACTCAGCACGACCACCACTTCGCCATGTATCGTTCCGGCCTTGCAGGCATCCAAAATCGCCTGCAAATTAGAGCCGCGGCCGGAAGCCAGCACCGCGAACCGCAGTTTCTTCATTTATTCGGCCCCCTTATGGTGACCCCGGGTCCGCCGGCTACAACCGAGCCAATTCGATAGGCCTTTTCCCCCAGTTCGCCTAGGCGTTGCAAAAGCCGTTCCCCTTCTTCAGCCGCCAGGATTAAAGTAAAGCCAATACCCATGTTAAAGGTTCTGAACATCTCTTGCTTTTCCACCGGTCCGCCTTCAGCCAATAACCTAAAAACCGGCAACTCGGGCCAGGAGCCTTGCTCGATTTCGATATGGCAATCCGCCGGCAGAATCCGCGGCGGGTTCTCCAAAAGGCCGCCCCCGGTAATATGCGCCATACCTTTAATCTTGAATTCCTCCAGAATTTGCCGGACTAAGGGTACATAGATGCGTGTCGGGCGCAGCAATTCTTCCCCCAGCGTGCAACCCAGCGCCTCAATATACTGGTCCGGCTCCCACCCGTACACCTCAAAAAAGACTTTCCGGGCCAGGGAAAAGCCGTTGGAATGAAGCCCGGTGGAAGGGAGCCCCACCACCACATCACCCGGTCGGATCTCCCGGCCGTTAATAATGGCGTCTTTCTCCACCACCCCAACGGCAAAACCCGCCACGTCATATTCGCCCGGGCGGTAAAAGCCCGGCATCTCCGCCGTTTCGCCACCGATCAAGGTACAACCGGCCTGATGGCAACCTTCGGCGATGCCCGCTACAATATCCGCGACCTGACGCGGCTCCAGCTTACCCACCGCCAAATAATCCAGGAAAAACAGCGGTTCCGCGCCGGAGACCAGGATATCGTTCACGCACATGGCCACACAATCAATGCCGATACTGTCGTGCTTCCCCATGCGGTGGGCAACGGCCAGCTTGGTCCCGACACCGTCCGTACCGGAAACGAGCACAGGCTGCCGGTATTTTTCCATATCCAGCGCAAAAAGCGCGCCAAAACCACCAAGTCCTCCCAGTACCTCTTTCCGCTTTGTTTTTTCCACCAGAGGCTTGATCAACTCTACCGCTTCATTGCCGCTGTCAATATTCACCCCTGCTGCTTGATAAGTCAATCTTGCTGTGCCCGACATTTCTTCTCCTCCTTGGCCTCTTCTTTCCGATCGGAAGGGATATCAATCGGATATTGGTCGTTCAGACAGGCCGCGCAAAAACCGCCGCGCTGTCCTAAAGCATGGAATAATCCTTCCAGACTAAGATAAGAAAGACTGTCCGCCCCGATGTACTCCCTGATTTCTTCTAATGATTTTTGCCCTGCAATTAACTGGTTTCTTTCCGAGGTGTCAATCCCGTAATAACAAGGGGCAATCACCGGTGGGGAAGTAATTAACATATGCACCTCTTTGGCCCCACTATTGCGGAGCATCTGGACAATCTTTTTGCTCGTTGTCCCCCGGACAATCGAATCATCCACAATCCCGACCTTTTTCCCTTTAACCAGCTTGGTGACCGGATTCAGCTTTAAACGCACTCCGATTTCCCGCTCGCTTTGTTCCGGCCGGATAAAGGTCCGGGCAATATAGCGGTTTTTAATTAAACCCATCTCAAAGACACAGTTGATGCCCTCGGCATAGCCCAGCCCACCGGCAATCCCGGAATCAGGCACCGGGATCACCAGGTCCACATCCACCGGTTTTTCCTTCGCCAATTGCCGGCCCATGGCTCGGCGTGCTTCCATCACGTTAATGCGGTCAATATCCGAATCGGGACGAGCAAAATAAATAAACTCAAAAACGCAAAGCGCCCGTTCCACGTGGTTATCGCAGTGAAAGGAGTGCAGCCCCTTTTCATTAATCAGCACAATTTCCCCCGGCTCCACATCCCGCACCAGTTCTGCCCCCAAGACTTCAAAGGCGCATGATTCCGAAGAAAGGAGATAAGCATCCCCCAGCTTGCCAATACATAAAGGCCGGTTCCCGTAAGGATCGCGCACCCCGATTAATTCCCGATCGGTCATGATTACCAGGGCATAGCTCCCTATAATCTCCTGCATGGCCTTTTGGAGCGCTCCGACGATCCCTTGTCCATTGTAATGAGCCAGCAAATTCGCCAGCAGTTCCGAGTCGATCCCCGCCTGAAAAACGGACCCCTTCCCGGCTAACTTCGATTTTAATTCTTTGGCATTGGTAAAGCAGCCGTTGTGGGCAATGGCCAAACTACCATGCAAGTAATTACACAACAGCGGTTCGGCGTTCATGGACGGGGTTTTCCCCTCCTTGGCATAGAGCACATGCCCAATGGCGATTTTCCCTTTTAAAGAAGCGATGATTTGCCTGTCAAAAACATCGGACACCAAACCAGGTCCTTTGTGCACCTTAATTCCCTGCCCGTCGGCTACGGCAATGCCGGCGGCTTCCTGTCCGCGGTGCTGCAAGGCATATAAGGCATAATAAGTTAAGCGGGTCACATCCTGGCATTCCTCGCCGAAAATCCCGAAGACTCCGCAGGCTTCCACCAGCTTATCAGCTTTACTTCCTTGAACCCCTGGCGACCCGAAGTTTACTAATTCATCGTTGCTCTCTACGAATTGTTGATTATGCATTCTATTGCCCCCCGATATTTTTCTTCCATTTCACGCAACCCTAGATTTATTTTCCAGCCGGAGCCGGTAATGAGTAGTTGTTCTCCGCCGACACTTCCTAAAACCTTGAAAGGGACCTGCCAATTATTCAATTTTTGCAAAACTAAATCCAGTTTCTCCTTCCGAATAGAAATAATGATCCGCGACTGGCTTTCCCCGAAAAGGAGGCTGCTGGGACGCAAATTCTCCACCAAGGCGATTTCCGCCCCGATTTTCCCGGCAATGCAACACTCGGCCAGGGCTATTGCCAGCCCCCCTTCGGCACAGTCATGGGCAGAAACAGCCAGCTTCTCCTGAATCAAGGTAGCCGCCGCTTGTTGCACCTGTTTTTCCAACTCCAGATTCAATTCCGGCGGCCGGCCCGCTTCGAGCCCATGAATCAGGCTGAGATAACTGCTGGCCCCCAGTTCATCCTTATTCTTCCCTAACAAGATAATTAAATCATCTTCCTGTTTAAAGGCCATGGTGGTCACATGGGCCAAATCCTGCACGATACCCAGCATGCCGATCACGGGGGTAGGATAAATCGCTTCCCCCTCGGTTTCATTGTTGAAACTCACATTTCCTCCGGTCACGGGGGTGTTAAATTCCCGACAGGCATCCCCGATTCCCGCCACCGCCTCTTTCAAACGCCAGTAAATCTCGGGGTTTTCCGGATTACCGAAATTAAGACAGTCCGTTACCGCCAAGGGCGTGCCCCCGCAACAAACGATGTTCCGGGCCGCTTCCGCCACGGCAATCTGCCCGCCCCGGTAGGGATCCAAGTAAACATAACGGGAATTGCCGTCCACCGTCAGGGCCACTCCTTTGTTGTAGCCAATCACCCTTAATACCGCGGCGTCATCCCCCGGAGGAATCATGGTATCGATATCCAAAAGATGGTCAAAATGGCCGTAAATCCATTCCTTGCCGGCAATGGTGGGCTCCCCTAACAAAGTCAACAAGACCTTGCCGTAATCCTCCATTTCCGGCAAAGCAGCCAAATCATAAGCTTGCGCCTGCGCCAGCCCTTCCGGTTCCCGGGCCTGCCGTTCCTGAATGGGAACGTCCTCCACCAAAGCCGAAACCGGAAGCCGGGCCGCAATCTTTCCTTTTTCTTTTACCGTAATCAGACCATCGGACGTCACCCGGCCAATTACCGCAGCTTCAATGCCCCATTTCAAAAAGAGCTTTTGTGCTTCCCGCTCTTTCCCTTTGGGCAACACGATGAGCATCCGCTCCGGCGTTTCCGCCAGCATGATTTGATCGGTATCCATCTCTTTTTCCCGGTAGGGCACTTTCGTGACCTCAATTTCGATGCCGGTGCCACCCCGAGCGGCCATGTCACAGCAAGATCCGGTCAGACCGCCGGCCCCCAAATCCTGCATTCCGATCACGTTCCCCGTTTTAATTAATTCCAAACAGGCCTCCATAAGGATTTTCCCCATGGTCGGGTCGGCCACGGCCAACTCTTCTCTTTTTCCGGCCAAGGCCTCCCCAAAGGCTTCGGACACAAAAGAAGCCCCGCGAACAAAATCTTTCCCCGTAAAAGCGCCCACCAGCATGACGGGATTGCCTTCCCCTATGGCCTGGGCTTTTACCAACTCCTGCTGTTTGACCAGACCAACGCCCATTACGTTGACCAGACAGTTTTTCTCATAGGAAGGGTGAAAGAAAACCAATCCAGCTACGGTGGGAACCTGCACGTTGTTGCCGTAGGTAGCCAGCCCGGCCACCACATTGGCGACCCGCGCACGGGTTACCTTGCTCTTTAGGGAGCCAAAATACAAGGCATTAAGAACCGCGATGGGTCTTGCCCCCATCGTAAAAACATCGCGCAAAATCCCCCCTACGGCGGTCGCTGCCCCCTGAAAGGGTTCAATCGCCGAAAGGTGATTGCGGCTTTCAATCTTAAAAACAATCGCCTGATCGTCGCCTATATCAACTACGCCGGCATTTTCGCCGGGTCCTTGCAGCACTTGTTGCCCGGTAGTAGGAAGCATTTTCAGGATGTTTCGGGAATTTTTGTAACTGCAGTGTTCGGACCACATCGCCCCAAACATCTCCAGTTCCAGTTGATTGGGTTCCCGTTGCAGAATCTCCCGGATTTGCGCGTACTCCTCGTCGGAGAGCCCTACTTCCCGCCAATAGTTTTCTTTCAAGGCATTCCGTACCCCCTTGCTACAACTCTGCGACCAACTGTTGAATTTTCTTGTCTTTCTCGCTTACTTCCGATGCCATTTTTCTTTTATATTCTATTAATTGTTGGCGCAATTTGTTTTCTTTTACACTCAGGATTTGAACCGCCAATAAGGCCGCATTTTTTGCCCCGTCAATCGCTACGGTAGCCACCGGAATACCCGAAGGCATTTGCACCATCGCGTAAAGAGCATCCACGCCCTGCAAGGCTGTCCCGTTAATGGGGACACCAATCACCGGCAAAGGGGTAACGGCAGCCAAGACACCCGGTAGATGCGCCGCCGCTCCTGCTCCGGCAATAATGACCGAGTATCCGACCTCATGGGCTTTTTTCGCAAGCTCCAGCGCTTGCTCCGTGGTCCGGTGCGCGGACGCTACCCGCGCCTCAAAACCCACACCAAATTTCCGCAAGACTTCTAAGGCCTTTTTCATCACCGGCCAATCGGAATCACTGCCCATAATTACCAGTACCTGCTTCTCCAAAACATTCCCTTCCTTCCTAAACCTATTAGCCGTTTCTTTCCCTGGCAACAAGTGTAAATAAGAAGTTCAATAGAAAAAGGTGAGCTTTTTCATTTTTAGATAAGGCTCACCATGTCGTTAGACTACAATGATTACATTTTTATATTAGACTGCTTTATGCTCTCTGTCAAGAAAACTTCCTTTCTAGGCGCCTATTCTCACAATATCTGCCTCTTACAATGAAAAGAACCTCCTGCCCGATCTGCGGCAGAGGTTCCTTTTTTCCACTTCACTATTATGGCTGCTGGTTTCTTTAAGAACCATGCCTTAGATCTGCTCGGTTCTCCTGACAAAAACCTTCTGCAAATGCTCCTGGGAAAAGCTTTCCGTAAACAAGCTTACCGCCGGAACAACCGCCACCGAAAGCAGCATGGCCAAAGCGCCGCCGATGGTGACAAAAGTCGGCTCGAAGCTATGATACCAGGCAAAACCCAGTCCGGTTAACAGCCCCGTAACCGCTCCTGCCCAGGCGCCCATCTTCGTAGTGCCCGGCCAGAACAAGCCCCACAGGTAGGGGCCCAGGAACACCCCGGCCACCGTGCCCCAGGACAAGGCCATCAAGGTCAGGATAATGGCCGGCTTCAACAAGGCCAGAATCGCCGAAAGGGCGATAAAAATCAGACATAAACTGCGCATGACCCCCAGTTCTTCTTTTTTGCCCATATGAGGACGGACATATCCTTTTAAAAGGTCAATCGTAATACTGGAACTGGAGACCAGCACCAGGGAAGACAGGGTGGACATCGAAGCGGATAAAACCAATAGCAGGATCAGGATTGCCGCCAGCTCGGGTAAAGCGGTCTGCAGGATCTGCGGCACGAGTAAGTCCACGGTCCCGCGCCCGGTGGCCGGATCAACCGGCAACTCGGAGAAGTATAAGTGGCTGAG